>CAYSPV010000007.1:18699-23723 GCA_964433025.1 uncultured Staphylococcaceae bacterium
ATCGTTTTAGATGATGGAACAGTCGCAGGACAAGGTAAACATGATGATTTACTTTTAAGTTGTCCTGTCTATCAACAAATTGTTAAATCTCAATTGGATGAAGAAGAAATTGAAAAGACCATTAAGATGAAACAACAAATATTAGAATCTAAAGAAGAGGAGGATAAATAAGTATGCCACCAAGAAAAATGGAATTTGATACTTATAAAGTTAAAAACTTTAAAGGCACTGGTAAACGCTTATTATTAGAATTTAAACCTCTTTTAGCTTCGTTTATTGTTGTGGCCGTAATCTTAGTCATTTCTTCTGTATTAAATGCATTATCCCCAATGTTTTTAAGAGACATCATCAATGGTGTTTCTGCTGATATAAGCGCTGCCACATTAAGTGATGGTGCATATACAGGACAATATATTAACATTGTTAATAATATTATCACTATTAACTGGAATAATATGATTGTTGATTTTGGTATTATTATTGCTTTCTACTTCTTCAGTGCCTTTATTTCCTGGATAGCAGAATGGACAGTAGCCAAAATAAGCGCTAATTATGCCTTTACATTAAGACAAAAAGTAAAGACTAAATTAGATAAATTACCACTATCATATTATGATAGTCATACTGTTGGTGAATTATTATCTAGAGGCACTAATGATGTAGATACTATTTCTAGATCATTATCCACTATTATTAATCAAACAATATCTGGTGTTGCTTTATTTATCGCAGTTGTAGTAGTTATGTTTGTGGTAAGTTGGCAATTATCCTTAATTGTTTTATGTACATTACCATTTGATTTATTAATCACTGTAGTTATAGCTAAAAAATCACAAAAACAATATGTTAAATATCAAACCCGTTTAGGGGAAGTTGAAGGCTTTGCCGAAGAACAATATGCAGGCTTTACTGTAGTTAAATTATTTAACAAAGAAGAAGATTCTTTAGCTAAATTTAATACCTTAAGTGAAGATATGAAAGAAGCTGACTGGAAGTCTAGATGGTTATCTTTCTTAATCTTCCCTCTTATTAGATTTGTAAATAACGTTGGTTATGTTTGTGTATGTATTGCAGGTGGATCAATTATGTCTGCTACAGAAATAGGAACAATCGCCGCCTTCTTTATTTATTTAAATCTATTCCAACAACCCTTCCAACAAATCGGAGAAATTGCTTCCACAATTCAAAGTGTTGTTGCTTCTGCAGAACGTATCTTTGAAGTATTAGATGAAACAGAATCAGTACCTGATAAAGAAGATTGTATTGATACTGAAGATAACATCTTAGGAGATATTGATATTGAACATGTTGATTTCTCTTATGATAAAGAAAAAGAATTAATTACTGATATGAACTTAAAAGTTCATAGAGGTGACAGTGTTGCAATTGTTGGACCTACTGGTGCAGGTAAAACCACTATTGTTAATCTATTAATGCGTTTCTATGATGTTGATAATGGTCAAATCATCTTAGATGGTCATGATATTAGAGACTATTCAAGAAAAGCTTTAAGAGGCTCTGTAGGTATGGTTTTACAAGATACTTGGTTATTTGAAGGTACGATTAAAGATAATATTAGATATGGTAGAAATGACGCGACTGATGAAGAGATTATACAAGCCGCTAAAGCGGCTCATGCTCACCACTTTATTAAGACCTTACCAAATAACTATAACTTCATGTTAAATGAAGATGGTACAAATGTATCACAAGGTCAAAGACAATTAATTACTATTGCTAGAGCAATAGTGTCACAACCAAAAATCTTAATCTTTGATGAAGCTACTTCTAGTGTTGATACTAGAACAGAAATGCAAATTCAAGACGCAATGGATAAACTTATGGAAAATAAAACATCGTTTATTATCGCCCATAGATTATCTACGATTAAGAATGCAAAATTAATTATTGTTATGAATAAAGGTCATATCATCGAAAGCGGTAATCATAAAACATTACTTAAAAAAGGTGGCTTCTATGCTGATCTTTATAATTCTCAATTCTCTGGTGTTAACCCAATGGCTAAACCTGAAGATATTGAACAAACAGAAAGCTAATATTTTCTAAAATAATTAACTTTTGCAAAGATATTAATCTAATTTACATAAATAACGGTAAGTGGAAACTGCCGTTATTTTTTATTTTTTGATGATTATTATAAAAAATATTAAAAATATTTTTGATTTTTTGTAGTTAGAAATTATTATCTATGATAATATTATTACGTAATTTCTAACGTATACATACTGCGTTAGATTAGTACTAAGGAGGTACGTATGTCAAAAAAATATGTTTACCCTTTTAAAGAAGCTCATGGATTAGGAAAAGAACTTCTTGGAGGTAAAGGTGCTGGCTTAGCGGAAATGACATCTATTGGTGTACCAATTCCACCAGGATTTACAATCTCAACCGAAGCCTGTACATTGTATTATCAATCTAAAAAAACACTACCAGATTATTTGGTAAAAGAAATTGACGACGCGATTAAGGGCGTTGAAAAAGAAACAGGAAAAACCTTTGGTGGAACAACAAATCCACTACTTGTGTCTGTTAGAAGCGGCGCTCGTGTTTCTATGCCTGGTATGATGGATACCATCTTAAATCTAGGTTTAAATGATCAAACTTGTGAAGCTTTAGCAAGAGAAACTAATAACGAAAGATTTGCTTATGACTGCTATCGTCGTTTTATTTTAATGTTTACAAACATTGCTAAAGGTCATCCAAGAACTGATATGGATAGAATGTTAGATTCTTTAAAAGAAGAACGCGGTTATAAATTAGATACCGAAGTTACTGCTGAAGAATTAAAAGATTTAGTAGTTAGATATAAAGCTTACTATAAACAAACATTTAATGAAGATTTCCCAACTGATCCATATGTTCAATTAATTGAAGCTGTTACCGCAGTATTTAGAAGCTGGGATAATCCAAGAGCTAATACATATCGTAAAATGAATAACATTCCTTATGAATGGGGAACCGCTGTTAATGTCCAATCAATGGCGTTTGGAAACAAAGGAGAAACATCTGGTACAGGTGTTGCTTTCTCTCGTTCTCCTTCTACAGGTGAAAAGAAAATATTCGCAGAATATTTACCAAATGCTCAAGGTGAAGACGTTGTCGCAGGTATTCGTACACCACTTCATATTGAAGAATTAAAAGCTAGAATGCCTGATGTTTATAAACAATTCTGTGAAACCATTACCAATATGGAACGCCACTATCGTGATATGCAAGATATGGAGTTCACCGTTGAAGATGGTAAATTATATTTCTTACAAACAAGAAATGGTAAAAGAACTGCTGCTGCAGCTTTAAAAATTGCTTGTGATTTAATCGATGAAGGTTTAATTGATGAAAAAGAAGCAGTATTAAGAGTAGAAGCTGGTTCTTTAGATTCTTTATTACATAAAACATTTGACCCTGCTCAAGTTAAAAAAGCTACTCCTATTGGTGTAGGTCTTCCTGCTTCTCCAGGTGCGGGTTCTGGTAAAATCTGTTTTACTGCTGAAGAAGCAAAAGCTAGACATGACGCTGGTGAAAAAGTTGTCTTAGTTAGAGCAGAAACTTCTCCAGAAGATATCGATGGTATGGTATCTAGTGAAGGTATCTTAACCATGAGAGGTGGTATGACAAGCCACGCCGCAGTCGTTGCTAGAGGTATGGGTAAATGCTGTGTTGTTGGATGTTCTGCTGCTGTTATTGATGAAGAAGCAAAAACATTAAAATTAGATGGTGTTACTTATACATCTGATGATGTTATCTCTATTGATGGTTCTACTGGTAATGTTTATGCTGGTAACCTTGATAAAGTTGATCCTGAATTAGGTGGATATTTTAAACGTATCATGGATTTAGCAGACAAATATAGACGCTTAAAAGTACGCGCTAATGCTGATACTCCACGTGATGCAGAAACCGCTGCTAGATTTGGTGCTCAAGGTATTGGTTTATGTCGTACTGAACACATGTTCTTTGGTGCTGAAAGAATCTTCCATATGAGAAAAATGATTCTTTCTGAAACTGTTGAAGATAGAGAAAAAGCTTTAGCGGAACTTCTTCCATATCAAAGAGATGACTTCTATAAATTATATATGTCTATGAATGGTATGAATGTTAATGTTCGTCTATTAGATCCACCATTACATGAATTCTTACCACAAGAAGAAGATAAAATTGCTGAATTAGCGGCTGCTATGAATATGACTGTTGAACATGTAAAAGAAAGAATTGAATATTTACATGAATTTAACCCAATGATGGGCCACCGTGGATGTAGATTAGACGTCTCATATCCAGAAATTGGTCGTATGCAAGCAAGAGCGATCGCAGAAGCTGCTATTAAAGCTCAAAAAGATTTAGGTAAAAAATTAACTGCGGAAATTATGATTCCTTTAACCTTAGATTTAAAAGAATTCCGTTATGTTAGAGAAATCTTAATTGAAGAAGTTGAAAAAGTTATTAAAGAAAATAACGCTACTCTTGATTATGACATTGGTACAATGATTGAAATTCCAAGAGCAGCCTTATTAAGCGCAGAAATCGCTCCTGAAGCTAAATTCTATTCATTTGGTACAAATGACTTAACTCAAATGACTTTTGGTTTCTCACGTGATGATGCTTCTAAATTCTTACCAGATTATTATGCAAAGAAAATCTTAGAACAAGATCCGTTTGCTCACGTAGACACTAAAGGTGTTGGTCGTTTAATTAAAATTGCAACCGATGAAGGCAAAGCTGCAAATAAAGAATTACACGTTGGTGTTTGTGGCGAACATGGTGGTGATCCTCTATCAATCGAATTCTTTGATAAAGTTGGATTAGACTATGTCTCTTGTTCACCATATCGTGTCCCAATTGCAAGACTAGCCGCTGCTCAAGCTGCAATTAAAAATTCAAAATAGTTAATGTTAAGTGTGACATAAGAAAAAACCGTTGGTTCCGTTTCCAGCGGTTTTTTTATTTAATTAAATATTCAAACAAATATAAATTTGTTTGGAAACCTATTTTTTAATTGGCTCTAA
>CAYSPV010000007.1:23823-26849 GCA_964433025.1 uncultured Staphylococcaceae bacterium
GTGGTATATTGCACCATTTCAACTTTGTTAAATTGATATCCTCTTATCGTACCTCTTTCTTCGCTTCTATAAGACCCTGCTTCTTTTCTATAACATGGGGTGTAAGCAAAATATTTTTTAGGTAATTCATCTAATTTTAAGATTTCTTTACGATGAAAATTAACTAATGCAGTTTCCGCAGTGGGCAATAAAAACCTTCTTGGCTCTGTATTTTCTAGCCAAAATACATCTTCTTTAAATTTAGGAAATTGTCCTGCGACAAATCCTGACATTTCATTTAAAGTGTGAGGAGGCATTAAAAAGGTATATCCATCTTTTAAATGTTCGCTTATAAAGAAATTAATAAGTGCCCATTCTAATAATGCACCTTTATCTGTATATACCCAACTACCTCTACCTGCAATTTTTGCTCCTCTTTCAAAATCAATAAGACCTAAAGATTCACATAGTTCAACATGGTCTTTAATTTTAAAATCAAAATTAGGTTTTTCTAAATAATATCTAAGTGTTTGATTGTTTTCTTTATCACCTGCGATTAGATCATCATCAGGGATGTTTGGTAAAGCGCTTACAAATTCAAAAATCTTATTGTTTATATCTTTTAATTGTTCTTCAAATTCTTCGTTTTCTTTAGCAAGTTGTTTGACTTTTGCAAAGATTTTGGAAATATCTCCACCTTCATTTTTAACCTTGGGAACAGATTTTGAGAGTTGATTTTGCTCAGCTTTATTGGTTTCGGTTTTAATAATTAATTGTTTTCTTTGTTCATCCCATTTTAAAAAGTCACTAAAGTCTACATCATATAATTTCTTTTTAAGTGACTCTTTTACTTTATCAGGATTATTTCTAATTAAATTAACATCAATCATCGCTGTTTCTCCTTAATATAAATTCAAATTTATTCACATCTTCATATACTTGTTTTAGTTTTTCTCCAAAAGATACTAATGAATATTGAGAAACTTGTTTATAAGCTTCTCCAATCGTGGTCTTTAAAGTGCCGTTTAGGCATTGTTTGATTAAATCCACGAGGGTTTCACTAAATTGGCCTATATGACCATTTACACCATCAATTATAAAGCCTTCTAATAAATCTTGTCTTCTAACAATTATTTCACATTTAGCCGCCATAGCTTCAAGTAAAGAAATAATTCCCCCGTTTTTATAACAAGGAAGAACAAATATAGAAGCATTAACTAAAGCACTTCTATATATATCATCTTGCACTATTTCTTTAAAATGACAATTTGGAGGTGCAACTTTTTCTAATTTAGAAATAATGCTTTTAGAAAAAGTCTTAGATTGTCCAAAGAAATAAAATATTGCGTTAGGAGACATCTTAGCAGCGTTTATAAACGCTCCCATACCATCTATATCATCATAAGAGCCATTACCCACTACTAATTTTTTATCTGTGTCTTCTCTAAAATATCGATAAAATAAATTCTTTTCTTCATCAGATATATCAAATCTAGATAAATTAACACCAGGCATAACTACTTCAATTTTAGTGGTAACACCAAATTCTTCTAATATTTCTTTAGCTTTAGAGGTAGGCACTAAAATTCTAGATACGCTGTTTAGGAATTTTAATGTTTTATGTGAAAGAGAATATTTAGTTTTTCCATCCTTATATTCAAAATCTAAAAAGGCCGCTACAGGGTCACTTTCAGCATTTAAACAAGATACCACTATTGGTTTATTTTCTTCACTAGCTTTATTTAAAAGTGATATGTCATCACTAGATATTAGATGTAATACATCATAATCAATATCTTTGATATTGCTAGTGTATTCCATATTTAAAATTTCTAAGGCTCCCTTTATAGATTTCCTTAAACGAGAGCCTTCAAAATTATCTTGTTTTTTATTAGGATCAAAACTAATTAAAACTTTCATTTTTATTCGTTTGTAGTTTCCTCACTAGTAGAAGTAGTGTCTACACTTTCTTCTACTTCTTCTTCAACGTGTTCCACGATAGCAATAGAAGAAACTTTTTGTTTATCTTCTATTCTAATAATTTTGACACCTTGAGTGTTTCTACCTGCGATTTTGATTTGAGAAAGTGGGGTTCTAATAATGATACCATTATTAGTGACCACCATTAAGTCTTCATCACCATTAACCGCACGTACAGAAACAAGTTTTCCAATTTTAGTGTTAGATTTAATAGTTATAACACCTTTAGCCCCTCTTTTGGTTTGTCTATAGTCATTAAATAATGACATCTTTCCAAAACCTTTTTGAGTAATAGATAAGACATATTGACCTTCAAGCGAGGTAGTAACACCAACACAATAAGATCCATCAGATACATCCATACCTTTTACACCAGAAGCAGTTCTTCCCATTGATCTAACTTCGTTTTCGTTAAATTTAACTAATTTACCATTACTTGCGGCAATACCTACAACAGTGTTTCCATCAGTTAATTTAACATCTAATAAGTTATCACCTTCTCTAAGTGAAATAGCGATCTTACCATTTTGTCTAATAGAAGCAAATTCACTTACCGCGGTACGTTTTACAACACCATTCGTGGTAACAAATAATAGATAATGGTTTTCAGCATATTCATCAGCATGAATAATAGCTTTAACATTTTCATCTTTTTCAATGTTAATTAAATTAATAATTGGTAAACCTTTACTATTACGGCTAAATTCAGGAATTCTATAGCCTCTAACTCGATAAACTTTACCTTTATCAGTAAAGAATAATAAGTCAGTATGGGTTTTAGCATAAACCATTATGTCCACTAAATCGTCTTCATTAGTAGACATACCTTTTACACCTCTTCCACCTCTATGTTGACTTCTAAAGGTGTCAGAAGTTTGACGTTTTACATAGCCGTTTTTAGTTAAAGTAATAACAATATCTTCTTCTGGAATTAAATCTTCGTCATCAATATTAGATAAATCATCAGAGATTTGAGTTCTTCTATCATCGGCAAATTTTTCTTTGATTTCTAATAATTCTTGAATGATAACTTCAATAATGTTTTCTCTAGATTCTAATATGTGATT
>CAYSPV010000007.1:26949-32047 GCA_964433025.1 uncultured Staphylococcaceae bacterium
GCGTCTTTATCTAATAAGAACTTCGTTCTTCTTCTAATAACATCGACTTGGAAGTCTAAATATTCTTTTAAAGCTTCGGTAATTGGTAATACTTTAGGTACACCATTAACTAAGCAAAGCATAATTACACCAAAAGAAACTTGTAAATCACTATTTTTAAATAGTTGATTTAAGATAACTTCTGGTACAACATCTTTTCTTAGTTCAATAACAACACGAACACCTTCTTTATTGGTTTCATCTCTAATATCAGTAATGCCATCAATGATTTTTTCATGCACTAAATCGGCAATTTTTTCAATCATTCTAGCTTTATTTACTTGATATGGAATTTCAGTAATTATAATTCTAGATTTTCCGTGTTCCATAGCTTCGATGTCCGCTTTGGAGCGAATAACTATAGAACCAGTTCCTTTATTATAAGCATCTCTTATTCCACCTTTTCCTAAAATAATTCCACCTGTTGGAAAATCTGGACCTTTAATATAATTTTCCATTATTTCATCTGGAGTAATTTCAGGATTTCTTGCTATAGCGATAACACCATCAATAACTTCACCTAAATTATGAGGTGGAATATTAGTAGCCATACCAACAGCAATACCATTAGATCCATTAACTAATAAGTTAGGAAATCTTGAAGGTAATACTGATGGTTCTTGTTCACTACCATCATAATTATCAACAAAATCTACTGTATCGCAGTTAATATCTCTAACCATTTCTAAGGCTAGTTTTGCCATTCTGGCTTCGGTATAACGCATTGCAGCAGCTTCTTCTCCGTCAACATCACCAAAGTTACCATGACCATCTACTAATGTATATCTCATAGAAAATGGTTGGGCTAATCTAACTAATGTTTGATAAATTGCACTGTCACCATGAGGGTGATATTTACCCATAACATCACCAACAATACGAGCACATTTTTTAAATGGAGTGGATGGTAACATACCAGATTCATTCATCGAATAAATAACTCTTCTATGGACTGGTTTAAAACCATCTCTAACATCAGGAATAGCTCTAGCTACTATTACTGACATTGCATAATCTAAAAATGAATTTTGAACTTGTTCAACAATCGCTGTGTCTTGTAAAGAAGGAACAATACCATCTTCAATTTCTTCTAATGTTTTATTTTTGTTTTCATCTGCCATAGTTATTTTCCTCCTTTAATTAAATATCAAGATTTTTAACAAATTTAGCGTTTTGATGTATGAATTCTTTACGAGGCATAACATCATCACCCATTAAATCTGTAAACACTTGTTCGGCTTTAATTGCATCTTCCATAGTTACACGTAACATCTTACGATTAGCAGGATCCATGGTGGTTTCCCAAAGTTGAGAAGCATCCATTTCACCTAAACCTTTATATCTTTGGAAAGGATATCCAGGTTTTAAATTTAATTGTTTTTTTAATACTTCTAATTGTTCGTCGTTATAACAATAATAAGATTTTCTATTGTAATCGACTTTATATAGAGGAGGTTGAGCAATATAAACATATCCTTGCTCTAATAAAGGTCTCATAAATCTATAAAAGAATGTTAAAAGTAAGATTCTAATATGAGATCCATCAACATCAGCATCTGTCATAATAACAATCTTATGATATCTAATCTTACTAACATCAAATTCTGGATCAATACCCCCACCTATCGCGGTGATCATATTTCCAATTTCAGCATTAGCATATATTCTTTTAGCTTGAGCTTTTTCTACGTTTAAGATTTTACCTCTTAAAGGTAAAATGGCTTGAGTATTTCTATCTCTACCATTTTTAGCACTTCCACCTGCAGAATTACCCTCAACAATATATAATTCACATTTGCTAGGATCTTTACAGGAACAATCCGCGAGTTTACCAGGTAAAGTAGTAACATCTAAAGCACTTTTTCTTCTAGTTGCGTCTCTAGCTTGTCTTGCGGCAATTCTAGCATTAGCAGCGTTTATAATTTTTTCTATTATAATTCTGGCTTGTTTTGGGTTTTCAATTAGAAATCTTTCTAATTGATTACCAACGATTTGAGAGACAGTCTTTTTAATTTCAGCATTACCTAATTTAGTTTTTGTTTGTCCTTCATATTGAGGATTTGGATGTCTAACAGAAATAATTGCAGTTAGACCTTCTTTAATATCATCATAGGTAAAGTTATCTTCGTTTTCTTTTAAAAGTTTGGTTTTTCTTGCATAGTCATTAATTTCTCTAACCATAGCAAGTTGAAAACCACTTTCATGAGTTCCGCCTTCATGAGTGTGAATATTATTACAGAAACTATAGATATTACTAGAATATCCATCATTATATTGCATAGCAGTTTCTACATATATACGACCAAAAGTTCCTGGAAGATATTCCACTTCATTAGTGCCTTCACAATATATGATTTCAGGGAATAAAACTGTTTTATGATTGTTAATATATAAGACGTATTCTTTAATACCACCTTGATAGCAGAAAGTTTGTTCTACTGGTTCATCACCCCTATCATCTCTTACAGTCATTTTTAGACCACGATTAAGATAGGCCATTTGTCTTACTCTATCAGCGATAGTTTCAAAGCTAAATTCAGTTGTTTCTGTAAAAATTATAGCGTCTGGTTTAAAGGTTACGATAGTGCCGCTATCGGTGCAGTCACCAATGCGTTTTAAAGGTTCAACAGAATGTCCTCCATTAACGAATTTTTGATAATAGATTCCACCGTTTTTATGAACATATACTTCTAACCATTCACTTAAACCATTAACAACAGAAGCACCGACACCGTGAAGACCACCAGATACTTTATATCCACCACCTTCACCAAATTTACCACCAGCGTGTAAGACAGTAAAAACTGTTTCTACGCCTGATAAACCACTTTTAGCGACTATATCAACAGGAATACCTCTACCATCATCTTTAACAGTAACTGTATTTCCTTTATTAATTGTGACTACTACTTCATTACAAAAACCTGCTAAAGCCTCATCAATTGCGTTATCTATAATTTCCCATACTAAATGGTGAAGACCTGGACTTGAGGTAGTACCAATATACATACCTGGTCTTTTTCTTACTGCTTCTAAACCTTCTAAGACTTGAATGTTTTCAGCAGTATAACTTGCATCTGCTTTATCAGCTTCGGTTTCTTCTTTTGAAAGTTCAGACATTTCAACAATGTCTGGATGTGATTGTTTAATATTATCAACATCAATTGTTACTTCTTCGCTTTTAGCATCAAATTCTTCATCATTAACGCTTATAGTTTTTTCTTCAATCATATTTTTTTATTCTCCCTTCTTTTTTAAAACAAATGTATGAGCGTCTTTAATTTCTAATCTTGTAGCGGTTATGAATACTTGTTGGAATTTAGATATAAACTTTAATAGTTTATCTTTGTGTAATTCATCTAATTCTGATGTTACATCATCAAGTATTACTATTGGCTTTTTATCAGGATCACTTATTAAAAAGTAAGGCGCGAGTTTTATAGCTATTGCTAGTAGGCGATTTTCGCCTTGACTTCCATAATCAGCAATATTTTTACCATTTATGGTAACTATAAAGTCTTCTCTATGTATACCAATCGTAGTAGCCTTACGTTTTAAATCATTTTCAAGTGCGTTTTTAAAAGCCTCTTTTGCACTTTTAATAAATTGAGAGTCAAATTTAACAAATGGACAATATTCTATTTTAGGATTTTTAATATTGTCTTCTTTATAAGATATTGCACTGACAATTTTATTTAAAACATTGTTAATGTCTTTAATGTATTCTTGGCGATGATAGATTATGTCTTTAGATGTTTTTATTAACATCTCATCTAAAGTTTCTAATAAATCATAATCAATATTATCTTGCTTTAATAAATTGTTTCTTTGCTTTAGCAATTTTTCATAATTAGATATTAATTCAAGATAATATTCGTTTTGTTTAGCAATAGAGATATTTAAAAAATTTCTTCTATCTTTAGGCGAGCCTTTAAATAACAAAACGTCTTTTGGTTCAAATAAAACAACATTAACTAGTTTTGATAGTTCTGACAATTTAGTTATTACTTTTTTATCTACAAGAACCTTTTTAGCGTTTTCTTGTAGATAGATTTGAATCGTGTGATTTATGCTTCCTAAGGCAATTTTAGCCTCGATAAGGGCTAAATCATTACCTTGCTTTATTAATTCCTTTTCCGATGCGTTTTTAAACGATCTAGCTAGGCTTAATAAATAAATAGCCTCACACACGTTTGTTTTACCAACACCATTATCTCCAATAAATAAATTGATGTTGTTATAAAAGTTGTATGTCAGAGATGAATGATTTCGGAAGTTTTTTAACGTTAAAGATTTTATAATCATTTTAAGGTTATCTGATAATCAACATTATTAATTGTTACAATTTGATTGGGATATATTTTTCTTCCTCTTCTTGTCTCTTTGATAGAGTCCACTAGGACGTTATTTTCTAATAAATAAGTCTTAGCTTGTCCACCAGAAGATATTAGATCCATCATCTTTAAGAATTGTTGGAGTTTAATATATTCATCAGTAATTGTAACAACGACATTTTTTGACATCTTTTAAAACTTCCTAGCGCTAATTATAGCATAGCAAAATAAAAAAGAGAATATAATTCTCTTATTTTATATAAATTTTTTACACTTATTTAGCCTGTAAAGGTATTTTTTAGCAACTTTAGGAAGAAATATGTATATTTTATCTAAAATTTTGTTTTGTTGCTTAAAGTGTCTTTATTTAACTAAAATGTGCGCATTGGGGTGATGACTTGAATAACTGAATCATCTTTATCGTTTCTAACAATAAATGGTTTCATCTCACCCACGAATCCTAATGTAACATCCACACATCCTAAAGCGCGTATTGCTGCTAAAACAAATTCATTATTAAAACTAACTTCTAATCTTTGACCAGAATAATGGAAATTTTCTAATTTTTCATTAGCAGATCCAATTTGAGCAGATTTAGAACTAATCTCTACAGAATCTTCTGACATTGTTAAATTAACAACATTTTCTCTTTCAATAGAAAGAAGGGACACTCTTTCGATAGCTTTAACAATTTCTTGAGCGTTTACTTGTAAAGTATAATTAAT
>CAYSPV010000007.1:32147-35158 GCA_964433025.1 uncultured Staphylococcaceae bacterium
GCCACTAATTCACCATCTTTAGCTTCAAAATTAACATTAGTTAAAATTGGTCTTTGTTCTTTTACAGAAGCTGCAAAAGCGGTTTGATTAACCATAGTGATAAAATCTACACTGCTAAGTGATAAAAATTGTCCATCTGGTTCTAAATCAACATCTGGATATTCTTCACTTCTAATACAATTTAATTTAGATTCATATTTACCATCACTAATCGTCGCCATCGTGGAATCTACAACATCAATTGTGATTTCTAAAGATTCTAATCTTTTAGCAATTTCTGTTAAAAGTTTCGCATTTATTAATGTAGAGCCTTCTTTATAATTTCTAATTATTTCTCTATCTCCTTCTTTATAAGGAATCATAGTTTTAATAAAGAGATTTCCGTTAGAACCTGTAATATATAAACCTGTTTCATCTAAATCAATTTTAAAATTACTAAAAGCAGGCATTGAGCTTTTAGAGGCTATAGCTCTAGATGTTATATTTAGAGCTTTTAGAAAATCTTCACGAATGATTGTAAATTTCATATAAATTTATTTCCTTTCTTAATTATTAATAATTTTATTATTAGTAGTATACCTATGTGGAAATGTTGATAAGTCAATTTTGTATCGTATATATTTTATCAAATTTGAGTTTTATATACTACATTTTATTTTATAAAAATAAATTAGTCTTTTTTAATTCTTAATTTTAACTCCTTGATCGCATTTTGAGTCGTGGGGTCATTTTTTAACATTTTTTCCACTTTTGATATGCCATGCATTACAGTAGTGTGATCTCTACCCCCTAATGCTGCACCAATTTTCTTTAAAGAAGAACCTAATGTATCTTGAATTAAAAACATCGCGATATGTCTTGCTAGTGATACTTGTTGAATTCTAGAATTACCAATTAAGACATTTTTGGTGATGTTGTAGTAGTCTGCTACTATGGAGATTATTTTTTCTTCATTAATCTCATCTTTAACATATTTTCCACCAGAAATCGTGGACACTGCATCTATAGCAAGATTTAAATCAACATGATTAGTTTTATTTAAGATAGACTGGTACACTAATTTGTTTAATGCACCTTCTAATTCTCTAATATTCTTAGAGAATTTATTCGCTAATAAATCTAAGGCATCATCATCAAATGTTAATGTATTTAAATTATCTAAAGATTGTATTTTCTTTTTTAAGATTTCAACACAAGTAGAAGGATCTGGATCATTAATTTTTTCAGTTAAACCAGATACAAATCTAGTCACTAATCTTTTTTCCATTCCTTGTAATTCGTCTGGATGTCTATCACTTGTGATTACTATTTGTTTATTAGAAGAAACTAGATCATTAAAAACATAATAGAATAATTCTTGAGTTTTCTCTTTGTTATTTAAGAATTGAATATCATCTATTAAGAATACATCTACAGTTTTACAGTATTCTCTTAATGGATTTGTGTCTTTCCCCTTCAATAAACTATTAGTAAATTCATTAAAGAAATCATCGCTTGTAATACAGATAATTTTAGAACCAGGTATATTGGTTTTTACATAATTACCTATTGCATGTAATAAATGTGTTTTACCTAATCCAGAATCTGAATGAATAAATAAAGGATTAAACATTTTTCCTGGAGTAGTAGCGACACATAATGCAGCTTGTGCTGCACTTCTATTAAAAGCACCTATTACAAAAGTATCAAAAGTATGAGAAGGATTTAAAGAAGAAGCTTTAAAGAATTCTTCTTGTTTAACATGTTTATTATTTTTTTCTTTTTCTTCTTCAATAATAAATTCTAATTTAAAGTTTGATTCTGTTACTTCTGTAACTATTTCAGTTAATAAATCTTTATATTTTGTAGACACTAATTGTTTAGAGGTAGGACCGTTTAAAACAATAGTCATAACACTGTTTTCAATGTTAAAAATATAGGATTTATCAAAGAAATATTCAAATACAGTCTTATCATTTAATCTTTGATTTAAATTATTTAATATTCTTTGCCACAACTCTTTTGTTTGGGTTATTGATAGATCCATAATCTAATCTCCTTGACAGGACACATTATAGTGTTTTCCACCGCTTTTGTAAACGCAAAATAATAAAAAATTTAGTTATCCACATTTTTAAATATTGTTAAAAATATTAATATTTTTAACCTTTTCAACGTTGATAATATGTGGAAAACTTTGTGGACAACTCAAATGTTGATAAAAATATGTTGAAATGTGTATAAGAAATTTTATGTAAACTAATTTTGATATTTAAAATCTTAGTTATAAATAACTAATATAATATATAATTTATATAAAAATTGATAACAAAAAGCACATATGTGTAAAAAACAATGCGGTCTTAATTTTTATATATTAAGGAAAATTATTATTTATATCTCTACTTAGTTATAAATTATATGTTTGATTTTTAGCGTGCGTGCACGTATAATTTTAAACGCTACGTTAAGAAAGGGTACTTATTATGAAAAGAACATATCAACCAAGTAAAATAAAACACGCTCATAAAGCGGGATTTAGAGCAAAAATGAAAACAGCAGGCGGAAGAAAAGTATTAGCCAGAAGAAGAGCTAAAGGAAGAAAAAGACTCACCGCTTAATTTAAAGGTAATAAGGTGAAAAAGCAATTTAGAGTAAAAAGTAATGAAAGATTTGGTGAAATTATTCACCAAGGTAAATGTAAGAAAAATTCAGCATATGTAATTCATTATTTAAACAATGATGAAAACATTATTAAAGTAGGTATATCGGTTTCTAAAAAAATAGGTAAAGCTATTATTAGAAACAAAATTAAAAGACAGATTAGATCAATGTTAAGTGAAATATTAGATTTCTCTAGTAAATCTATAGATATTATCATCATTGTTAAAGGTAAATATTTAGAAAATTCTTACCAAGAAAACTTAAAATTATTAAATAATTTAATAAACAATATCATGGAGTAAATAAATGAAAAGAAAAACTAAATTAGTTTTAGGTATAGGAGCTTTAGGAATATTAGGTGTAGTCAC
>CAYSPV010000007.1:35258-37058 GCA_964433025.1 uncultured Staphylococcaceae bacterium
AATAGTTTAAGAGTTAATGACTATACGGAATTTTGGTTTCAAATGGATCTTAAATTTTTAGATTTAGCTATAAACGCTGCAATTGAAGATGGCGCACCATATAATACAGATAAAGCCACTATGACATATCAAGATGTCGCAGACATCTTGATAGGTGATAGAGAAGGTAATCATAAAGGATATGGTTATTTGAAATTCTTAGGTGAAGATGACGAAGGAAACACTACTAGTTGGGCTACTTGGAATCAATATTATTATGAAGTAAAAGCTCAATTAGGCGCAGACTATTGTCCTGATAGTGACTATGTTAGTTATTATCAAAGCAATATGTCTAGTTATAGTAGTTCCACTACTACATGTATTACTATTGAAGACGGTTTTTATGGCTATTATGGCTTTGATAATGATAATAAACTTGAAATGTTTATGGAAGGTAAAAGCTGGGGTTATGCTTGGGAAACTGGTTTCTTTGAAGGTTTACTTGTCTATCCTATTAGCTGGTTAATTGATAAAACCGCTACTACATTTATGAGCGGTGTTGGAGCAGGTTGGGCTCAAGTTTTAGCTATCTTACTTGTTACATTCTTAATTAGAGCAATTATGATGATCTTTACTTTAAGTCAAACCATTAATACTCAAAAGATGCAAGACTTACAACCTGAAATATCTAAGATTCAAGCTAAATATCCTAACGCAAACACTAACAGAACTGAACAACAAGCACTGGGTATGGAAACAGCGGCACTGTATAAAAAACATAAGATACATCCATTCTTATCTATGCTTTTATTAATTGTTCAATTCCCTGTGTTCTTATGTGTTTGGGGTGCGATGAGTGGATCTGCAGTATTAGCTAGTAACGAATTCCTTGGATTAAGATTTTCTGTTTCTATTCAAGAAACATTATTTGATACCACAAATTGGCCAAATAGCGCTGGTTGGTGGACCGCTTTAGTGGTCTTTATATTAATGGCCATTTTACAAATCTTTGCTATGTTACTTCCACAGATCTTACAAAAGCGAAGATTAAAGAAAATACCTAAAACCGTAGTCAATAACAACCTTAATAAACAAAACAAAATGATGAAATGGTTTACGATTATTATGGTTGTAATTATTATCATCATGGGCTTCTCTTTAGCGTCAGGTATGGTTATTTATTGGATAGCAGGTTCTATTTGGAACATTTGTCAAACTCTTATCTTAGAACTTATTAGATATTACAAAGCTAAGAAAAAGAATAAACCTCATAAAACAACTCCTAAACCTGTAGTAAACAACACTGTCGTAGATGCAGAAGTTATTCCAGAGCAATTTATTGCTCCTACTGGAAAGAAAAAATATAAAGATAAACAAAAAGAAATAATTCAAGCAAAACAAGAAGATACCACTGCATCTGATGTTTCATCAGATGAAGGTAGTATCTATGATGAAGTAAAACAAACGGAGGAATAAAAAAATGAAAGAATATGTAGCCAAAACATTAGATGAAGCATTAGCAAAAGCTAGTGAAGATTTACAAACAGATATTGAAGACTTAGTGTATTCAATAGAAGAAGAAAAAAGAACTTTATTTATTAAACGTGTAGTAATCAATGTTTATGAATTAGAAGATGTTACTACTTATGCTGAAAATTATATTTTAGGCATTACTGATTCTTTAGGAATAGAAGCTACTGCTTCTACTTCTTTAAAAAACGATATTATTAAAATCACAATTGATTCTACTAGTAATTCCGCGATTATTGGTAAAAATGGAAGAACTTTACAAGCTATTTCTGATTTAACCAAATTAGCGGT
>CAYSPV010000008.1:0-33300 GCA_964433025.1 uncultured Staphylococcaceae bacterium
TTTTATCGGATTTTTTAATATAGATAACGTATTGATTTCTTCTATTAATTAATTTAGGTGAAAAAGATGTTGTTTTATACCTAGTAAATAATTTTAATATTTGATTTGCTTTATTTTCATCTAATAAAGATAACTCTAAATGATAATTAGAGCTATAAGGAGAATTAATAGAGCCACAGGCTAAAAATACACCACTTAAATACCCTGCGATTGTGTCATCATTATGGACGATATCTTTAGATATTTTACTATCTAGCATTGATATAGATAATGTATTTAATATTTCATCGATATTATCACTTATCACCATCTTATATGAGATGGTTTTATTAAGCTTTTTATTTTTTATATAATAAAAAGAAATCTGACTATTAAATGTTTGTTTTAATAATTGATAAATATACTTGGCCACTTTAGCGTTTTCCGTCTGCAAGGTTATTAAAGTATTTTTATCAATTATATTAAAATGTCCACATACATAAATATAGGCACTTAAAAGGGCGATAATTCTTTCTTTTGATAGATCAAAATTAAGACATAATTCTTCTTTGACTTGATAAGTAAAAGAATGTTTATTATCCATTTATTAATCCTTATTGATATCGCGATGATATATTGAACAATTATAGATCTTTTTAAAATGTTCATAGAGGTGTTTAGCTATATATACTGATCTATGTTTACCTCCAGAACAGGCAATTCCTATTGTATAGGACGCTCGACCGTCTTTTTTAACTTCATTTAGATAAAAATCTAAATATTTAATCATGTTGTTAATCGTGTCATCAACGATTGGATATTTTTTAAAGAAGTTCACTACTTCAATATCTAAACCAGAATATTTACGTAAAGATTCATCCCAGTATGGATTAGGTAAGGCTCTTGTATCTAATACTAAATCCATATCCATAGGAATACCGTGTTTATGTCCAAAAGATATAAATCTAATAGAAGTAATATCTCCTTCATTTTGACTATCTATAACATTAAATAATGTTTTTCTAAGTTGAATTAATTCAAATTCAGAAGTATCAAAATAATAATCTGCGATATCCGTTAATTCATCGACATGTTGTCTATCAAAGTTTATTGCATCAGTTAAAGAAATATTTTTTAAGATTGTCATTGGATGAACGTGTCTAGTTAATCTAAATCTTTTATAAAGATTTTCATCATTACAATCTAAAATAATTAATTTAACTTCTATATCAAAATCTTCAAAATATTCTATAGCTTTTTCATATATCCTTTTAGCGTGTTCAGGTAAACAAATAAGTAATGTTTTAATATAACTTGTAGATGATTTATATAATGATTTTAAGGTTGGAATAACGGCATTAGGTAAAATGTTTTCAATAACAAAAAATCCATTTTCTTCAAATACATATTGAGCGGAAGTTTTACCACTTCCAGAAGGACCGCTTAAGATATATAAAGTTGTATTAGCCATATGTTAATTATAAAACAACCATATTTTATTTATCATCAGTTTTTAAATATTTATTTAATCCTTTAATCATCCTATGAGCGTCATATTCAGATAAATATATTTGTTTTGTAATTCTTGGAAGTACATCACCAATTGCAAATAAGCCCTTACAATTAATAGATTCCATATCATCATTTACAGGGATGTTTTTATAATCATCTAATACACCTTCAATAGATATAAATGAGGTATTAGGGTTTTGTCCCACAAGTGGAAATAAACCATCTATTTTTAAATTAATAACTTCATTTGTAGAAGTGTTTTGTATATCAATAGATTCTAATTGAGAGTCTCCTATTATTTTTAAAGTTACATATGGAGTTAATATTTCAACATTAGGTTTAGCTTTTAATTCTTTTACTAATTTTTGAATACCTCTAAATTCATTTCTTCTATGAATGACATATAGTTTGTTTACGATGTCCGCTAGATAAATTGATTCTTTTAAAGCAGCGTTTCCTCCACCTATAACTGCAACATCTTTATCTTTAAAGAAATGTCCATCACAAAGAGCGCAGTAACTTATACCATGACCAAATAATTTATCTTCATTTTCTATTTCTAATTTCTTTTCGGTCGTACCACTTGCAATAATTACATATTCAGATTTATATATAACTGTTTCACATTCGCATATAAATAAATCATCTTCTTTTTTTAATAAAAGTACGGTTTCTGCAAAGATTTTGATTTCATTTTCAAGTAATCTAGTATAAAAGACAAACGCTAAATCTGGGCCTGGTATTTCTTTATAGTTAGGGTAATTGTCCACTCTTGGAGCAATATTAATTTTACCTCCTGGAACGCCCCCATCAATTAAAACAAAATCAACGTTTTCTTTTTTAAGTTCTATCGCGGATGTTATTCCTGCAGGACCTGCACCTATAATGACTACTTTTTTATTAATGATTTCTTTTGACATGACTTTATTTTATTAAAATAAATCAAAAAGTAAATCTTAATGCTTACTTTAACTATTAACTTTTTTAAGCGAAGTATAGCCTTTAATTAAATGAATTATTGGAATAGATATACTAGTAATTAATACACTTCCAATAATTAAAAATATTAATCCTATGTTGTGAGGCACTAAAGCGATAACAGATGTAGTAGGAGCCTCAAAATTAATAAACAAACATAAACCTGTGATAAAGAAAGCTAAAGCCACTACTAGGCATACACCTAAACCAATATAAGAATTTCTTAGATATGTTTTTTGATTATCATTAGTGATTACAATATTTCTTTGTTTATTTTCATCTATAAAATGCCAGACTATATGATTTATAATGACCGCAAGTAAACCAACTGCCACAAATACAATTGACCAATACCATGACCAGCCTCCATCGCTTCCCATGTTAAATGATGAGTCTCTAAGAGGTTCCATAAATACACGAGTTAAGCCATACCAAATAATATAGCCAAAAGCTAAATCAAAATTTTTAACATATTTTTTAAGTCCTCTACCTATTACAAAGGCAAGTACATAATATCCAATAATATTAATTATTGCTTCAATGAAAAATAAAGGTATGTATATCATTCCTTCAGCAGCCCCACCTGCATGAGTGGATGAATATTTAGATTGTTCAAATATTATTTTAGGTAGCCATCTAAAATATTCTTCACTTACTTCATAACCATGAACTTCACAATTAAAGAAATTACCAAATCTACCTATAGCTTGGGCAATTAATATTGTAGGAACAATAATATTAACAGCTTCTCCTAATGATACTTCTTTATGTCTCCATTTTAGCCATATACAACCTACAACAATACCTACAATTGCACCACCTAAAATGGTTAAACCACCTTCCCATATTGCAAATATGGACCACCACTCACGATTAGCAAATGTTTCCCATTCACCAATAACATAAGCAATTCTAGCTCCTATAATTCCAGAAGGAAAAGCTACTAAAAATGTAGATTCCACTATTCCATGTTTTCCATATCTTTGATACATGAAATGATCACAAATAAAATAGACGAGTATTGCCCCTGCTAATATACATAAAGCATAAAAAGCAATATTAGCGGAACCTGTACTAATAGATACTAATCCAAATGGAGAAAAACTAATTCCATTAGGTAAGGGATAAGTTAGATAAGGGGCTAATCCGTTAGTGAACAACCAAATAAATAAAATAGATAATGGGAAGCAAGCAATCATTATCGAATACATGATCTTATCTATTTTCTTATCTATTAGTTTTTGCCAGTAATGAATTCTAAAAATAGTAAATAATAAAACAATAGTTAAACAAGTAAAAAATGAGCCAAATATAGTGGCTAGCCAATCTAAAGCATTCATATTCCAGGTGTCATTGTTATATAAGATGACACCTACAAAAAATAACATAAAAGATAAAGAGGTCGCTAATATTAAAAACCCTGCAAAACTAAACTCTTTTTTTAAATTAAATATTTCTAAAGTAACTGCAGTGGCTAGCTTTCTATTTCTAATAATTAGATATGTTAATGCCCCAATAAATGTTAAGGCAAATATAACCATTAATACAATACCTGCAACCATTACTCATACCTTCCTTTAATTAATATATCTTTAATAAATTGTCCTGTATATGATTTTTTATTTTGCGCTACTTCTTCAGGAGTGCCTAATGCGATGACTTGTCCTCCATTATTACCACCATCAGGACCTAAATCAATAATATAGTCTGCTACTTTAATAATGTCTAGATTATGTTCAATGATTAAAACTGTATCACCATGATCTACGATATTATTTAAGACTTTTATTAATCTAGATACATCATCACTATGTAATCCAGTCGTAGGTTCATCTAGGATATATAATGTTTTACCTGTAGGACGTTTTTGAAGTTCATAGGCAAGTTTAATTCTTTGAGCTTCACCACCTGACATCGTAGTCGCAGGTTGTCCTAATTTCATATATCCTAAACCAACATCATATAAGGTTTGTAATTTCTTTTTTAAAGATGGAGTGTTTTTAAAAAACTCTAAAGCATCTTCAATAGTCATCTCTAATACTTCATAAATGTTTTTACCTTTATAGGTAATTTGTAAAGTTTCTTCATTATAACGTTTACCACCACATTCATTACATTTAACATAAACATCAGGTAAAAAATTCATGGGAATTCTAGTTACACCTGCCCCATAACAATGTTCACATCTTCCACCTTCTACATTAAATGAAAATCTTCCTTTATCATAACCTCTAGCTTTGGCTAATGCGGTATTTGCAAATAAATCTCTAATATCGTCAAATACTTTTGTATATGTTGCAGGATTAGATCTAGGAGTTCTTCCTATTGGTTCTTGAGAAACATTAACTACTTTATCAATATATTTAACCCCACTTATAGATTTAACTTTTCCTATATCTAATTGTTTTGCACCTGTAAAGATTTCTTTTAAATATAAATATAATGTTTGATTAACAAGTGATGATTTACCACTTCCAGATACACCAGTGACTACCACAAATTTACCTAAAGGTATATCAACATTAACTTTTTTTAGATTGTTACATTGTGCTCCTCTTATGGAGATAAAATTACCATTACCTTTTCTTCTTTGTTTAGGTATTGGTATGTATTTTTTACCACTTAAATATTGACCAGTTAATGAATTAGGATTATTCATTACATCTTCTAGGGTGCCTGCGACTACAATTTCTCCACCATTCGTGCCTGCTCTTGGTCCTACATCAACTATAAAATCTGCACTTTGAATAGTTTCTTCATCATGTTCTACTACGATTAAGGTATTACCTAAATCTCTCATTCTTTTTAAAGCATTAATTAATTTAACTGCATCTTTTTGATGTAAACCAATAGAAGGTTCATCTAATACATATAAAACACCTGTTAATTTAGATCCTATTTGAGTAGCGAGTCTTATTCTTTGAGATTCACCACCTGATAAGGTCATCGACATTCTAGATAAAGTTAAATATTCTAATCCTACTTCACATAAAAAAGCACTTCTTGCTTCTACTTCTCTAATTATTAGATTTGCAATTGTTTTCTTTTCTTCATCTAATTTATCATTTAAAGATATTATCCAATCATGTAATTCATTAATAGGCATTAAACAGACATCATAGATGTTTTTATTATCTATTTTTACTGATAAGGCGGCTTTATTTAATCTAGCCCCTTTACAAGTAGAACAAATTCTATCATGCATAAATTTTTCATAGTACGCTCGCATCTTTTCCGATGATGTTTCATTATATAAACGTTCTACTTTAGTTTTAACACCTTCTATTTCTTGATATCTATTCGTAGTGTTTCCACTTACAGATTTTAAAGTATATCTAACACGTTCTTGACTACCATATAAGATAATATTTTTTTGTCTTTGAGTTAATTCATTATATGGTTTATCTAAAGGAACATTATATAAATTACATAATAATTCAAATTCTTGCCAATCTAGATTTTTAGAGCCCACCATCCATTTATAAGGTTCTATACATCCTTCTAAAATAGTTAATTCAGGATGAGGTATTAATAATGTTTCATCAGCTTCTCTATTTATACCTAAACCATTACAATCACTACAAAAACCACTTGGAGAGTTAAATGAAAATAATCTTGGTTCTAATTTAGGAATAGAAAAACCACAGTGTTTACACGTATGGTGTTTACTTAATAATTGTTCTTTATTATCTGAATATATAGTTAAAAATCCATGACCATAGTCTAACGCTAATTCTACAGAGTCAAACACTCTTGATCTTAAATCAGGATCATTTTTTATAACAATTCTATCTATAACAATATCTATATCATGTTTTTTATTTTTTTCTAATTCATTAACTTCATCTATTAAACAGAAATTATTATCTACACGTAAACGTTGAAAACCATTTTGTTTAATGATTTTTAAGGTATCTTTATGAGTGCCTTTTTCTTGTCTAACAATAGGAGATAGTATTTGTATTTTACTACCCATCGGGTAGTTTAAGATAATATCCACCATATTTGAGGGTGCAAAAGATATAATTGGTTCATTATGATTAGGACAATAAGGTGTACCAATACGAGCGTATAATAATCTTAAATAATCATATATTTCTGTTACTGTACCCACTGTGGATCTAGGATTATGAGATGAACCTTTTTGATCAATAGCGATCGCAGGTGATAAACCTTCAATAGAATCAACATCAGGTTTTTCTAAATTACCTAAAAATTGTCTAGCATAACTAGATAATGATTCTACGTATCTTCTTTGACCTTCGGCAAAGATTGTGTCAAACGCTAATGTAGTTTTACCACTTCCAGATAAACCAGAAAATACAATAAAAGCATCTTTTGGAATATCAACATTTATGTTTTTTAAATTGTTTTCTCTAGCCCCTCTAATTTTGATAAATTTCTTATCTTCCATAGACAAAAATATTATCATAGTTTAGTAGTTTAATCTACTAAAAACGATTGCTCTTGCATGCTAATTTTATTTTGATTAAAATATCTTTGCTCGGGACGTAGCACAGCTTGGTAGTGCACTACCTTGGGGTGGTAGGGGTCGTGAGTTCAAATCTCATCGTTCCGACCATTTTTTTATATATAAAATCAAAAAATCATATAAAAATAAAGAATTAAGTGTCTAAAAGACACTTATTTTATAAATAAAATTTTTCGGTAAATTGATTTCCCGTAAATTGATTTCCCGAAAAAATCACAAAAATGTAAAATAAAAAATGACAGAAATGTAAAATAGAAATCACAAAAGTGTAAAATGAAGTTGCAATTATTTAGAATGGATGCTAATATTATCATGGAGATAAAATTATGGAATATAAGCCTAGAATCGCAGACTCATTACTACAACTTAAATTAGATTCTTTTGGTGCAACTTTAATCGTAGGTCCTAAAGGATGTGGTAAGACTACAACCGCTAAACAGAAGGCTAAAAGTGTTATTGAATTTCAAGATGAAGATTATAGGGATATGTATATTCAAATCGCTAACACTATTCCTTCTAAACTATTAATAGGAGAAACTCCTAGATTATTTGATGAATGGCAAGATGCTCCCAAAATATGGGGAGCTATTAGAAAATCAATAGATGATAAAAATGAAAATGGATTATATATTTTAACAGGTTCATCTTCTCAAGTAGTTAATACACCACATACTGGTACTACTAGGATATCTACTCTTAAAATGTATCCTATGTCTTTATATGAAAGTGATGAATCTAATGGAAGTGTTTCATTACTTGATTTATTTAATAAAAAAGAATTTAATTCCTGTGAAGGTAAATTAACTGTGGATGAATTAATATTTGCTATATGTCGAGGTGGATGGCCGAGAAGTTTATTTAATAAAACTAAAGAATCTCAATTAGAAATCGCAAATGATATATATTATCAAACATGTCATGTTGATATATCTAATATTGATAATGTTAAAAGAAATCCTTTATGGGCTGAAAAGATATTAAAATCATATTCAAGAAATATATGTACCTTAGCCAGTACTAAAACCATATTTGATGATGTAAGTGCTACTACTAATATTACATGCCCATCATATTATAATTACATCGAAGCATTAGAAAAACTTTATATCATAGATGAAGTACTTCCTTGGTGTCCTTCTATTAGATCAAAAGAAGCAATAAGAGCGTCTAACAAACGCAATCTAATTGATCCATCAATTGCCGTAGCAGCTCTAGGCCTGCAACCTGAATATTTTAATAATGACTTTAAAACATTAGGATTTTTATTTGAATCATTATGTATTAGAGATTTAAAAATATATTCATCTAAATTAAATGGTCAAATGTCTTATTATCATGACCGTTATGGTTTAGAAGCAGATGGAGTTCTACATCTAAAAGATGGTCGCTATGCTTTACTTGAATTTAAATTAGGGGGCTCTGAAATAGAAACTGCCGCTAAACATTTAAATAAGATTGAAGAATTAATTAAAAAACATAATGAAAAAGAAAAACAGGTGCCTTTAAGACTACCTGATTTAAAAATAATTATTACTGCATCTAAATATGGATATAAGCGAGATGATGGAGTTTTAGTTATACCCATTTCTGCTTTAAAAGATTAAGATTTGCAAAGATTTATTAAAGAATTGCCATATTTTTTAAATATTATCAATAAGTAAAGGCAATGTATCATTATCTTTTACTACATAGATATGTTTATATAATTTTTTATCACTTTCACCTATATCTTCAAAAAATTCATAAAAGCTATCTAAGACCTTATTTGGTACAGGAAAATCTCTATCTAAATTTTGAACATATACTTTTTCTTTATCTATTTTAAAGATGACAAGTGATACTTCATCAAACATATTTTTTAAAGGTAAAATATTTACTTCTCTTATCTTTTTAGTAGCGTGACAAGCATCTAAAATAACATATCCCTCTTTATCTAAAGAATATACTTTGGCAAGATTATAAAATAATTTCCATATTAATTCATCTTGACTTAAATCTTGAGGATTACCTAATACTTCATATCTTAAATTATCACTAGAAATAATATAGACATGTTTTTGTTTAATCTTTTTAAGTAAGTTAGAAAAATAAGATTTACCAGATCCAGGTACACCACTTAACACGATTAATTTAGACATAATATTTACCCCCTTTATTAATAAAAAAGAAATACGGTGATGATTTCACCACCGTATTTAAATTCATTTAAATATTATTTTATAAACCGAATTTTTTAATTCTTTCCCAACGTTTTTGGGCATAATTTTGAGACTTAGTTAATAATTCTTCAGCATGAGCAGGATTAACTCTTGGAAGTTGAGAGAATCTTGTTTCAGACATTACAAAGTCTCTAAATTTATTAAAGTCAGGTTCTTTACAATCTAAAGATAATGGAGATTTATCACTTCCTTCTAATCTAGGATCATATCTAAAGGTTGTAAAATAACCACATTCCACCGCGGCTCTTTCTACTTTCATAGAATTCGCTAATCCACCTTTAATACCATGGTTTGCACAAGGTGCATAACAAATAATTAATGATGGTCCATTATATGATTCGGCTTCTTTTAAAGCTTTAATAGCGGCGACTGGATTTGCACCTAATGCAATTTGAGCAACATAGACATGTCCATATGTCATAGCCATTAAGGCTAAATTCTTTTTAGCGGTAGTTTTACCAGATGCTGTAAATTTAGCAATAGATCCAGTTTGGCTTGATTTAGAAGATTGACCACCAGTATTAGAATAAACTTCTGTATCTAAGACTAAGATGTTTACATCTTCTTCATTAGCGATAACATGATCTAAACCACCATAACCAATATCATAAGACCAGCCATCACCACCGACAATCCATACAGATTTATCCACTAGATCTCTTTCATATAATAAGACTTCTTTAACAGCGTCGTTTTTACTTTCTTTAACAAGTCTTACTAAATCTTTTACAATACCTCTAACTACATCTTTATTCTTGATATTAGCGATATAATTATCAATTGTAGCTTTTAATTCATCACTTACATCACTTGCTTCTTTTGCAGCATTTAAGATTGATACAATCTTATTTAATTTATGGTCTGTAGCAATTCTCATACCATAACCAAATTCAGCATTATCTTCAAATAATGAATTAGCCCAGGCAACACCATTACCATCTTTATCTTTACAGAAAGGAGTTAAAGGAGTTGAACCTGAATAAATAGATGAACATCCAGTAGCGTTAGCCACTAGCATGTCTTTTCCAAATAATTGGCTAACTAATCGATAATATGGAGTTTCACCACATCCTGCACAAGCACCACTTACTTCCATATATGGCATTAAAAAACCTATACCTTTAGCGTTTGTAAGTGGGAACTTATCAGATTTATAGCTAACGTTTTTAAATAGATAATCTGCTCCTATTTCTTGTTCAAATTGAGATTTAGCTTCGACAAGTTCAAGAGCTTTTTTACCTGGCATTTTATTTGCCATACATTCAATAACACATAATCCACAACCTACACAGTTTTGAGTAGATACTTGGATTTTAAATTTTAAACCTTTAACACTTGGACCACCGATAGCGTCTTTAACATCATTTTTAACAATATCAGGAGCGTTTTCTAATTCTTTTTCATCTAATAAGAATGGTCTAATAGTAGCGTGTGGACAAACAAATGCACATTGATTACATTGAATACAATCATCTTTATGCCATAAAGGTACTTTATCCGCAATACTACGTTTTTCTTTAAAGGTAATATCATTATTCATCGTACCATCTTCTAATTCATATTCTTTAAATTTAGAAACTGGTAAACTATCACCTTCTAAATCACCAATAATAGAAACATAGCTATCAAAATATTCATCACCTGTAGTTCTTCTTTCCATTACTGGTTTTAAGTTTGCCCATAAAGGATCAATTTTAATTTCTCTAAGACCTTCTGCACCAGCATCAATAGCCTTATAATTCATTAAAACTACATCATCACCTTTTTTAGCATATGATTTTTTTGCATATACTTTCATTAATTCTTGCGCTTTTTCAAAAGGCATAATAGAAGGATTTAAATAGAAAAATGATGCTTGTAAAGTAGTATTAGTATGTCTTCCCATACCAATTTCTGAGGCAATTTTATTTGCATCAATTACATACATCTTAGCTTTTTTAATAGCTAAATAATATTTCATCTTATTTGGCATAGATTTAATTAGGGTTTCATCATCCATATCAGTATTTAATAAGAATGTTCCACCTTCTTTTAAATTCTTTAACATATCAAATTTAAACATATAAGTATCTAAAGAACAGCTAATAAAATCAGCATTACTTACATAGTAAGTAGAATGAATAGGAGTCTTACCAAATCTTAAATGAGATTTAGTAACACCACCTGCTTTTCTTGAATCATAAGCAAAATAAGCTTGAGCATATTGATGAGTTTCATCAGATATGATTTTAATAGATGATTTATTAGCAGACACAGTGCCATCACTACCTAAACCATAAAATAAGCAAGAAGTATAATTTGCTTTAACATGGAAATTATCATCTACAGGAATAGATAGATGGGTAACATCATCATTAATACCTACAGTAAAGGAATGCCATGGTTTTTCACTTCTAATAAAGTCAAAGACTGCTTTCATGTCTTTAGGTTGAGTATCTTTACTAGATAAACCATAACGACCACCGAAAACTTCGATGTTAGTTAAACCTGCTCTATGTAAAGTGGATACTACATCTAAATATAAAGGTTCACCTGAAGCACCGATTTCTTTAGTGCGATCTAATACTGCAATTCTTTTTACAGTTTTAGGTAAAACATTAGTAAAATGTTTTAAAGAAAATGGTCTATATAAATGAACTTTAATTAATCCTAATTTAGGATCTTTTAATTCATCGATTACTTCAATAATGGTTTCAGTAACACTTCCCATCGCCACTATTACATATTCAGCATCTTTACTTCCATAATATGTAAATGGAGCGTACTCCCTACCAGTTAATTTAGAAGCGATATTAAAATATTTATCTGCCACTTCAACAACCTTATCAAAGTGTTGATTTTGAGCTTCTCTTCCTTGGAAGTAAATATCATCATTTTCCGCGCCACCTCTTGTTACTGGATGAGTGTGAGGATTTAAGGCTCTAGCTCTAAATTTTTCTACTTTATCTAAAGGAAGGACTTTTTTCCATTCATTATCATCTATAAATTCCACATTTTGAATTTCATGAGATGTTCTAAATCCATCAAAGAAATGAACAACAGGTACTTCACCATCAATAGCAAGTAAATGGGCAACATTTGTTAAATCTGCGATTTCTTGAACAGAATGTGAACAAAGCATTGCTGCTCCTGTTTGTCTAACTGCATATATATCTTGATGATCACCAAATATAGATAATGATCTAGTGGCAAGTGATCTAGCAGATACATGCACTACGACAGGTAATTCTTCACCAACCCATTTATAAATATTTGGAATCATTAATAATAATCCCTGGCTAGCAGTGTAAGTCGTAGCAAGTGATCCACCTTGTAAAGCACCATGAACTGCCCCAGAAGCTCCACCTTCTGATTGCATTTCTACTACTTTAACTATACTTCCAAAATAATTTAATCTGTTTTGTGATGCATATACATCGACAAGTTCCGCCATTGGAGATGATGGTGTAATAGGATAAATGCCTGCAACTTCAGCATAATTATAGCTTACTAATGCAGCTGCACTATTACCATCAACGGCCATAAAGTTTTTCTTAATCTCCATAAAATCCTCCCATTAATAAACAAAAACCATTAATTAGTATATATCAAAGATAACTTTAAAAAAATAAAAAATATTATTTTTTATCTTTATTCTTTTTTAAAGTAGATTTTCTATTATTTTGTTCAATAGTAATCAATCTTTTTAAAGTTCTTAAATCAGTGTCAGATAATGTTACATTACGATCTACTATTCCTCCTATAGTAAGTTTTTTATAAACAAAATCATTAATAGAAACATAATCATCTAATTGTTTTTTAGTGACTAATTTTCTAGGCTCTTTTTTATGATTAGCCTCTAATTCATTAATTAGATTTTCTAATTGTTCATATAGATCCATTAGATTATATTGATAATCCATATTTACCATTGGATCAAAATATGAAAATGTTTCATTAATAACTTCAGGATATAAACCAACTTCTTTAGAAAGACGTTCACTTGTAACATATTTTTTCTTCATCTTTTTAATAGCTAAAAAATATTTTTTTAAAGTTGTAATATTTGGAGTTTTCATGTCTTAATTTTATATTAATTAAATATATATTTAAAGTTAAATTAAAAGCCCTCAAATAGAGAGCTCTTAAATTAACATAATTTAACTATAAATATCAATTAATATAGGAAAGATAAATTCAATGCAAAGAAATATGTATTAAATCTATTATCTAATGTTCCTATTATCCATGCAGAATATGTTCCAGTGCCTAAAACAATTTCTCCATCATCATTTGTAGTAATTTTATTAAATCTATCATCAATACTATCAACACTATTATATGTATTTAATGCTGCAGTTGAATGCTCACTACCATCACTATTTATATAATTAACATTAACAGATAAAGTAGATGATTCATAATAAACTGTAAAGGTTGTATATAACGCAATACCACTAAAGGTGGTATCATAGATATTTTTGTAAGCACTTGTATAATCACTTAATGTGTATGTACTTGTAGTAGAGCTATTAGGTCTGGTAATAATAGCGTAAGCAGTTACACCTCTTTCATAACTATAACTTAAAGAAGTACCATAAGTAACTTCTTCACCGTAGGTAAATGTAGTTTCACATGTATTACTTTCAATAATATATGGTGAAGAAAATTCTTCTTCATAAAAATTATTAGTGACATATGTATAATTAACACTTTTAACTGAGGTTAAATAATAACTATCATTAATTAACTCATAAATAATTTGATAATTACTAACAGTAAATGATGAAATAGCTTTAGTGGAATCATTAGGATAAATAATATTACTAATTGTGGATCTAGAAACACTATAGTAGGTGAAATAGATGGTATCACCACTTCTGGTAAAACCATTGGAATTTCTATTTAATAAATTAGAAGCATCAAAATAATCAACACTAGATAAACTCGTGGATAATTTAGATGCGCTTACCATAATATCTCCTGCATATTCGATAAATGCTAATTGTGCATTGTCATAATTATCATATGAAGATGTAGCAATACCAGTTTCAGAAGATTCTACACCATCTTCATTATCTTCATAAATATAAACAATACGATAAAGAGTTATATATGAAGATGACTCTTCATCATATTCTTCATAATCATCTATAAAGTATAAGGAATTAGTTTGATAATTAGATGAATATATTTCATTAATAGATGAAGCATTACTAACATCAGTAAAGACTTCAAATACATCATCAGTATACACTGTAATGTCAGTAGTAACACTACTAGAAGTACTAGTAGCGTAATTAGATAAAGATCCGCTGTATAAAGAAGTATCATCATAATAATAAGTAGATGTACTAGAAGCAGATGATATATCTAAGAAATTATAACTAGCTATATCTAACACTAATTCAGCTTCATTAGAAGAAATAATACTAGCGTCTTCAGGAGCACTATAAATACTTAACTCTTCAGTTTCATCATTAAATAAATCACAACCAGTTAATAATATAGATCCTAATATAACTAGACTTATTGTTTTAAGTTTTTTCATAATAAACCTCCTTTTTAAAAACAATAAAACTTATTCTATACAAAAAATACACAAACACAAGAAAAAACCTGCTAAGCAGGCATAAATAATATGGTGAACCGTATAGGAATCGAACCTATGACCCACTGATTAAGAGTCAGTTGCTCTGCCAGCTGAGCTAACGGTCCATAAAACAATAAATAATATAGTTTATATAATATTAATTTGCAACAATTCAAAGAATAAAACTTTTTATTAAACTGACAAATTAAATCAAAAACTCTACTAATTACGAATATTTTGATTAAAAGTTTAAAACTATGAAATCCATGATGAAAATGAATTTTTTCTAACAACCTTAATTTCAAAGAACCCATTAAAAAGGGCTAGCGGTTAAACTAGCCCAATTAATATTAATTAAATAAGGTTTTTAATTATGCAGTTGGAACAACTGTAACATCAATTTGTGTTATACGCATTTGACCACTTGTAGCGGTAAGGCCACCAACATATAATACAATTTCGCTTGCACCAGGTGAATGAGTTACAACATCGCCAGAAATATAAATGTTTTCATCTGTAAAGCCAAAATCTTCAACACTATAATAAGAAGAACTCGTATTATTAAGAGTGAATTCTATTTTTGTAATTAAATAATTTTCACCTTCGTTAACAGTAAATGTCCATGTATTACCACCATAAGATCTTACTGCATCACCTGACTCATAATATTTGGTTGTGTTGTCACCACTGTTATTTCCAAGACCAGTTGTTATTGTTATACAGCCTTGTGAATCACCAGTATATTCAGCGGCATTTTCTAAACCATGACCAGCTTGAGTTAAATTAAATGAATAAACTACTGTACCTTCAACAGCGGATGTAACACTAACACTATAAGTGGCAGAAATATTTGTACCAGAAACAGTCGCGGTAATAGTAACATCACCAGCTGAAATACCAGTAACCACACCATCTTCGACAGTGGCTACTTCAGTATTAGAAGAAGTCCATTCAATAGTACCTAAGGCACCAGCAGGAGTAATAGTAGCAGTTAATGTAATAGTTTCACCAACTGTAACTGTGTTTGCACCACTAATGGTAACAGCTTCAGCTGTTGGTCTAGCAGGAGCAGTATATAATGATACAGGATTATAAGATGTAGAAACAGCATAAGCACCAAATGTAGTATAAGTACCACGAGCACCCATATAATATGTGCCATCAGTATTTGTAAAGCGATAATTTTCTGCATCATAAATTAATGTAGCTTCGCTTACATCAGAAGTCATTTGAACGTTTGTATAATTGCCACTAACAACAAAGTAGATATATTCTTGAGTATCTTCACAATATAATGTCCAACCATTTTCAACACCACTTACAGAAGAAGCAACAAATCTACCTGCCTCATTGTAATCAGTAGTTGTAGCTAAATAATTTCCACTTTCTTCACCAGTAGCATATAAGACTGAACCACCTTCATTTGTACCTCTTAATAGATATGTTTCACCATCAACAGGCGCGCTGACAAGCACTGGAACATCAGCATCTTCATAAATTTCAACAGTTTTAGATCCGCTAATAGAAGAATCAACTGTAGAAGTTGCAGTAACAGTGACTGTACCTTCACTAACACCAGTTAAAGCCCCAGTAGATGTATTAATAGTAGCATAATCTTCATTATCTACACTCCAAGTAACACTTTGACGTGCAGTGCTTGGAGAAACAGTTGCGGTATAAGTTGAAGTTAAACCAATAGCAAGAGTGTCATCACCACTGATTGTGATGCTTTCAGGATCATCATAAACAACATTTGAAATAACACAATCACCTGCATCCATATTGGCTAAGAAGGCAGGTTGTAATTGTGCGCTGTTATACCAAGAAATGACACCATATAAATCAACGGAGTCACCTGCTTGTAAAAAGTTAACGATACTTGCCATTTCAGTCATGGCTTCATCACCAATATGGTAATTGACATAGTAAGAAGCGCTTACGGAAGTGTTAGAACTATTTGTACCTAAATCAAAGGTAATAGTAGAATGACTTCCTACAGTGATTGTACCACTTGAATAAGTGACGCCTCTAGCGACAAATAAACGACCATCTTGACCTAATAAGTCAGTGTCATTGAAGTTGTCAGCAGTAATTTCTAAAACAGTTGGTTCAGCAATAGATGAATCGTCCACTAATTCAAATACTGTTGGTTGTACTTCTTGTAAACCATTGTATGGAGATAATGTACCTTCAACGTGCACAGTATCGCCAATTTCAAATTCACCAGCCAACCATAGTGTACTTAATTGTCCACCATAGACCATGATAGCATAGTCACCATCTTGGACATAAACACCACTGTAAATGTGGGTTGAGGATTGTTCCATTGTAGCAGTGATAATACCATTAAATGACAATGTATCACCACTTGCATAGGTGCCATCAATAATACCTTCACGGATTTCTTGAATCTTTAAAACATCAGCTTCAACAGCTTCGCTGATAGTAACGGTAACACTATCAGTAAATCCAGCATAAGTTGCTGTAATAGTTGCAGTTCCTTCACTTACAGGTGAAATGTAGGTTTGTAATACTGTAACTATAGATGTATCACTAGAAGTGATAACTAATTCGCCACTAGAGATTAAAGTATTAACATTAGCTGCAGGCTCAATGTTAAATGTAATTTGTCTGTCACCACCATTTAGTGGCCATTCAGCTTGTAAAGTGTCTTTGTTTGAAATTTCAAACGTGGTAACAGGGTTTTCTGTTGTTGTTGTTTGACTAGTTGTTTCTTCACTACATCCAGTGACACCAAAACTAAGTCCCACAACAGTAAGTAATGCGATTGGTAATAGTTTTAATTTCATAAATTTCCTCCTAAATAATCATCGCAATTTGTATTATTCTTCTACCTAAGAATAAAAGATGGAGAGTTTAAACCTTATTATTAGTTTTATTATTGGATAAAGGTTTTATTATTTATATCCTTAAGCAAGTTGTTGTATGTAATCTTTTTATAAAGTCCAATGATTACAAATACAATACCTGCTACTAATAACGCACCTCCAACAACCGCTAAAACGACAAAGACATAAAATTCAGCAGAGCTGGTGTCTAGTTGCATTTGGTTGTTAAGATCTAAAGAAAGATAATAAAATATAACCGCAAGTACTAATGCAATAATACCAATACAGATATTACCCATACCAGTAGCAAACTTGTTGTTAGATTTTTGTATCTCTGCATGAGCAGCGCGAGATAATGCTTTAATATCATTTTCTTCTAAATTACGTTTGATATTATGTTGACATCTAGGACAAACATACACTACTTGAGTATCAGAATTGATGTTATCAATTTCCATAGCTAAAGAATTGGCTTTAGCTTCAATTTTCTTTTCATCAATTTTTTTAGCGCAATTAGAACAATATAACATATTACATTACCTCGCAAATTTATTATTTTTTAATAATTATTCAGCATCTTCTTCTGCGTCAACCCATACCAGTTGACTATTAGAACAAGGTGTGACTTGATAGCTACGATTTCCGGACAGTGAATCATGATATGTAAATATACCACTAACCATCATTCGTTTACCTACCCAGTCTTCAGAAGTAGTCCAATACCAGTTAGTTTGATTTGGATCACCACGATACATAAATGTTACATAAACATTAAAGTCAGTTTCATTAAAGTAGACAGTGATTTCATCACTACTAGCAATATAGACATATCTAACAGTTAAAATATCAGTGATTTCAACATAGTTATTTAAATATCTATATTTAGCAATACCATCACTAGCTAAAACAGCATTTAATTCACTTGCAGTGAATTCTTGTGCCATTAATGCATCATCATCTACATTTTCTTCCGCTGTTAATAATATTTGTGTATCACTATCAGAATATGATACAGCAGATGGGAATCTACCTTCGGTATCAGTAATTTGGAAACCAAAGGTATCAGAATATACAGCTGTACCACAGATTTGTAAGAAGGTATTTGTAACTGTGTATTTAGACGGGATCGTTGACATGCCTACATAGACATTAATTCCCGCATATTCCCCGCCTTCGTAGCGGGCACCCTCCTCTTCTGTAAAGTATTGAACAATATATAAGGTATGATTTGCAAATCCTGCCACTGTACCTGTAAATTTAATTTTTTCACCATCGTATTGATATTCATAATTTGGATCTTCTAAACCATTTTCAATTTCAATTTTAAGATCTAATAAAGAAATATCTTCACGATATTCACCATCATTAAAATCAGGATCATCAACATTAATGCCTAATTCATAAATTTTGGCTTGGTTTTCTGCTGCCATAAATACTTCGGCCATTTCTGGGAAATCAGTAACATTTTTAGCCCAGCTATAGCCTTCTTGTACTAACCATAGATTTAATAAAATTAAATCTTCTTTTGGAGCATTTTTAACTGTTTCATTAATCCAGACTAAGGTAACATATCTAGATCCAGTAGAGTCAACTTGAGGTTCTTCATAAACAGTGGTTGGAGAAGATAATACTATCGTTCCATTTTGAGCCGCATTCCAAACGTGTTCTTTGGTAAATTCGGCAGCTTTTTTACCCCAAGGTTGAATTTTACCTGTTGATTCTGGTGTATCAACACCATAAAAACGGGTTTTAATTCTATCACTACTAGTAGTAGTGACTATAGGATTAAAATGAACAGTATCACCATCAATACATTGAGTGATATATTCAAGGGTTACTTGACCAATACCATCAGTGTAAAAATCATGACCTTCATAGTCTAGATCTAAAGTTACTAGACCGCTGTTGACATAGTCGACCCATTCAGGTTTTTCAGATGTGGATGTTCCACCATCACATGATGCCATACCTATAGATATAAATCCTAGGGCCACTAATGATAAGAATTTTTTAAATTTCATAAAATTTAAACCTCCTAATTAAGACATTGCCATCAAGGTTTGATTAATCGCATCACTAAAAGCTGTATCAACATCTTTTAGATCAGTAAATACACTAGTTAAAATTGATCCACCTTGATCTCTTAATGTAGCGCTTCCTTTAAAGGCTGGAGAAGAAACAAAGTTTTCACCAATATCATCTAAGGTGACTAAGGCTGTTTGAGCATAAACATCACCAGCTTCTAAGAAGGCTAAGAAGTTATCTGATTCATAAGCAGAATATCTAATAGGTGTATAACCATTAGATCCGTTGATACACAATTCAACATTGTTATCAGCGTTGGTTAAAAATTTAATAAATTTCCAAGCATATTCTTGACGTAATTCATTTTCAGAAGTGCTTAAGCTAGGATTGTTCATAATACAAAGTGTTGGTCCTTGTGAAACGTATAATGGATTATCATTATCATAAGGAACTTTAACAACACCAACAGTAAAAGCATCACTAGTTGGAATATTATAACCAGTACCACCAGTTGAACCAATTGAGAAAATAGATTTAACTTCAGTGAAGTTGTTACTACCATATGTACCTTCAACACCTTTAGTGGTAAATAAACCTGCATCATATTGTTCTTTTAATTTACTTACCATGGCTTTTGCTGCGGCTAGATTTTCACCATTATCATTAAAATCAATAGAACCTGTACCATCAGAGTTAATTGAAGCATAAGGGATATTGTTTTGATACATTTTAGAAATAAATAAGTTACTATCACTATCATAGTAAGCTGGTACTTCTAATGTAGTAGCAATATTTGATGCATTATCAGCGATAAACTCACAGAAATCCATAAATTCATCCCAAGTAATATTTTTTAAGAAATTATCCACTGCTTCTTCACTTGCACCATCATCAGGAGAATAACCTTCAAAATTAGAAGATCCTGATAAAGCAAGTGCTACAGCTTCATAATTATAAAACATAACTTCACTAGATTTCATAAGGGCTAATGAATAAACGCCTTCTTTAGAATAGTTTGTACCTTCTTCATAATAGGCTTCAATAATATCATCAACACCATATTCATCACCTAAATAATCTTGAGTAGCAAAACCATATTCTTCATTTGTCATATATGGTTCTAAGTTAACTACGTATTGTCCATCATAAGTTTCTGCTGCTAGATAATCTGCAACATGATCTGGATAGGCAACCGCAATTGTAGGAATATTTCCTGCTGCAAGACCATTAGTGATCTTAGTTAAAATATCATCATAACTACCAGCATAAGATAAAGTAATGTTTACAGTCACACCTTCGTATTCAGAAATAATTTCTTGAAATTCAGAAATCTTCTTTTCTAATGTCTCTTGAATGCTTTGTCCAAAGGTATGATAAAAGACAATACTTACATTATCAGATGTGATAGTAGATGATCCCCCGCCATTACATCCTGTAAGCACTAAACCACTTAAGGCTACTAAAGTGCTAACAAATGGAATTTTTTTCATAAATAACCTCCTTCTTTTAATAATGTGCTGACATTATTAAATGATGTAGATAAACAATATTTACATTGCAAGCAGTACTTGGTTAACCGCGGTTTCAAATATACCGTTTAACCATTCATCTGTACAATCTTCTGCACTTTGTAAACAAACTTGAGTAACAATTGATCCAGCTTGTGTACGAGCAGTAGATGAACCTTTAAATACAGCAGATGTAAATAAGTCATTAGTAATAGTTTCTTGATAAGCTGCAACTTTTGCGGCTAATAATTCTTCAGAATAATCAACTTTACCTTCAGTTGATGCATATTCAGCATATTCATTAGTTTCATAAACTGAATATCTAACTGGCATATAACCACTTTCAGTAGCCCAGTATAAGTTTTCATCTTCACTGGTGAAATATTCATAAAATAACCAAGCAGCGACTTTTCTTAAAGCAGAATCACTAGCGTTAGTTTCTAAAAATGCTACAGAAGGTCCTTGGTTAATAACATATCTATCATTACCTTCAGCATAAGGAATACGAGCAACACCAACATTAAATGTAGATGAAACTTGATATGAATAACCAGCAGTTGAACCAACACTTAATAAGATATTTTGAACTGTGAAATAGTTATTAGTATAAGTATCACCAGCACTACCACTTGTTAATAAATATCCATCATTTGCAGCAGCATTTAAGGTTTTCATTAAACCTTTCATGCCGTCATTATTAAATAAGATTTGACCTGTACCAGTTGTAGTATCAACAGCGGTATAGTCATAACCATATTGTTGGGCAAGAGTAATAAATAAGTTATCATCACTATCATATGAGAAGATAGAATGATAAGTTTGATCAGTTTTTAAGATTTTACTATTAGTGTCTAAAGCTGCATCATAAGCTTCAATAGCAGGACATAATTTTTCAAATAATTCTTCCCAAGTTAAGCTATTTAAATAATCAGCAGTAATAGGTTCGCCATCATTAATAGTAGCATCAACACCAGAAAGATCTAAACCAATTAAAACATCTTCATTATAAAATAATGCCTCAGAAGATTTAGCAATAGGTAAAGAATATGTACCTTCAACAGAGTATTCTTGACCTTCTTCTAAATAGTTAGGAATGATATCTGCGATATCATCATCACTCCAACCATAAGTACTATTATACATATATGGTTCCATATTAACGGCAATACCATAATCTAGATATGTCGCAACATGGTCAGGATAGGCTACTACCATATCTGGATAGTTATTAGCAGCAATACCTGTAACAACCATATCATAAAGACCAGAATAGTCAGTAGATTGTTTAACTGCATTTACTGTAACATTTGGTTCTAATTCTTGGAAACGAGCTACGATATTATCAATAACTGTGTCTTTTCCGCTACCAAACGTATGCCAGAAAGTAATTTCAACTGGTTGAGTAATGATAGGATTACCATCACCACTGTAATTAACACCTTCAATTTCACCACTTGCAGCAGTAGTTGTGGTAGATGTATCATCACCACCATTATCAGTTGAACAAGCCACTACGGAAATAGCAAGAAGTGCAGCTGGTAAGATTAATAAACGACTTTTTTTCATAAAAACCTCCTTATAAAATTTAAATCGTTATACTTGTCATAAATGACATTTTGTTTAAATTTTTGGCATTATCCTTTAATACCCGCTCTTCCAACACCACGCATGATGTATTTTCTAAAGAATACGAATAATAAGAATAATGGAACAGTAACAAGCATCGTCGCTGCGGTTTGATAGCCATATTCGGTTTGTCCACTATCAACATCGACGAAACTTGAACCTCTAAGACCATTACTTATGAGTCGATATTCTTCTTCTTGTGTAACTAAGTTAGGCCACACGTAAGAATTCCAAGTTCCCATAAATTTTAAGATCGTAATAGAGATTAATGTAGGCATCGCTAATGGAACCATAACTCGCCACAAGAAGTTCCAATCAGATTTTCCATCCACTTTTGCGGCTAGATATAATTCATTAGGAATTTGCTTAAAGTTTTGTCTAAGCAAATAAATGTAGAATACGCTCGTCCAGAATGGAACAATCATTGCTGCGTAAGCTTCAATAAGTGTTTGGCCTTCACCAATCCATCCAAAGCTTGCCACAGTGACATAGTTTGAAATAACCATCATTTCTCCAGGAATCATCATAGTCATCAAAAATATCATAAACAATGATTCACGACCTCTAAACTTTAATCTTGCAAAGGCAAAAGCAGCAAAGATTGTAGTTAAAAGGGTTCCCGCTGTAGAGAATATTGCCACAACAATTGTATTTACCATATATGTTCCAAAGTCGAATACTTGGAAAACATATACATAGTTTGACCACATAACAATTGTTGGGAAAAACGTTTGAGTAGTCGCGATAATTTCGCTTCTTTGTTTTAAGGATGTAATAATCATCCAATAAAATGGGAAAACAAATAAAAGGGCTAACGCAACAATAAAGATATAAACAAATATTGTAGCGATTACTTTAGTAATTTTCTCTTGTCTTTTAATTGAATCTACTGTTCTTCCAGCTTCTTCAATAGACATGATGATATTATCAGTTTCAATACTAAAGGAAGGATATTTACCATAAATTGAAGTTTGTTCTTCTTGGACTACTTCTTCTTGAGTATTAACTTCTTCAGTTTCTACTTTATTCTTTTTAAATCTTTTAAATATATTAACCATGATAAAAACCTCCTTTCTTAGTAGAACACTCTCTTACGAGATACGACAAATTGTAAAGCTGTAAAGACTAAAATTATCACAAATAAGAATACCGCTGCTGCAGCAGCTAAAGATGTTTGCTGTGATAATCGATCATAGATATAATAAACAATTGTTTCCATGTTAGGATCACCATTAGTGCCCAAAGTACCTGGACCATTAAATAAAGCCACAATGCTATCATATTCTTTAAAGGCACCAATAAAGCTAGTGACTAAAATATAAAGAATTTGAGGCGATAATAATGGAACAGTAATATTCCATAATACTTTAGCTTTACTACATGAATCGATTTGAGCAGCTTGATAATATTGTTTATCAATACCTTGTAAACCACTTAAAAATACTAAAATCTTAAATGGAATAGATGACCAAACAATATAAATACATAATGGCACCATAGCTACCCATCTATCTGCACCATATATCCAAGTAATATCAGTATTAAAAATATAGTTAATAATACCATAATCATCAAAGATAACACTAAACACCATACCAATAGCGATCGCGTTAGTGACATATGGTAAGAAGAATATAGTTTGTAATATTTTTTGGAACCACTTAATAGAATTAAGTGCTACTGAAATTATTAAGGCTAAAGCAGTAGAAACAGGAACAGTAATAAACACTATAATAAAGGTATTAGGAATAGCGTATTGAGTAAAATATGATTCTGTTGCTCCTGTGGATGTTGTTGTGGTCAGACCTAAAATAACCCCAAAGTTATTTAAGGTAAAACCATCAAATTTACCACTTGCGTATTGATAATTTTCAGTAAAAGCAATAAAGATGGTATTAATTAGAGGATAAATTAAAAATACCACGATTAAGACAATAACAGGTCCAAGATATAACCACGCTTTCCAATTGTTTTTAGCGGATACATCTTCAATACCAGTTATTTGATAAGGTTTTTTGTTTTTATGACGGCTGACTAATCTTACAACAACGTTTTCATTTTCATCATAAACACTTTCTGGTTGTAAAACTGCCTCACCAGCATTTATTGATGAAGTTTCTACTACTTCTTCAACTTGTTGTAATTCTTTTTCTTTCTTTTTAAACATAATTTTTACCTATTTACAATAAATTCTTTCTTCAGTTTCGCCGTCAAATATAAACATCTTGTTAGGTTTAACTTTTAATAATAGGTTTTCATCATCACTTCTATCTTCACTAGAGATGATGACTTTAAAGGTGTCTTTAGTACAGTTTTCATTAGTAGCCACTATAGAAATATCTCTACCTAAAACTTGTATCATACTTAATTTAGCATGTAAGACTTCTTTATCTTCTTTTGTGGCTTTGCTAAACCCTTCAGGTCTAATAGCCACATAAACTTCTTTATCTTCAATTTTATCTTTTAAGGTATAAACAACATCATCTCCAATATAAACTTTATTCTTTTTAATTTGTCCTTTAAAGACATTAATTGGAGGTGTTCCTAAAAATTGAGCGACAAACAAATTAGCAGGAGAATTATACACGGCTTGAGGTGAATCAATTTGTTGCATTTCACCAAGTTTCATAACTACGATCTGATCAGAAATAGACATTGCTTCTTCTTGGTCGTGAGTAACAAATACAGTGGTAATTCCTGTTTCTTTTTGAATTCTTCTAATTTCTTCTCTTGTTTGTAATCTTAATCTAGCATCTAGATTTGATAAAGGTTCATCTAATAATAAAACCTTTGGTTTTTTAACTAAGGCTCTAGCAATTGCGACACGTTGTTGTTGACCACCTGATAATTGAGCAGGTTTTCTTTGTAAATATTCTTCAACTTGTACTAGTTGAGCAGTTGCAGTAACAATAGCTTTTCTTTCTTCTTTAGTTAGTCTTCTATGGGCTATAGCTAAATTAGAATTAAGTTCTACATCAGTTAAATTTAATCTAGCACTTAAATCATCTAATAACGCTTTAGCGTCTTCTTTAGAAGTTCTCATTAACTTAAAGTAAATCTTAATATTAGGTTTATTAAAATATAATTTAAAATCAGAATATCTAATCTTGGCTTTAATTAAATCGCCTTTAATAGCTTTTTCTAAGACTTTATCTCTCATATCAGTGATAAATAATGAATCACTAGCAAAGCTATAAACGCCTTTTAGATCATTTGCACATTCTTCTAAACGACCATAATTAACAGAATTTAGCATTACCATTAATTCATATTCACCATTTTGAGTTCTAGTAATTAATATACCTTCAATATTGCCATATTTTTTGCCTTTAATAATTTCTTTTGCAGTGTTAATCGTGCTATCCATATGGGCAACATTAAATTTCTTAGTTAAATTACCTTTAAAGGTTAATGATACTTTTGCTTGTTCAGAGACATTATTAACAGTAGCCCTAAATGATGAATCATATAAAGGTTCTGTCGCTAATTCTTCGTTTACTAATTCAAAATCAACATTAATAATAGATTTTAAATTTTCTTCCACTACTTGACGAGATGCTTGAGAAACTTTATTTAATTTAATATTAATATTTAATATTGATTTATCGGCTTTATCATTAAGTATTTTGATTTTACCTTGAATAGAAGATAATCCTGCTTTATTTAATAAAGAACGAATTGATTTTCCTAAGAAATATTTATTATCATCTTCACCCATTTGATAGGTTGCGTTATATTCAAAGTTATAAAATTCCACGAGAGGAACTTCAACTTTTAAGTTAGTTAATGGGAATTCAATGTTTTTATAAATAGTCATATGAGGATATAGGGCATAGTTTTGGAAAACTAAACCAATACCTCTTTTTTCAGGAGAAAGGTTGGTAACTTCTTGATCACCAAACCAAACTTCACCAGAAGTGGGGTTTTGTAAACCACTTATCATATAAAGGGTAGTAGATTTACCACATCCAGAAGGACCAAGTAAACCTACAAGTTTACCATCAGGAACAGTAAAATCTAAGTCTTTAACTGCGATAGTATCACGAATGTTTTTCTTGGGGTCTCCTGGGAAGATTTTAGTTAATTCTTTAATTCTAATTTCCATATTTTACTCCTTATATTTATTAGTTAGTGCCATCATCTTCTGGCGTTTCGTCTAATCTTAATTTAATAGCCCGTTTTCTTTCTTTATTAGCTTTAATTGCAATTACAAGATTTCTAATGTAATAGCCAATAAAGAATACGGCTACAATGGTAAATACAATTACATATACATCTAATGGGTTATAGACCACTATTGCGTTATTAAATGGTACGCTTCTAAAGAATATAAACATAATAGATAAGATACATGTAAATATACCCGCCCATAAAATAGCAGCAGATTTTAGATATTTTTTAGGTTTCATTCTTCTAAATTCATCATTACGATATTTATGTTTTAAATAAAAGAATAGAATTGTCGCTACAACAATATATAAAACTGTATAAAGAATACTGGTAAGTATTAATATTAAATCAGCATCATAATAAGCTACACTTTCACCTGTAACAGTCGTGTCAAATATTTCTAAAATACCAAATCTAGTGGATGTTGATGATTTTGTGGCAATACTTCCTCTTGTGGTAAATAAGTCTAAACTTATTGTTAAACCAATAAGAGATAAAGCTTTAATATTTGATCCATCAAATCCTTCCCCTACATCACTGTTTTTAATTAAGAATGAAATATTATTATTGGTATCATTTTCAATGATATATCTAGGAATAGGCGAATCAATTGCAACATATGATTCAATTAATTCTCCATTATATTCATAAACAATATAATATTGAGTGGAATTTAAATTAGTAAATCTATAACGAACATACATTGAACCAGCTTCAATACTACTTAAATTAGATTCATATGTCGAAGATTTAATAACTTGATAAATACCATCAACTTTATCAACATTTAAGGATAAAGAAGTATAACCAGAGAAAGATGAATTTAAACTAAATGTATAATTAATATAATCATTAATATGTTCTTTAACAGCATATCCAAGTCTTACTGTAGACATATATTGAACATCAGTGTTTACTACATATAAATTACTAGAGGAATCTCTTTCAGCTTCATATATGTTATAAAATTCGATACTGCTGTCATCTATTTCCATCGTATCAGGTAATTCAATATCAATATTTTTAGAATAAGATGTAGAACCACTTACAGAAGTACCCACACCTTCAAATAATCTATCATCATAAGCAGGAATTGAGGCTCTGCTATCAGAGATAGGCACGATATAATATTCAGTTGTAGTTACATTAGTAGTGGTGTCAGTAACATCATATTTCATGATTAATGGTTCATAGGTATCAGAGTTTTGGAATCCAATAAAGAAGTTTTTACCAGTACCATAAGTTTGACCACCGCCATAAACGTTGTAGGTTGAAGCGGTTTCATCACTACTATCATATTCATAACCCCAAACAATGTTTTCACAATCAGTCCAATCTTCTGCCCAACCTTCTGGTTGTTCATCAACTTCACAATAAATGACTACATCTTCATTTAATCCCATGAAGGCTTCAGAAGAGATACTTTCTATTTCGATAGGAATATAGATAGAACCAATTCTAGAGATATATTCAGAATCTACGACATCACTATTAATTGAGGTGACATCAATAAAGAATTGATCGCCACGTTTCATATATCTAGGAATGTATACAGCATCACCACTTCTAACGTTAGTGATGTTATAGACATTACCAGTATAATGTGGCATATCTTCTTCATCTTCGTAGCTGACTTGATCATCACTATTAAATGTGGAGTCAGATATATTTATATAACAATATCTAGTTCTATTAGTGTATGTTTGAATTTGACTAGAGAAGGTAACACTATAAGATTTAGCTGTTGCGGTTTCACTAGATTTAGTAATAGAAACAGATAAATCTTCCATCTCTAAGCTAGTAGCGTTATTTAAAGCATCTATATCGATAACATATTCATCTTCTTCATCTTCACTAGTGGTATCTGTAGCACTTACGGGTGTAACATTGCTTGTAGGTGTATTATTAAAAGCTATACAACCAAGTAAAATAGTACTAATACCAAGTAAAGGCACTAGTGCAGCAGTTAACGCTTTTTTATTGCTCATAAGCAATCCTCCATAACCATTATAATTATTAGCCTTTTTTCGTCTTTTTTTAATTTCAAATAAATTGTAAATTACAGATTATAGATTTGCAACCTATTTTTTAAAATAGGTGATCTAAAAATGACATATTATTTAGGATAGACAACAACATTTTAATTATTGTGGATCACGTTGTTTAAATTCGACATGCGTGATCGGTTTTTTAATTTGTCCCACAAGAGCGTCTTTTTCATCATAAAAGATAGGAGTATATGTTGTATCTACTTCGTGTAGATTTAACATATAATCACAAAATCCTTGTTTCTTTTTTGAAAACACCATTAAGGTAAATGAGATCATAAAAGGTATGCAGAAGGTAAATAAAGATAATATTAGTTCTGCAAAATAAAATATACAAAATCTTATAACACTTATAGAAAATTTAGGATTATATAAGTTTTTATCCACTAGTCCAATCTTATATAAAGCTTTACCTAATGTTTTTCTACCTCTTTTAAAGAAAAGTGTAGGCACAAAATATACAAGTATACCTCCTAAGAGGTATGAAATAGGAATTTCAACAAAAAATAACATATCACTACTAAACTGCGTGTATTCATAATAATTAGGAATAATAGTGATTAAATATCCTTGACATATTTCATCTATAAAAGGGGTATAAGCATCTTCATATACATCTAGATATACACCACCTAAATTACGATATTCTTCATTTTCTATTACTCTTCCATCTTCATCTACGACTCCTATTAAAAAGTAGGTCGCGGATTGACCGCTGCTATTTGTGTACACCAGATCTTCATCCCAAAAGAATTCTAAATAAGAATTATAAACAGTTTCATATTTACTAGGATCATAATATTCAGATTCTTCATCACAAAATATGTCATAAACATAATCTAAAAAATTATTAATAGCCTGTATCGCATTAGCCCTTTTTTGATAAGGTGTAGGGTCTAAAGTATTGTTATAAGTAATAATATCGGTTAATTCATTATCTTCAGTAATTATTCTTACATATAGTCCGCTTTCTTCTCTTATTCTTTCTATTTCAGAATTAACAAATGTGCCATATGAAGTATTATTTACTATTGCTCTAACAGAGATAAATAGGGTAAAGAACACTAATAAAAAGAGCAAAAAATCTACAACATTAGCTAAAACCCTCTTATAGAATCTAGCGTACACATATGTAATTACCTTTTTATTATTTTCTTCAATATTTGTCTCTTCAATCATTTGAGATACCTTTAACTCTTATGAGTTCATTTAAACTATCATTTGATATTAAAACAGATTGACCTATAAAGTCAAATAATGTCATTCCAAAGGAATTTATTAATAAGAATATGCCAGAAACAATAACTAAAAATAGTGAAATAACAGATACAATAAATAATCCTCCTACGGAGAATAAATAATTAAAACTAACAATAAAAGATGGTAAAAACATAATATAAACAAAATTTAAAGCAAATAAATATAAAGCATTAATTAATCTAATTGGTCTTTTTAAGATATTTAATGTTTTAACACTTACTCTTTCTATTCTCATCATCGACATCGCAATTGTTTTACCAGATTTAGATATTAATGGATATAAGATATAACAAATACTACTTGATAACATAAATGTTATATAAGCACATATTGTTATAAGAATATCGATATAAGTATTAACATCATCTACAACATTTTGATATAAATCATAATTTAAAACATTGTTTTCTTGCATGTTTAATAAGACTTCAGAATATAAAAATAAGAAAACATTATTACATAATGTTTCATAATATGTTTCACCTTCACTATTTAAGGCATCAGAAGGATCAAAATAAGCGGATAATAAAGATTTATAATAATCTTTTAACACTACAGAATCATCAGTGATATCAAAGAAGTTATATGAAGAATTAACATCTTTATATAAATTTATATAAAGGTCATGATCTCCTATGATGTTATTAAAGTAAGTATAGATGACTTCATATTGAAGATCATCTTCATCTTCAAAAACATAATATCTTAAATATAAATCATAGGTATATGTAAGATTATAATTAAACATATCTATCTCTTCTTGAGTTTCATAAAATAATAGACCATTTTCATATAATATAGAATTTCTTAATGATTCCGCTTCTTCTACTTCAATCATCCTATCATTATAACTAGATACAGCTTGACCAATAGGATATATCACCACATTAAATAAAAACATAGCAATAATAAAATTAATAAAAAAATCACCAAGGAATACTAATATTCTTCTACCTTTAGAAATAGGCTGTATATCTACGAACTTTTCTTTTACATTTTCCATACTTAAATATTATCCTAAACAAACATCTAACACCATCATCACTAAAAATCCAATAACAGCAGACCAAGTCGCTAAATGAGACATTTTATGAGACATCGCATCTGGTATTAAATCTTCGATGACCACAAATATCATAGCACCCGCTCCAAAGGCTAAAAACCATGGTTGTAATCCTATTAAAGCAAAAGATAAGAAAAAACCAATAAGAGCAGCGATAGGTTCCACTAAACCTGATAAAGAACCAAGTAAAAATCCCTTACTCTTACTTTTTAATTCTATAGAAAATGGTAGGGCCACTGTGGCACCTTCTGGAAAGTTTTGAATAGCGATACCAATCGCTAAAGCTAAAGGTGCTAGCATAACTGCAGCACCATCACTAGCCACTAAAGCCCAAGCACTACCAAAAGCAAAACCTACTGTTAATCCTTCAGGAATATTATGAATAGTAACTGCTAAAAAGAATTTGATATGTTTATTCATATTACTTCTTATTCCTTCTACTTCACCACTTTTATGGATATGAGGAACGATATGATCTACTAATAATAAAAATAAACAACCTAGTATTACTCCTCCTACCGCGGGTAATACACCTAAAAAGATAACTAAAGGATCATCGCTAGTAGAATTTAATAAGTTAGTAAAATATGCATTACCTTCTTCTAAAGAAGGAATAATTAATGAAAATATAGAAGCCGCGATCATTACACCTGCCGCAAAACCTAAAAATATCGTATTAACTCTATCAGAGATATCTTTTTTAAATACAAATACTAAAGCACTTCCTAAAGAAGTACCTGCAAATATAATTACAAATCCAATAACAACATATAATATCGCCGACATAATAAAAGTATAGAATAATTAGATTTTAATTTCATTAAAAAGGCTTATTTTATAATTAAATAAAGTTTTGACGAATCGTGGCTATATAATCTGTAGGATTATAATCTGTTTTACTAGATAATGTACCACCACCTGTAATATTACCAAATATTTCACCCCAACCATTTTCATAATTTAAATATTCTTGGAAATCATTGTAATGATTGTAAGTATAAAATACATATCTATCTTCCATATCTACTTTTTCACCAGTGTCTTCATAATATCTAGAATATACAATTCTAGCCGCACCTCTTGTAATCTTACTTCCATCATTATAGATGGCAGTAGAATAAGAAGAATCACTATCAGTGCCAGTCGTACCAATATCTATTTCATAATATTGAAGATTACCACCACAACCGCTGATATCAGGTAAAACAGGTTCATAAGGATATCTAGAAGTATCTCCAGAAAAAGCAGTGTTATTTAATCTTAAATATTCACCCCACTCAGATGTTTTGATTTGGCTTGTAGATTTACTATCTGAATAATTAATAGGAACTTCACCCCAAGCATAAACATAAGCTGCTACTTCTTCTAAGGTTATATAAGCTGCACCATAATAAATTTCAAAAGCAAAATTACCATAAGCATCTAAAACTGTGTAAGTTCTATTGTTATTAGAAAATAAAGTCGTGGAGTTATGAATTAATGTACCGTCCACACTTGGTTGATAAGATGATATTGTAGGAGCTTGATCAGGTGCTACTATATCACCTGACATTAAATAATATTCACTTCTATACATCGCGTCTTGATAAGATTCTGCACGTGTATATTGATCATAAAATTCATCGCTATCAATGCTTCTATAAGGATTAATACCATTAATAACTTCTACTTCAACACTATTAGAGGTATTTCCATCACTATTATATAAATAAAAACTAGTAATACCTTCACTTTCAGCATACACTCTTAAGCTATTATCATATGGATAATATTCTAAGAATATTACATCTTCATCTTCAATAACCCATAAAAGATCAGTGTTTACATAAGATCCTTCATAATCATCAAATATAATTGTTTGATATTCATTTACTTCTAAGGAAGTAGATTGTAAAGATATATTAAATTCTGCATTTGTAATATCACTTCCACCGACAACATTAACTAATATTGAATCACTTAATGAAGCAGAAGATGCATAAATATAAGTAGATCCATT
>CAYSPV010000009.1:0-27669 GCA_964433025.1 uncultured Staphylococcaceae bacterium
GCACTTAAAATATTTAGACCTTTATATATTTGATATGCATCTGCGTTAATAATTAATGGCTTATCTAAAGCATCAAAAAGTTTATGGGCAAGGGTTGTTTTATTTGATGCAGTAGGGCCACATATTACATAAATCATTTGCGCTCTAATTGCTCCTTTATTTCAAGTAGCGTTGCTAAAGTTTCTTTTTTAATAATTTTAAAATTATTAATTAAAGGATGACTATCATATTTAATTTTTAATTCATTAAGTAATTTAAAATTACCATTTTCAGTTGCTTCCTTAATATCTTTTTCTAACTTAATTAGCTCTTTATTATTTTTAATTGCATCTTTTAAAAAGATATATTCTTTAACACAAGGAATATCATTAATATCATCTTTTAATCTAGTTAAGATTTTATCTAATTCATTCATTGTAATTCTCCAATTAATGAATAAGTATGAGAAGATAATATTTTAACATCTACGATTTGACCAATTAAAGAAGTCCTAGAACATTTAAAGTGGACTAGTTTATTTGATTCTGTGTAGCCACTAAACATCGTAGGATCACTTTTAGAAGGACCATCTACTAAAACTTTATAAGTGTTGCCCACCATTGATTCAGCATATTTAGAAACATATTTTTCTAAACATTTTACTAATCTATTAAATCTTTCATGTTTAACTTCATCACTTACATTATCTTCTAAAGCTGCTGCAGGCGTTCCTTTTCTAGGAGAATAAATAAACGTAAAAGCAGATTCATATTTTACATAATCCACCATATCTAAAGTCATTAAAAATTGTTCTTCTGTTTCATTTGGAAAACCTACAATTATATCTGTAGATAAAGTTAAATCCTTTATCTTACTTCTCATCTTATCGACAAGATTTTTATATTGTTTAGATGTATATCTTCTCGCCATTAATTTTAATATTTCATCACTACCACTTTGAACAGGTAAATGAATAGATTTCATGATGTTATCATATTTTGCAATTACTTCGATAATATCATCACTAAAATCAAAAGGATGAGAAGTTGTAAATCTAAGTCTAGCAATTCCAAGTTTTGCCACTTCTTCTAAAAGTAAAGCAAAGCTACTTCCATCTTTTAAATCTTTACCATAAGCATTAACATTTTGACCTAGTAATGTAATTTCTTTATAACCATTATTGATGAGTTCCTTACATTCATCTAAGATGTCTTTCATTAATCTAGATCTTTCTCTACCTCTTGTATAAGGAACAATACAATAAGAGCAGAACTTATTACATCCATACATAATGTTTACATATGCCTTATATTCATTTTGTCTATGTGATGGGAAGTTTTCAAAAACATTACCACCTTGGCTTTTAATGTTTACTAAACGTTTATAATTATTACTTACTAATTCGTAAAGATTTTCCGCAAAAAACGCGATTTCATGAGTGCCTAAAATTAAATTAACATGTGGGTATTTATCTAATATCTTTTCAACATTATCAGGTTGTTCACATACACATCCTATGACCGCGCATACTTGACAGCTTTTTGCTCTATAAGCTTTACATTGACCGATTTCTCCAAACATCTTGTCCACTGCGTTTTCTCTAACCGCACAGGTATTAATAACAATAATATTGGCTAATGATATATCAGATGTTTCTTTCATATTCATGCTATCAAAAATACCTGCGATAACTTCACTATCTCTTACATTAGCCTGACAGCCAAAAGTACGAATATAATAAAGTTTATCTTTTCCATATTCTTTTAAATATTCATTGACCACAAACTTATCATAATAAACCACATCTTGGTCTTTATTTTTAGTTCGAGCATTTTTTAAATCAGGTAAAGATATAATATGGTCAACTTTCTTATTCTTTTTCATCTTTAAAAACCTCCCTAATGGGAATAATTTCTTTGCAAATATTGGATAAATCATCAAATTTTAATAAAACTGCATTAAAAATAACATCACAACTTTCTTCAATTTGAAATGGCTCTGTTTTTCCAAATATCATCTTATCTATAACAGATTTTGTTTCAAAACCAAGTACGCTGTTAAAAGCACCACAGAAGCCTACATCACACATAAAAGCAGTATTATGTTCTAATATTCTTGCATCATTAGTTTGTACGTGAGTGTGTGTTCCAAGTAAAGCAGATATTTGTCCATCAAATACATAAGCAATAGATTGTTTTTCACTAGTGGCCTCGCCATGAAAATCCACAATATGAATATCGGCTTTTTCTTCATTATCAATAACATCTTTTAAAGCTAAATATGGGTTAGTGACTAATTCATTAATAAAGACACTTCCTAATACATTAGTGACTCTAATAGTCTTATTATCGACTTTAAAAATGTTCGTGCCCACTCCTGGATAAGAATTAATTAAATTTAAAGGTCTAATAATATTATCGACTTTGTCGATATATTTTCTTAATTGAACTTTATTATCATAATGATTACCTAAGGTAATAACATCTACTCCACAATCCATTAATTCATCATAATGTTTTTCAAGTAGACCTCTACCATGAGAGACGTTTTCGCCATTTGCAATAACAAAATCGATTTGATGATTTTGTTCCACCAAATCGATTCCTTTTTTTAAAGCTAAACGTCCAGGTTTTCCGACTATATCACCAATAAATAATATGTTCAATATTAAATCCTCTTATTTAGCAGTTTCAATAGCGCGATATTCTCTAATAACAGATACTTTAATTTGTCCTGGATAGGTCATTTCATTTTCTATACGTTCTTTAATAGAACGGGCTAAATTAAATGCTCCTAAATCATCAATTTTATCAGGTATGACCATAACTCTTATTTCTCTACCTGATTGCATAGCATAGCTTTGATATACACCATCATATGATTTACAAAGTTCTTCTAATTGTTCAATACGTTTAACATATGATTCTAATGTTTCACTTCTTGAACCAGGTCTAGCTGCACTTAAGGTATCTGCAGCTTGAACAATATGAGAAATAACACAGTTAGCAGGTACATCACCGTGGTGAGATTCAATCGCGTTTATAACAATATCTGGTTCACCATATTTTTTCGCTAAACGTGATCCAATTTCTACGTGACTTCCATCAACTTCAAAATCTGCAGCTTTACCAATATCATGTAATAAACCTGCTCTTTTAGCCATGTTTTGATCTAAACCAAGCTCTGCTGCCATAATACCTGAAAGGTACGCTACTTCAATTGAATGTTCATAGGCGTTTTGACCATAACTAGTACGATATTTTAAACGTCCTACATAGTTTAATAATTCTTTATTAATTCTTGGAAGTCCAAGTCTAAAAGCTGCTTCTTCACCTGCTTTTTTGATTTGTTCTTCCACTTCTTTTTTAGATTTATTAGCTAATTCTTCAATTCTTCCTGGTTGAATTCTTCCATCTTTAATTAAAGCTTCTAAGGTAAGACGAGCAATTTCTCTTCTAATAGGATTAAAACAAGAAATTGTAATAACTTCAGGAGTGTCATCAATAATTAAATCTACCCCTAAAAGTTGTTCTAAACTTCTAATGTTTCTTCCTTCTCTTCCAATGATTCTTCCTTTCATTTCATCATTTGGAAGGGCTACTGAATATACAGTTCTTTCATTTGTGGTATCTTGGGCAAATCTTGACATAGCAAGTGATAAAATTTCTACGGCTTTTTCATCACATTTTTCATTAGCCTCATCTTCTTTATTTTTGATGTAGACTGAAATTTCTTGCGCCATTTTTGATTCTACTCTCTTAAAGATTTCGTCTCTAGCTTCTTGAATAGACATATGAGAAACTTTTTCAAGTTCATCAATAATTCCATCAATTTTTTCTTGTAAGATTTTTTCTTTACGAGTGTATTCGTTAATTTGTCTTGTTAAAGACTCACTTTTTTGATCGATAATCGTTTCCTTATTTGATAAAAGCGCGTCTCTTCTATCAATGTTTTGTTCTCTTTGAAGTAAACGATTTTCAGTTTGATTTAATTCATTTCTTTTTTCTTTAATTTCTTTTTCCGCTTCAATTTTTAATTCGGAAACTGCTTGTTTTCCATCTATTTGAGCGTTTTTAACGATGCGGTCTGCTTTTGCTTCAGCATCGTGGATAATTTTTTGGGCTTTTTTGCTAGAAATGTTGTTTCTAAAATAGGGTATTAAAATTAAGATGATTCCACCAATTATAAGACCACCAACAAAACAAACAATTAGCAAGGTAATAGCTAGATCAATGTCCATCTAAGCAAACTCCTTTCATTGATTAATTATGTCTCATAAAAAATTTCACCTTTTAAATAAGGACTATTAATTTATATATGACGGCCATCGCCGATAAATAAATATCTAATAAGATATATATTAAGCACTTCCTAGTGCACCTTAATTATACTAATCAATGAAAAATATCACAAATAAAAATATGAAATATTACCCTGATACTAAAATAAAGATGTAAATTGTATAAAATTTGTCTTATTCACTTAGTGAAACAGCTTCACCGTTTTTAATTTTTTCCACTAAATCTTTTCTAATTTCATCATTTTCTTTAATGAAAATTTTAGCGCTTTCTCTTCCTTGTCCGATCTTTTCGCCATTATATTCATACCAAGAACCTGATTTTTTAATCAAATTAAATTGACAAGCTAAATCTAAAATTTCCCCTTCTTTTGATATTCCTTTTCCATAAATAATATCAATCTTACAAGATTTAAATGGAGGAGATACTTTGTTTTTAACAATTTTAACTACACAAGTATTACCTATAATATCCGCTCCTGCTTTAATAGCTTCACTTCTTCTAATATCTATACGAATTGAAGCATAAAATTTTAAAGCTCTTCCACCTGATGTAGTTTCTGGATTTCCATACATTACACCAACTTTTTCTCTTATTTGGTTAATAAAGATAATCGCACAGCTAGATTTATTTAAAACACCAGCAAGTTTTCTCATCGCTTTAGACATTAATCTAGCTTGTAAACCAACTTGATTATCCGCCATAACACCATCTAATTCGGCTTGAGGAACAAGTGCTGCTACACTATCAACAATAATTAAATCAATAGCCTTACTAGCGGCTAGCATTTCCACTATTTCTAAAGCCTGTTCACCACTATCAGGTTGAGATAAGATTAATTCATCAATATCAACACCTAACGCTTTAGCATACAATGGATCAATCGCGTGTTCTGCATCTACAAAGGCTGCTCTTCCACCTTGAGCTTGACATTCACTAATCGCGTGTAAAGCTAAAGTGGTTTTACCAGAAGATTCAGGTCCATAAATTTCAATAATTCTTCCTTTAGGATAACCACCCACTCCTAAAATATCATCAAGTAATAATGAACCACTTGGAATAACATCTAAATCCACAGGCGGTCTTTGTCCAAGTTTCATAACTGAACCTTTTCCAAATGTTTTTTCAATTTCTTTTAATGTTTGCTGTAATATTGCATCTTTTTCTAATTTTTCTGACATAATAAAATTTCCTTTCTACATACTTATAGTCATTTATTATCTAAATTGCTAAATTTACTTTTAATTATTTCAGTTATTAAATTATAAGCGGTTTCAAGACATTGATTTCTTATAGAATCTCTATCTCCATTAAATTTAAATTCATATACAAATGCTTCATTAAATATACAAATACCAATAAACACTAAACCTACAGGTTTATTTTCTAATGATGTTGGTCCTGCATTACCTGTAAAAGATACAGAAATATCACTTTTAGTAATTTGTTTTGCATTATTTGCCATTTGTAAGGCAATTTCTTTACTAACAACACCATATTTATCAATATCTTCATAACTAATTCCTAATAATCTAACTTTAGCTTCATTCATATAAGTTACTAACCCACCTTTAAAAAAGGATGACGCTCCACTTATAGAAGTTAAAGATGAAGCAAATAAACCACCGCTTAAAGATTCTGCACTACAAATAGTGAGATGATTTTCTTTTAATAGTTTTACTAAATTATTTAAATTATCTTCCATATTCTTCTTTATTAGTCATAAATACTTTTCTATTTTGCCATACATAAATTACACCACTTATAAAAGACACTAAGGTGGCTAAATAAACTAAAAAGTCTGTAATATGTAAGCCACTAGGCCAACTAGCATCAAAATAATTAAATGGCCAACCATTTAATAAAACAAAGATAATCGCTATCATTTGTAAGACTGTTTTGGCTTTGCCAAAAATATTAGCCGCAATTACTATTTTCTTTTGAGCGGCAATAAATCTTAAAGCATCTACTACTATGTCTCTAGCAATTAAAATAATCGCACACCACATATTAAATGATAATTGATTATCATTACTTAAATATGGAGCAAATATTGAAGGTGCAATTAAAAATATAACTAAAGAATTAATTAATAATTTATCCGCTACTGGATCTAAAAATTTACCTAAATCTGTGACTTGATTGTTTTTTCTTGCTAAATGTCCATCTAAATAATCAGTAGCGCTACCAACAACAAAAACAATACAAATTATAAAAAATATTAAATCAATATTTGAATTACCTAATGTAATAGATTCTAAATTAGGAATTAATGATAAAACAAATAAAGCAATAATCATTAAAATGATTATTATTATTCTAGAAAAGGTAATTTTTGTTGGTAAATTCATAATCGCTCCTTTGTGAGTAAGTGGTCTAGTAAGCCATGTTCTGTTTTAGACAATAATTTATCTATGCATAATGCATGCTGTTACTTATTCATTTCTAAGCAACAACCTCCCCTACCATATTTTGGGTTTCTCGCTTGTGGGGTTTACCAACGTTCCACTTCGATGTTTCCATCTAATCGTCACTGTGGCACTTTCAGGAGATAGTCATAGTTTACACCTTAGACATACTCCGCCGTTATGCGCTCCCGCATACCTGATGTTATTTTTTCCATCAGCGCAATCACTACAAGCATCGCAGCTTGTGCGAGCATGGACTTTCCTCTGAATTAACAGCTATTGTCCAGACCACATTTTATTTAATTTTCTTTGGGTCTATTCCCATTTTATAAATAACTTTTTCATATTTACGAAGTGTGGTTATCAAATCAATATTAGATTCATTAACACCCTTATCTTTTAAATCACCATATTTTTCTTCTAGTGAAGTAACTTTAATTTCTAATTCATTGTTTTCTTTTTTAAGTTCTTTGACCCTTTTAAGTAGATCATCGTATTCTTGATTTGATATTAATTTATTTTTTTCAATAATACGATAATCTTTAATAACATTATCTAAATATTTATCAACTTCTAAAGCATCATAACCATACTGTGAAGCATTAAATTTTTTATCTAGAATTTCTTGACTAGTTAAAGATAATGTTACATTTTTTTTACTCATAGTTAATATTATATATTAATTTAGCTATATTGATAATGTTTTTTAAATCTTTAATTGCTATAATATTTGATATGAATTGCCTATCAAAAATATTAAAAAATAAAAAGCATATCGTCTTTATAGATTTAGAAGGAACACAGATAAACGCAGAGATGATTGCCTTTGGTGCACTTCGTGTGGATTTAAACGCTAATTATACGATTAAAAAATATTATCAACCTTTTAAAAGATTAGTAAAATGTGATAAACCAGTAGGTAAAATTGTCGAAGAATTAACAGGTTTAAATAATAAAACTATTAATAGATATGGTGTTAGTTTTGAACAAACAATGATAGATTTTAAAAAATACTGTGGCGAGCATTTTTCAAGTTCTATATTTTGTAGTTTTGGACACCATGATTTAAGAATAATCGCGATGACTTTACAAGCTCAAAACAATGTTTGTTTAGATATATGTGAAGAGATATTTTCTAATCATGTTGATTTTTTAAAAATCATCTCTGAATTTATAAAAGATAATGAAGGCTCACCATATTCATTAATTAATTATTGTAAGATTTTTAATGTTAAATTAAAGGTGCCCGCTCATGATCCAGAAGCAGACGCTATTAATTTAGCAAGATTATATGATACATTCTTAAAAAATAAACAAACTATATTTGAAGAATATAAGAAAACATTATCTAAAGATAATCATACATCTGTAATAACTACAAAACTAATTCATAAATTAAATAGAAATGAAACTATTACTCCTGAAGAATATGAAAAGATGATAAGGAAATATATTGATGATAAATTATCCTAATAAGAAAAAACCTATAAGTCAGACTAACTTAAAAAAACAAGATAAGTTAATTACTAAGAAAAGTAATGCCGCGAATCGTGGTATGGATTTAGAACATGACATTAACTTATCTAATGAATATTATGTCGATAACAAAATAGCGTTAATTTATAAAAGACCCACTCCTATTAATATTGTTAAAGTTGATTATTCAAAAGGAGCAAGAATTATAGATGCTTATTTTGAAAAACAATCCACAACTGACTATAACGGAGTGTATAAAGGTAAGTATCTAGATTTTGAAGCTAAGTCAACAGAAAATCTAACTTCATTTCCCTTAAATAATATCTACAAACATCAAATCGATCACCTTATAAAAGTTAATGATGCAGGCGGTATAGCCTTCTTTATAATTGAATTTGTTAAACTAAAAGAAATCTATTTTTTAGATAGTAAATATGTCATTGATTTTTATAATGCTAAGACTAGAAAATCAATTCCTTATAAAGATATAAAAGAAAATGGAATATTATTAAAACAAGGCTTTAAACCTAGAATAGATTATTTAGAAGCAGTCGATAAATTTTATAATTTATAATAATTACAATATTTAGTTAATTTACAATCTTTACAGTTAGGGTTTTTTGCTTTACAAAAATATCTTCCAAAAAAGATAATTTGATGATGGCTTTTAATCCATAAGGATTTATCTATTTGTTTTTGTAATTTTTGTTGGACTTTTGCAGGGTTATCATCTTTATTTGCAAGATTTAAACGTTTTGCAATCCTTTCTACATGAGTGTCCACTGCAATTGCAGGGATTTTATAAAATTCCGCTAAAAAGACATTCGCGGTTTTAATACCTACTCCTGGAAGTTTAACTAACAAATCAAAATCATTAGGAACTTTACCATCATAAAGTTCAATAATTTGACTTGCTAGATTTTTAATATTTCTAGCTTTATTATTAGCTAAACCTAATGGTTTAATATCATTATAAATATCTTCAAAAGATAAATTGTTAATATCATAAATTGTTCTATTATTTATGAATAATTTCTTTGTTACTTGATTTACTTTTTTATCTGTTGCTTGAGCGGACAATACCACCGCACATAACAAAGAAAAATCATCAAAATAATCTAATTCACATTTAGCGTTAGGATATAAATAATCAAAATAATCTAATATCTCTTTAATCTTCTTGGTCATCATCTTTTTTAACCCAAGGGGTTTTAGCAATTTTAATTGTTTCTTCTATCGAATTTCTCCAATTTTCATTAACCACAGTGTGACCTTCTTTTTCTATATCATCTCTTGAAGTCCAAACAAGTAAAATCTTATCTACACTTCTTAAAGATTTTTTATTTTTAGATATAGCTTCTTTAAGTGCTCCAATTATTGTATCTGTATCATAACCTATATTAATCCATTCATTGATTTTAGATATTTCAATAGGAGTTAAAGTTCTATTTAAATATTGTTCAAATTGTTGATAAATATTAGCGACTTCCTTACTATTTTTAATCTTTGTAGATATTTTTCTATCATTGTTAAATGATATTTCAAATTCTCGATATAATAATTCTTTTAAAGGTTCTAATGTGGTAACAATTTTATTATTTTCTTCTACATAATCTATATAATGCATTTTTAATAAAGAAGATAAGATATGATCAATTTCTTTTACAGGCATACTCATTTTTAAAGATAAAAGATCCGCGGTTATCATTTTATTACCTTGGTTAATGTAGTGATCGATAATAAAAATCGTCGCTAATTGTTTTTCATCTAATTTAAGTTTTTTATAGTTTTCAATTAATAAATAACGAAAATCAAGCAGTTCTTGAGCCATAAGTCATAATCTCCTTTAAATCAATGTCTTTAGATAAATTTATTTGTAAATATCTTAATTGTTTTCTTATCTCTATTGGTGAAATATTTTCTTTTAACATCTTATTTATTTCTTGTTTAATTTTATCTTTGTTTAAATTATCTAAAAGATATGAATATCTAATAATAGCAAAATATAAACTTTCTTCGATATCAAAATCTAAAAGTAAAGAGAAGCGAAGCGCTCTTAATATACGAAGAGGATCTTCTTTAATTCTTTTTTTAGGATCTCCAATTGTTCTAATAAGATGATATTTTATATCATCTACACCACTAGAAAAATCATAGATCTTCTTATTTTTATCCATATATAAACCATTAATAGTAAAATCTCTTCTTAAAAAATCTACTTTAATATCATTAACAAATTCTATTTCTTTTGGATGTCGATAATCTAAATAAGCTTTTTCTTTTCTTAATGTTGTGTATTCAAATGTAATATTTTCAAATCTAATCTTTACACATCCATATAAGGCAAATGTAACATCAATATCTAAATCAAATGTTTCAATATCTTCAATTAAAGCATCACCACATATATCAACGTCTTTAATATCTCTATCTAATAAATAATCTCTAATAACTCCACCCACTAGATAAAGATTTTTATTATATTTTGAAAATATAGTTTCTAGTTTTAAAAATATGTCAAATACTTCATCAAATTTCATATGATTATTTTATTAAAAAATAAAACAAATTAAAAGGTAGGAATAACCCACCTTTATAAATAGCTATAATACAAATTTCAAAATTAGAATTAGAGTTTAGCTTTTAAGCCTTTGCTCGCTTTAAATCCAACAGTTTTGGCTGCAGGAATGACGATCTTTTCGCCTGTTTTAGGATTTGTACCATTTCTTTGTTGTCTGGTTTTAACAGAGAATGTACCAAAATCGGTTAATTTAACAGTACCACCAGCGACTAATTCTTTTGCGATTGTGCAGAAAGCAGTATTAACAACGGCTTCGACATCTCTTTTGCTGACAGCAGTTTTAGCGGCGACAGTTTCAATTAATTCGAGTTTATTCATTTAAGCGTCCTCCTATATTAAATATTTTAAAGCATTTTTTCACTTTGTCAAAAAACTTTTTTCTAGTCTAATTTTTTTAAGTCTTTCTTCTAAGTATGATATCAATTGGAGTAGATGAAAAATCAAATGAATCACGAATACGATTTATGATATATCTTTGATATGAAAAATGCATAAATTTAGGATTGTTTACAAATAGAACGATTCTAGGGGGTGCAACATCGACTTGATTTGCAAAGTAGATTTTTAATCTACCCCCATTAAAATTAGGGGCTTCATTATTCAATTGAGCGTCTTGAATCACATTGTTTAAAACATTAGTAGGTATACGTTTGTGATACGCTAAATAGGAGTCTTTAATTGTATCAAAAAGGCCATTAATATTACTCTTATTTTTAGCACTTACAAACACTATTGGCGCGTAATCTAAAAATACAAATTCATCTTTAATTTTCTTTATAAAATCTTGTTTTGTTGTAACTTTACTATCAATTAAATCCCATTTATTAACAACGATAATAATGGCTTTATTTTGTTCAAAAGCATAACTAACGATATGTTTATCTTGGATGGAGATACCGCTGAAAGCATCTATTACTAGTAAGACTATTTCACTTCTTTCAATTGCTCTAAGCGCTCTTAGAGCACTGTATTTATCAATTGATTCATAAATTTGTCCACGTTTTTTAAGACCTGCTGTATCTATTGCAACATAGTCTTGTCCATCTTTAGAAAAATAAGTATCAACACTATCTCTAGTAGTGCCTTCAATATTTGAAACAATAACCCTATTTTCTCCTAGTAATGCATTCATTAAAGAAGATTTACCAACATTAGGTCTTCCAATAATAGAAAAAGTAATCTTATCATCTTCAATATGTCTTTCTTCACTAGGAGGTAAATTATTAATAACTTGATCTAAAAGATCGCCTATACCTATACCATGTGCTCCACTTATACAAATAGGTTCTCCAAATCCTAATCTATAAAAATCAGAAGCATTATCTTTTAAATTAATATCATCAATTTTATTAACCGCTAGTAATATAGGTTTACGACATTTATATAACATCTTAGCCACTAGTTCATCATCTTTTGTAACACCTATATTTCCATTACAAATAAAAATGATGACATCTGCTTCATCAATAGCGAGTTGTACTTGTTGTCTTATTTCTTTTTGAAAGGTGTTTTGCTCTGTTTCTATTCCACCTGTATCGATTAATAAAAATTCATGGTTTAACCAACTAGCGTCGCCATATATACGATCACGGGTAATACCTGCAACATCATCAACGATCGCATGTCGATATCCTAATATACGATTAAAAATCGTGGACTTACCTACATTAGGCGCACCCACAATTGCGACAATATTTTTAGGCATTAGGTTTAACCCCAGTTTTCTTTTCTATAATAGCTAATACATTTTCTACAGATTCTTCAATAGTCATATATGAAGTATCTAATAAAACAGAATCAGGTGCAGCTTTTAAAGGTGCAAAATCTCGATGTGAATCAATATAATCTCTTTTTCTTACATCGTTTTCTATTTCTTCTAAAGTACAATCAATGCCTTTAGCGATATTTTCATCATATCTTCTAACCGCTCGTGTTTGCACTGAGGCGATTTGATATATTTTTACATCAGCATTAGGTAAAACATATGTTCCTATATCTCTTCCATCCATGACTACTGATGCTTTTTGCGCCATCGCTCTTTGTTGTTCCACTAAAAATAATCTAATGTCTTTATATGAAGCAATATAAGAAACTTGAGAAGAGACTCTTGGTTCTCTTATTTGACGTGTAACGTCAATATTATTACATAAAACTGTACCATCAGGTTTTAATTCAATATTTACATCTTTAATTAGCTTTAAACATTTCTTTTCATTTTGACAGTCAACACCTTGTTCTAAAGCAAACCAAGTAAAGGCTCTATACATAGCACCCGTATCAATATAGGTGATGTTTAAAGCTTTAGCTACAAGTTTAGCTACGGTTGATTTGCCTGCTGCTGCAGGTCCATCAATAGCGATTGTAATTTTACTTCTTTTATCCATAAATTATTGTTTTATAAAATACCAGGCTAGAAAAATTAATACTCCTACTATTATTAGTCCTAAAATTAAAATAACAACTTTAACTGTGATACTATCAAAAAAAGAATATTTAGTTTTAACTTTTTTTACTTCTTTATTTTGTGTATCTTTCATAATTTCATCAAAAGATATTATTGAAGTTGAAGAAGGAGTTTTAATAGGTTTACTAGATAAAATTTCTTCACTAGTTATAGTGTCTTCTTTATACTCCAAAGGAGCGCTTTCTTTATTAGTTTTTCCTAGTGAATTTCGATATTCTTTATACTTTTCTTGTCTAGTTTCTAGCATATTTTTCCTTTTCTTTTATATGATAATATAAACAAATGTTTTATTCATTAAAAAAATAAAAATAATCTTTTTACAGCTATAAACTAGATAAAACCTATATTGTAAATTTATTAAAAAAGTGTATATTTTTAATTGTCTAAATAGGAGGACAATTCGATGGGAAGAAGAAAAATTGGAGTTGATCAAGGTATCTGCATCGGATGTGGATCTTGTGTAGGCCTATATCCTGAAGACTTTGAATTAACTAGTGATGGTCTTGCAGAATGCATTTCTGGCGAAGCTGAAGAAGATGCAGCAGATTGTTGCCCAGTAGGCGCGATCGCAATTGAAGACTAACTAAAAAAGATTAAAAGCTAGGTCAAAAACCTAGTTTTTATTTTGCTCTCTAGCAATACGATCTATAAGAGTATGTAAAGACTTATATAAAAGAAGCGTGACCACGATTACAATAACATCTTTAACTATGTTAAATGGTAAAGCTATATAAGTTAAAAATGGCCATGATAAATTATTAATCGAAGGATAAATAGCCTGACACATCGCTAAGATTGATTCATAAGACATACCCATTACAAACATATAAAAATCTAGCATTACAAATGTGGTGAAGAAGGACGCAACCACTACTTGACAAATAAAACCTACACCTAAAGAAATAAGTGCGCCTTTAAATGAACGTTTCTTTTTATAAATAAGACAAGCAGGAATAATAAAAGCAAAGCTATAAATAAAATCTGCGATTTCTCCAACACATAATGAACTAGTCATTGGAAGTTTTATTAATGTTTTAATAAGTAATATAAAAATTGCTGAAGTTGGACCATAAGCAAAACCTGCAATAAAGACAGGAATTTCATCTAAATGTATAGATAAAAAAGCAGGAAATATTGGTAAATTAAAATTAAAAAATGGTACGACATATAAAATTGTAGAAATCGCTGCAAAAATTGCCGTACTAGTAATAAATTTAGCGTTAAACCTACTCTCTTTATGAAATACTTTTCTTAATATAAAAACAAAAGATAAACCAATGATACATATACTTATCACTAATCTAGTTAAATCATAATCACTCATAGCAAATAAAAAGCCTCCATTCGAGGCAAGATATAATATATTAAACTATCTTCTTTCATCTTGACTTTACAATCGCTACTTGAATTTCACAAGTTCAATCTTATTTTTTTAATAAGAGTCGTGGAGTATAACCACCGGTCAGGAATTTCACCTTGCCCCGAAGACATTTTTAATTATAAAACAAATAATTTATTTTAAAAGATTATTGATAAAGTTTTCTTTTTCTTCTTCACTATTAAAACTAAATTTAATGCTTTGTTTGTTTATATTAACTTGAGAGTTAAATTTATTTCCTAATTCTAATTGTTGTTTTTCAAAATCAACATTGTGTTTGTATTGATAAATAATCTTTTCAAGCTGTCTAACTGATAGGTGTTGCTTATAGACTTGATCCACTAACTCGTCGATTAGTTCATCTGGAAGAGTTACTAACGCTTTTGCGTGTCCAAAAGATAATTTTCCGTAGGAAATATCTTTTAATATTGAATCATTAAAGTTTTTAATTCTCATGATATTAGATATTTGACTTCTTGATTGATGTAATAATTTAGCTAAATCAGTTTGATTAAAATTGTATTGTTCACATAAGGTGTTACACACAAATGAAAGTTCCACCATATTAGAGGGATTAGAATCTCTAATATCCGCGGCAAGCATAACTAACATTTCTTCATCATCAATATCGATAACAATACAAGGTACTTCATTTAAATTAAAAGCTTTTGCAGCGATTAATCTTTTTCTTCCTAACACTATTTCATAGTGATCTTTTTTCCTTCTAATAATTAAAGGATAAGTAATACCTTTTTCTTTAATAGAACTAAACGTATTACATATGCCTTCTTTATCAACCTTGACCTTTTTTAAATATTCATTATCATCAATTAATTTAGGCGAAATAAAAGAAGGTACTGCTTGTTGATATTCTTTTTCAATAGAAGCAATAACATTAGTTTTAGTAAATCTTTTTACTAACTTATCAAAAGATATATTAACTAGACGACGTTGATTTTTCATAATCTATTATTTCTTTAGCTAAAGATATATAAGCCTGACTAGATATAGAATTTGGTCTAAATATGGTAACAGGCATACCTTTAGCGTTACTTTCAGGAATAGATATATTTCTAGGTATCATACTTATAAAAGTGTTTTCTTTAAATAAGGATCTTACTTGAGAGGCAATTTCTATAGAAAATCTTGTTTTAGAATCATACATAGTAAGTAAAAATCCTTCAATTCCTAAAGATGGATTATAAATGTTTTGAATGTTTGAGATGGACGCTAGGATTTGGGCGACCGCTTCTAAGGCAAAATATTCACATTGAACAGGAATTAAAACCTTATCAGAAGCACATAAAGCATTAATAGTTAAAAGTCCTAAACTAGGAGGACAATCTATAATCATAAAATCATATTGTTTATTTAATTTCTCTAAAGCATTTTTAAGTAAATAAAATGGTTCATTTACTTTACCTGAGACCGCACTGTCAAGATTAGCTAAAATAAGTTTAGGGGAGATTAAATCTAGGTTTTGCACTATTGTTTTTCTAACTATTTTATTTATATCTTCTTTTCCAATTAAAACATCATATAAATTACGAGTAATTAAAGAGATGTCTACTCCTAAACCTCTAGAGCAATTACCTTGAGGGTCCATATCAATTAATAAAACTTTTTTATTAAGTGAGGCTAAAGCACTAGATAAGTTAATCGCAGTAGTAGTTTTTCCTACTCCACCTTTTTGATTAGCAATAGCAATAATCTTATTCATAAGTGTAATTCTACCTTAATTTATTTTTAAAATAAATCCTTCTTATAAAGGCCTTTTTATAATTTGATCATATAAACGAGGATATTTTTTAGGAGTTGATTTTAATTTATTAAAATATAAAATCGCTCGTTTACTATTATCATCTAGATTATATGTTTCAATATTTTCTAATTTTAAAAATAACTTTTTAATCCCATTTTTTGCATCTTTTAATTCATTTTCAAAATTAATAGATTTCATAGCGATAACTTGTCCATTAACTTTAATTAAAGGTGTTAATAGTTCCACTAAAATGTTTAAAGATTTTAAGGCTCTAGCAATAGCGATATCAAACTTTTCAAAATGACTTTTAGCGTAGGTTTCCACTCTTGCATTAACCACTTCAACATTATCTAATCCTAATTTATTAATCATATATAAAATATGATTACATTTCTTTTTAGTGGAATCTAAACATGTAATTTTATAGTTAGGAAGACAGATCGCTAATACAAGTCCTGGGAAGCCCGCTCCTGAGCCAACATCAATTAAAGATAGATTTTCATCTTTAAAAGAATTAATAAAAATCAAACAATCTAAAATCATTTTAATAGCAAATTCTTCGCTTGAAATAGATGTTAAATTAAATGATTTATTAGCTAAAAGAGTTTCTTCTTTTAGGATTAATAATTTATTAATTTGTTCATCACTTAAGAATATGTTATGTGATTCTAATAGTGTTTTTAAATCCATATTAACTTCCTTTTTGTATGACCATAATTAGTATAGTAATATCACTAGGATTAACTCCACCAATTCTTGAAGCTTGTCCAATATTATGAGGTCTAATATCGTTTAATTTTTGTCTTGCTTCTAGAGCTAAACCATCACAATTTAAATAATCAAAATCATCAGGTATTAACATATCTTCAAGTTTTTTTTGTTTTTCAGCTTGTTTTTTACTATTAGATATATATCCATCATATTTAGTGCTTATCTCTACTTCATCTAATATCTCATCATCAAGATTAAAATCATTAAATCTTTCATCAAATTGACAAAGCTCTTTAATAGAAATATTTTCTCTTTTTATTAAGTCATAATAAGCCACTCCACCTTTAAGTTTTGGATAGCCTTTCTCAGTTATAAACTTATTAACTTCATCAGTTACAGATATATGATTTTCTTTTAAAAATTGTGTTAAATCTTTAATATTTGCAAGCTTTTTTAAAAATTTGTCGTATCTTTTATCATTTATTAGACCTAAATCATGACCTAATTTTGTAAGTCTAATATCCGCGTTATCATGTCTTAATAATAGGCGGAATTCCGCGCGAGATGATAAAAGACGATAAGGCTCTTTAGTGCCTTTAAATACTAAATCATCAATCATTACACCAATATAAGCTTCATCTCTTCTTAAAATAAAAGGTAGTTTATTTTTAATCTTTAAGGTTGCGTTTATTCCTGCGATTAGACCTAACGCCGCGGCTTCTTCATAACCTGAAGTTCCACATATTTGACCTGCAATATATAAATTATCTAATCTTTTAATTTTTAAAGTTGAATCATATTCAGATGACTCAATCGCATCATATTCGATCGCATAAGCATATTTTAAAAACTCAGCATTTTCTAGTCCTGGTAAGGAGTGCACCATTTCTATTTGAACATCTTTAGGCATAGAAGTTGAAAAACCTTGAAGATAAATAGAATCACTTCGATTAGATTCAGGTTCTAAAAATAACTGATGTCTATTTTTATCCTTAAATCTAACAATCTTATCTTCAATTGAAGGACAATATCTAGGACCCACTCCTTTTATTAGACCAGAATACATCGCTGATTTATTTAGATTATCTAAAATAATTTGATGAGTTTTTTCATTAGTGTATATCAAATAACAAGGCTTTTGTTCTTCATAACGAATAAAGGTGTTTGTTTCATAGGAGAACGCTAATTTTCTTTTATCACCGTATTGAGGAATTGATTTAGAAAAATCAATACTATCTTTTTTAATTCTTGGAGGTGTTCCTGTTTTTAAACGATATAATTTAATACCTAATTTGCTTAGATTTTTAGATAAACCTAAGGATGGCTTTTCTCCATCTGGACCTCCATATGTTTTAGAATCTCCTATTAATATTTGAGATTCCATATATGTACCAGTAGCAAGTACTAAAGCTTTACAATAAAACTTATTGTTATCCTTTAGGATAACACCATCGATATGTTTATCATGATAAATTAGATCTACTACTTCCCCTTCATAGACTGTTAAGTTTTTACAATTTAAAGCTTCTTGTTGCATTAAGCTTGGATAAATTATTTTATCTTCTTGAGCTCTAAGACATTGCACTGCAACACCTTTTCCCATATTTAACATTTTCATTTGTAGATAATCTTTATCGGCAATTTTTGCCATCATGCCACCTAAAGCATCTATTTCTCTTACCACTATACCTTTAGCACTTCCTCCAATAGAAGGATTACAAGGCATATTAGCCATCATATTGATATTTAGGGTAATTAAAAGAGTGTTCATATTCATATGAGCACAGGCAAAACTAGCTTCTAAACCAGCATGTCCTCCACCAACAACAATAACATCATATTGGTTATTATCCATTAACCAACACTACCCTCCATATCAAGTCTAAGCAAGGCATTTAATTCTACTGCATATTCCATAGGTAATTCTTTTGAAAATGGTTCAATAAATCCCATAATAATCATTTGAGTAGCTTGTTCTTTAGACAAACCTCTAGACATTAAATAAAACAATTGTTCTTCATTAATTTTGCTAACTGTAGCTTCATGTTCTATATAAGATAAATTATTTCTTACATCATTATTTGGAATAGTGTCACTTTTAGATAAATTATCTAAAATTAGAGTATCACATTCGACATGACTTTTACATTTAGATGCGTCTTTAGCTATTCTAACTGTGCCTCGATAGTTAGAAATTCCTCCATTACGGACTATTGTTTTAGATATGATTGTAGATGTTGTATTATCCGCTAGATGAATCATTCTAGCACCTGCATCTTGATATTGATTTTTATTTGCTACTGCAATAGAAATACAGCTACCTTTTGCATAAGGCTCCGCTAAGATACAAGCAGGATATTTCATATTAACTTGAGAGCCAATATTTCCATCAATCCAATCCATTACTCCACCTTGATATACAATAGCTCTTTTAGTTACTAAATTAATAATATTTGTAGACCAGTTTTGCACTGTTGAATATCTAGCTTTAGCGTTTTTTAAAACAAATATTTCCACTACCGCTGCGTGTAACGACTCCTTAGAATACATAGGCGCGGTACATCCTTCCACATAATGAACATCAGCCCCTTCATCTACAATAATTAATGTTCTTTCAAATTGACCTGATTTTTCATTGTTAATTCTAAAATATGATTGTAGAGGTTTTTCTAGTTTTACACCTTTTGGAACATAAATAAAACTTCCACCAGACCATACTGCAGAATTTAAAGCCGCAAATTTATTATCAGTATAAGGTACGATTTTACCAAAATATTGTCTAACTAAATCTGGATATAGTTTTAAAGCCATATCAGTAGATAAAAATATCACACCTTTTTCTTCTACTTCTTTTAACATGTTATGATAAACTACTTCGCTTTCATATTGAGTGGATACACCTGCTAAATATTTTTGTTCTGCTTCAGGAATACCTAATTTTTGGAAAGTGTTTTTAATTGTTTCAGGTACATCATCCCAACTATTTTCTTCTTTTAAAGTAGGTCTAATAAAATACGTAAAAGAATTAAAATCAATATTAGATAAATCTGGTCCAAAATCAGGTAAATCCATTTTAATAAATTGCCTGTAAGCTCGTAGGCGATATTCTAACATCCAATCAGGTTCATTTTTATATTTAGATATTTGTCTAATAATATCTTCAGATAAACCTACACCTGTATTTAAAATGGATACATCTTCATTTTTAAATGAAGAATCTATGGTAGAAGTAAATAATTCATCATCCTTTTTTAGCATTTAAAATTATCTCCTTAAGACCATTAAATCCAATAGCGGCACATTTAATTCTAGCGGCTTGTTTTGATGTATTTTTAAAAGCATTGGCTTCTTGTAATATTTCTTCATCATAAGGTCTTTCATAAAGCATATTTAAATAATTTTCAATTATTTTGCTAGCCATATTAAAATCCATATCTTTAACTAAATCACACATTATATCAGTACTTGCAGTAGAAATAGCGCACGCAACCCCATCCCAACAAGCATCTAAAATAACACCACCTTTTTCTTTTACATATACATGGATATCATCAATACAATTTTCAGAAGACATATGTACTTTTTGATAATTACTTTCATCTGTAGGTGTTTTTTTATTTATAGGATTTGAATAATGATCTAAGATAATTTCTCGCATCATTTCATTAGTTAAAGTAGGCATCTAATATGTTTCCTCCTTGTTTTAATATATCAATAACATAATCAATTTCTTCTTTTGTAGTGTATAAATAAGTTGACATTCTAACTGTCGCGACTTCACCTAAAAAATCAATTAAGATCTTTGCACAGTGTTGACCACTTCTCATCGCTATTCCTTTAGAATTTAAATAGGTAGCTTCATCTTGAGCAAAAACACCTTTAATATTAAAAGTTATAATACCAGTTGAAGCATCTTTATTATATATAATAATGTTGTCAAAATCTTTGATTTTATCTATAAAATATTCTCTTAAAGAATTTTCATATTTTTGAATATTTTCCATACCGATTTCACTTAAAAATCTACATGCTTCACCTAGTCCTATAATACCCGCGAGGTGTTCTGTTCCTGCTTCAAATTTTAAAGGTGGTTTTAAATAATCGATATTACCACACATATCAAATTTAGCGTTCATTCCTCCACCTGTTAAAAATGGATCCATTTTATCTAAAATATCATATTTACCATATAAAACACCTATACCCGTAGGACCACACATCTTATGACCTGAAAAAGCTAAAAAATCACAATCTAAATCTTTAACATTTACTGGAATATGAGGTACAGATTGAGCACCATCCACTACTAAGATGGCATTATAACTATGAACAATACTAGCGATCTCTTTAATTGGGGCGATATAACCTAATACATTACCAACATGAGCAACAGACACAACTTTAGTTTTATTTGATATGACTTTTTTAAGATTTTCACAGGTTAATCTTCCATCTTTTTCTAAAGGAATAAATTTAATCTTACAACCAGTAAGTTCACTTATTCTATACCATGGTAAAACATTTGAAGCATGTTCTGCTTCTGTAATTAAAACTTCATCATCTTTTTTTAGATATTTTAAGCCATAGCCGTAGGCTATTAAATTAATAGACATAGAAGTTCCTGAAGTAAACACTATTTCATCTTTTTTAGCATTAATAAATTTAGCTACTTCATTTCTTGCCTTATCTACTTCTACATCCATGTTATAACATAAATCATAATCACCACGATGAGAATTCGCTGTTTTTGATGAATAATATTCATCAATTTTATCTATTACACATTGAGGTTTAAATGTTGTAGAGGCATTATCTAAATAAACAAGATCATGACCTTGCATTTTAATATTTTTATTAAACATCGGAAATTGTTTTCTTATTTTATAAACATCATACATATATCTAAATCCTCGCATTTAATAAACTAGTAATATCATCATAAAATTCATCATTTTTAAATTGATCAATTATTTGATTAAAATAACCAGATATGATTAATCTTTTGGCTTCATTTTCTTTTAAACCTCTAGAGCATAAATAAAATAAATGATCTTCATTTAATTGACCAATAGACGCTCCATGGGAGGCCTTAACATCATTATTTGAAATCTTAAGTATTGGTTTTGCAATACCATAACTATCTTTATCTACGAGCATAATCTTAGCGTTTTGTGATGTTTCACAATTAACCATTTCTTCTTTTATATCCGATGTCCCTAATATAACTAAATTAGATGCATCTTTACATACTCCATAACTAAATACAGAAGCTTTACTAGATATAAAGTTATGATTAACATTTACGTTAAATATTTTGTTATCTTTGTTCGTGGCTAATGAAGCACTTTTAAATGTAGCGTTGCTATTTATACCATTAAGATTTATATTTACATCAATTTCAGATTTATTTTGACTAAAATCAACAAAAAAACCCTCGATTTGCGAACTTTCTAATAGATTTAAAGACAATTTTAAATTTAAATTATCTCCTAATAAGACTCCTTTAATAACTAAAGAAACATCTTCTTTAACATCAATAGAAATCTCATGATTTAAAGCGATATTATAAAAGATAATCTCACTATTTTTTGAGATAGTAAGACTATTTAAATTAAATAAAGAATTATCATCATAAATTATCTTATTTGTCATGGACATTTTTGCTTAATTCCTTATTAGCACATAACCCAATAGATAGATTAGGTCTTACATTTTTATTTTCTTTTTCAATATCTATATCATATTCATGTTTTAAGAATTCATATCCTTCTTTATCGATACGTTTAATTAGTTCTACGTCACCTTCAATGGCCACGACACCATTAACGATAACTGCACATTTCGTTGGGTGAATTAATTTAAACAATCTAGCGTAATGAGAAATAATCATAAAACAATGATTTTCATCTTGTAATGATCTAATTGCATTACTTACATCATTAATCGCATCAACATCTAATCCAGAATCTATTTCATCAAGCATAGCAATAGCGGGATTAATTAATAACATTTGCAATATTTCATTTCGTTTCTTTTCCCCACCTGAAAAACCTTCATTTAAATTACGATTAGCTAAATCAAATGGAATATTTAAAGTTTTACAAGCATAATCGAGTAGTTTATAAAATTGATATAAAGAAACTGGTTTTTCTTTTCTAGCATTAACCGCACTTCGTAAAAATTCTGCGTTAACCACTCCTGGAACTTCACAAGGATTTTGCATAGCTAAAAATAGACCCTTTTTAGATCTTTCATCAACACTTAAAGAAGTAATATCTTCACCATCTAAAATTATTTGACCAGAAGTAATTTCATATTTAGGATTACCCATTAAAGCATTAAATAAAGTGGACTTACCATGACCATTAGGACCTAATATCGCTAATGTTTCACCATTTTGTATTTCAAGATTAATTCCTTTTAATATTTCTTTTCCTTCAACGTTTACATATAAATCTTTGATAATTAATTTTTTCATAAAATACATCTCCACTTATAAATCAAGCATTGATTATTATATAAATTTTGGTATTATTTTCAATTGTTATGCAAAACTTTTTTATTTTATAAAAGAGGTTTAATAAACATAACAAAAGATATTTTATTTAAATTACAAAATTATTGTTGCATAAAAAAATTGTAATATATAAAATATTAACGCTATACAATTTAAGGAGGTCGCACTGATGAAACATAAAAAACTATCTATCACAGTAGTTAGTGCATTCATTGCTGCTTTGGGTCTAACAGGTTGTTCAGACGTCACTTCCTCTGATGGTCCTATCGTAACTATTACTGGCTATGATGGTCAAGAGATTAAAATTGACGCCGATGCTATTTATGAAAAATATAAATATAGCGAAGATGGAATTACCAGTTTTTACCAAGCTATTTTAGAAGTCGTCATTAGAAATTTTTATGAAACTAGTACTGATCCTGAAGTATCTAGTCGTTTAGCAGAATTAGAAATTGAAGCTCAAAACAACGTTTTAAGTGATCAAGAAACTGCTAGAAACAACGCTACTAGTAATGGTACTGATTATGATACTGAATGGGAATCTATCTTAGACAGTGCTGGTGTGGAAGATGAAGATGAACTTTATGAATATCATCTTTATGCTTTAGAAAAAGAGGATTATGAAGATCGTTATTTCGATGATAATATTTCCGATTTAACAAGTGAATATATTGGCTTTGCTCAAGCTGATAGTGGTGATTGGGAAGAATATGATGGTGATCATGCTTCAATGTATCCATATCATGTAAGACATATTCTTGTCTCCACCAGTGCTAGTGAAACCGATTATGTTACTGGTGAAATTACATCATCAGAAGCCCAAAAACTTGCCACTGTTTATACTGCTTTATCAAATGGTAGAAATACCTTTGGTCAAGTAGCTTATAACTGGTCTGATGATGATTCTGCTTCAAGTTATGGTGATGCAGGTATCATGGACACATCTACATCATTTGTAAATGAATTTAAATTAGGCCTTTATGCTTTTGACACCATCTATGGCGCTGATGTCACAGGTGATGCTGATAGTAAAGAAGGCAAATTAGGCACTGCTGATGCTTATCAAGAAAGTGATCAAACAGTGGCTGATAAATTAGAAGAAATTGGCTTAGCCACTGTCTCTTATGAGGTATTTGAATTTTTAGGTGAATATTATGATACTGAAAAATCAGATGCTGGATTAAGTGTTAATGATGGTGTGGCTAGCTATTATCCACGTAATGTATTCTGGAATGCTTATTTAAATTTACACAATGTCTTTGTTATTACTGATGAACAATTAGATGTTGGTGATTTTGGTGGCACTACTGAAGATAATGCTGGATTTACACATTATGCTACTCCTAGTGACGCCACTACTGGTAGAGCAGGATTTAGATATGTCTCTGGCTTATCTGATACATATTTAAACGGACAAAGAGTCTTAACAGATGAAAATGGCCGTGTAATCGTTGGTGTTAGAAGTGAATATGGTATCCACTTCATGGTTATGCAAAGAACACCATTTGAATTTGATGGCACTATTACAGGTTATAGCTATGATTCTTCTACTGGAAGCACCTATACCTATAATGACACCACAATTGATGAATACTACACCACTTACACTCCAGGTGATCAAGAATATCCAACCACTTCTAGTGGTTCAGATAAAATTACTTATGTTAACTTCATGTTAAGTGAAGCTTCAACATACACCAATCGTGCAAGTGAAGTTGAAGAATTAATTCAAGGTTTTGATGATATGTATGATTATCGTATGTTTGAACAATTAATTGATAATGGTCAAGTTAAGATCAATGATTCAGTTCTTGCTCAAAAAATCTCTGATTACATTTCTCAAAAACGTGAATATAACGAATGGAATGATTCAAGAACCTTAAACGATTCTTGGAATACATATCTTGATCTTATTTCATTACAATATGAAATTCGTGATGATGAAGATGGATTATCTTCAAGTAAACGTTTAGTAAAAGTTACATGTGGTATTAACTTTGGAAGTTATGATCCAGATGATGACTTATGGTCAGCAGGAGGAGATTGTTACTATGCGAGCTAAAAAATTATTAATTCCTTTAATCCTAGCACCTGCAGTTTTACTTGCTAGCTGTTCTGAAATCATGGCCTATCCTGATGATTATGATGATCCATTAGTGGTCAATGCAGATGGAAGCGAATTAGATCCAGAAATCTATAATAATATAATGTCTATTATATATGACGCGATGCATGATGGAGGCACTGTCGCTAGTGATGTCTTAGATGAAATCTTATATCAATTAGCGATTTCTGTTATTGGTGAATATGATGAATTAGAAGATGTTTATAATCTAATCGTCGCTGCTGAAACTAGTGAAAATACATATTCCACTGTTACTGCAGTTGATGAATTCATCGATTCTCATTCCTCTTATTGGGTTGTAGATTCTGATGGTAATAGAGAAACTGATTCTTTAAGTAAAACTAAAGAATATATCCGTGTAAGACAAACATATGAAAGAATCCAAGAACGTATTTCTGAAAGTTTTTATGAAGAAATTACTGCTGGTTCTTATCTAAGAAATGGATATTTCTATGAAACAGACTATTTAATGTCATTAAGAAATTCCGTTAACAGTGTTGCAAGTCCATTTACCTATTCTGATTTAGTCCATGATAAATACCTCATTATTCCTGAAATCGGTGAAGAAGAAGTATTTAGCTATGACTGGGGTGATGGCACATATGGTTTATTAACCTATGAATTATATGAAAATGAAGAAGAAGGATTTGATTATGTATCTAGAAACTTCATTCCTGAAATTTATCGTAACCTTTTAGTGGAACAATATTTATTTGATAATAACTATTCCACATTAGGAAGATCATATGCTAGAGAAGTAAGCATTATTGGTATTTCAAATAGAACAAGTGATCCACTTCTTGCTTCTAATTTAATGAACGCTTATGTTGATACATATATCAACACAGATGATCATGAATTAGCCACTTCTGCAAGCTTTGATATTATCACCGCAGCATGGAGAGGTATTGATGTTCCTGAATATGATGTAAGTACCACTACTGCAGATAGTGATAGTGTTTATGCACAAGCTGCCTATTTATTAAATGAAGCTGGTGCTACATATACTACATATGAAGGCACTACTGCTGGTGGCTTTGTTGAAGAAGACATTAGCTATTGGAAAGGCACTAGCTATGGTGATTTAATTACTGATTTATCTAAAGTTAATAAAGATCCTTTATTAACAGACTCCACTATTGAAGAAACATTTACCAATTCTGGTGAATATACAGTAGCTCAAGGTTTAGAAGTTTTAACAAACTCCATTAAACAAGAAAGCTATATCACCGAAGGTTGGTATATCCGTAATGGCGGTCTTGATGATTTAGGTGATGAATATGAAACTATTAGAACCCGTTTATTTAATATCGGTGTGGCTAATGCTTTAGATAATGATGATTATCCAGATAGATTTACTTATGATTCTGAAACTGATAGTTGGGTTTATGATATTCCTGATAATGAAGGCAACTATGTTGCTAAAATCCATGGAAGATATTTCTTAAAACCCACTACTAGAGAAAATACTTCTACTGATAATGTTGACTATACTGACGTCAGCAATAGATTAAAAGACATCTTATGGTCTGATAGTGATGGTAATTACATCTTAGTAGAAATTACTCAAGCTGTATCTACTTCTAAATTAGCTAGATACGCTACTACTAATTATGAATCATTATATGAAGGTTTAGATGGCTTCATGTTAATGGAAGAAATCGCTCATGAAGTAGCCGAAGTAGTCGCTTCAAATGATTCTTATAAGACATTATCTACCTTATATTGGTTAGAAAATGCTGATATCTTATATCATGATGAAGATGTCTATGAATACTTCTATGAAAACTATCCAGATCTATTCGAAGATGATGATTAATTAGATATCTAAATTTACCAAATCAAAAGCAGTGTTAGCAAAAACACTGTTTTTTTTTTTTTTTTTTATTTATAAAAATACAATTCCAATTTCAAAAAAAAAAAAAAAAAAAAAAAGAATTTTTCTTGTGAAAAGAATTTATAGACAAATA
>CAYSPV010000010.1:0-14841 GCA_964433025.1 uncultured Staphylococcaceae bacterium
TTATATAGATATAGACTAAATAATTATTTAAGGGTAAATAAAAAGACCCTTTGTAGTATATAACTTTTGGGTCTTATTTTATTTAGTTTTAATAGTTATATGTAAATGTTAATTGATAACTATAACCACTGGTTAATGTGGTTATTTGATTATCTATATAACATTCAAATGAAAATAACGCAGTATCTTCATCATAATAGATGATTTGATAATAATTATATTGAGATTCAGTATCATTATCAGAATCATATATATACTCTTTAGATGTTAATTGATCTATAAAATCATCTAAAGATGATGCAGATGTAGTAAATATTTCAATTTCCACAGTGGGTAAACCTGTAGTAAATGAGAAAGCTTGTTGTAAAGTCATATAGGTCATACCTAAAGGTTCAAAAGTAAAATATGAAACATAGTCTCTAGTTAAACCTAAATAATCAGAAATAACTAAATCATTTTCATCAATAGGCCAACTAGTGTATGTATATATAGTTTGAATATAAGCATCAATTGTAAGACATAAACTTAAATCATCATAATAGATGTTTAAATAAAATCTAGAATCAATACTAGAAGTTGAACTTACTACTTGATAGACATAATAATCACTGTTAGCGGTATCAGTTAATTCTTCATCTGTAGTATATTCATTTGCATATTCTTCACAAATAAATTCATAATAACTATCAACATCTTCGATGTAGTCGGTTACATAAGTAACGACCACCATTGAGGTTAAAGAATTATAATAAACTGAATAGTTAGTTTCTGTAGTTTCTGATGAAGAGGAATCTACTGTTACTGTACTTTCAAATAATTCACTATAAAATGGAATTGTATAACCGTTTAAATAAGTTTCCATTACGGATAATGAATCAGAATCCCAACCTTCAATCGTACTAGAAGAAGTAGATGTAGTGTCACTACTACAAGAGATTAAAGATAAACTAAGAATAGTAAGTAATAATAACGATTTTAAATTTTTCATTAGTAAATCCTCCTCTTATTTTTCTACGGTTGGAGTGGGTTCACCATCAACCATTTCCCATTCATTAGCCCAATATACTACACAGCTATCATCATACCAACCATCTGCCACTCTTAATGAAGATATTTCATCTTCACTGACGTTTAGATAAATTGGCATTTGTTCATCATATGTTCCATCTTCATTAGCCTCTCTACAATCTGTAAATGTATCGGCTTGAATAGTTAATTGACTTGGAGATGAATCAAAAGGAATATAAACATATTCTAAAGAATAACAAGCTCTAAAAGCATATGATCTAAATGTGTATACATTTTCAGATATGTTAACTGATTCTAATGAAACACAGTTATCAAATAAATATGATGGTATAGTTCTAAATGTAGATGTTTCATCTGGTAAGGTTATAGTTTTTAAAGATGTCATATAGCCAAACGCACCATCTTCAATAGATGTAACTGTATTTGGTATTTCTAATGTTTCTATAGAAGTGCAATTATAAAATGTTTCATAGGCAATTGTGGTAATACCTTCATAAGAAGTTCCACTTCTTTTAATTTGGAAATTTACTTCTTTAAGAGCGCTGTTATTGGTAAACATCATGTATGATGTTGATCTTAAAGAATATGGAAGTGTAATTTTAGTCATAGAGTCATTATTAGAAAATGTTGAACCACTTGAAGAAGACACTGCTACGCTTGATAAAGTTGTAGGTAGAGTAATTTCTCCTTCAGGAGAAACAGAATTATAATTTTCATCATATAAAATAAATGATTCTAATTCACAACCATCAAATGCCCCAGCATCAATTCTTATAATACCTGTTGTAATTGTGGTTCCATGTTTATCATAAGAAACACTACCTTCATAAACTCTAATAGTTTCTAATTTAGAACCATTAAATAAATTAGAAGATATAACTGATAAATTAATAGGTAAATCAAAACTAGTAATTGCAGTACCTGCAAAAGCATTAGTACCAATACTTGTCACTAATTCAAAGCTATCACCTAAGAAATTAAATTCACTTAAATTAGTGCAACCATTAAAAGCATAATTAGGAATAGAAGTTAAATTACTAGGCCAATTAAAGGAAACAATATTTTCACAATTTTCAAATGCGTGTTGTCCAATACTAGTCATTGATGATGGTAAATCTAAATCAGATATACCAGTATTAGCAAAAGCATATTCACCAATAGCGGTCACCGTTTCACCAATAGTAATATCTTCTAAATTAACACAACCATTAAAAGCATAATCATTAATAGATGTAACTGATTCAGGTAAATCAATACCCTCTAAATTAATACAACCATTAAATGTATTAATAGGAATAGTTTCTAGATATTGAGGAAGTTCGATATACACTAAACCTTCCATATTAGAAAATAAAGCATCAGACCAAACTGATATTTCCTCTACATCATCAGAAAAATAATCTGAAAAATAGACTATATTATAATTTCCAGTAGTGTATTCCTGAGGCACTACAGAGTCATGGTCATTTAAAATAATTGTGTTATCAGTAACAATATTGTCTCCTACTTTAAATAAAATAGAAGAAATGATAGTGATACTATCATCTGATAGATTTTCTAAAAAAGCGGTATTTTGGAAAGCCCCTGTTCCTAAAGTTTCAATATTATCAGAGAAAGTAATATCAGTTAAATTAGTGCAGTTAGCAAATGCATATTCACCAATACTAGTAATTGTTTGAGGCATTGTAACTGATTCTAATCTATCACAATCTACGAATGCACTGTCTCCAATTGCAGTCACTGGCATTCCATCTATTTCATCAGGAATAATAAAGTTTTCAGGATAATCACTAGATGGAGTAAGCCTTGTAATTGTAACTGTTGGATTAGATGAATTTGCATCATAAGAATATTGAATATAAGGTAAGTTAGAAATATTAACTAACCAGATATTACAAGCAAGAGCATAAATCACAATTAAACCAATAATTAAAACACCAGTAATAGATAGACCAACAATATAATTTCTTTTTTTAGCTTTTTTTAATCTAGCTAATTCTTCGGCTTGTTTTTTGGTTTTTATTTCCATCAACTCAAATTTATCAATTTCTGCCATATATTATTGACCTCCTATCTTTTTTAATTCTTTTTTATATTCTTGTAGTTCATATTTATCCGCTCTTACGAAGTGATCTTTTTCTACTTCATAAAATTGTGGTACATCATCTTCGCTGTAGTGGTGCATTAAAGGATCATAAACAACAATTTTTTTATGTCTTTCAATCTGTGGATCTGGAATAGGTACTGCACTTAATAACGACTTAGTGTAAGGATGTAAAGGTGCACTAAATAATCTTTCTGCAGGGGCTAGTTCTACTAATTTACCTGCATAAATAACCGCAATTCTATCAGAAATATATTTAACAATACTTAAATCATGAGCGATAAATAACACTGTTAAGTTATTTTTTTCTTTAAAATCTCTAATTAAATTTAAGACTTGGGCTCTAATAGACATATCTAAAGCACTTATTGGTTCATCGGCAATAACAAATTCTGGATTCATAACCATGCATCTTGCAATACCAATTCTTTGTCTTTGACCGCCAGAGAATTCATGAGGATATCTATTTAAATATTCAGTTCTAAGACCAACTTTTTCTAAAATATCTTCAATTTTATTTAAACGATCTTCTTCATTTTCATACATATGATAAGCTTTAATACCTTCACTTACGATATAATCGATATTTGCTCTTTCATTTAATGAAGCAGAAGGATCTTGGAAGATCATTTGTATTTTAGTTTTTAATAGTTTTTCTCTTTCTTTTGGAATCTTTCCAGATATTGGAACATTATTATAAGTAATAACCCCATCTCTAACAGGATTAATTCTAATAATTGCTCTTCCAATCGTGGTTTTACCTGAACCAGATTCACCAACTAGACCTAATATTTCACCACGTCTAATATCTAGATTTAAATGATTGATGATTACTCTTTCGCTTCCACCTCTTTTAAAAGAGATTTTGACATCTTTCATTTTAATGATGATATCATCAGGATTTTCTTCTTGAGATTTTTTAAATTCATCTACAGAAGGTTGCCATTGTTTTTTATTTAGATGTAATTTTTCTTTTATAGAAGAAAGAACTTCTTTAAATTTGCTCATCAAAACTTCCTCCTTCTTTTAATAAATCTTCTGCCGCTTTTTTCATTCTTTGTCTTAGTTCTACGATAACCTTTGGTTTTTTAACTTTAGGGGCTCTAGAATCTAATAACCAAGTTTTAGCAGAATGTGTTTCACTTATTTTAAACATAGGGGGATTAGCAATATAATCTATTGCTAAAGCATATGTATTTCTTTCCGCGAATGGATCACCAACGATTTCTTTTGCAAATGAAGGTGGATTACCTGGAATAAATGATAATGGTTCATCTTTACTTCCAAGTTGAGGAAGTGAAGAAAGTAATGCCCAAGTATAAGGATGTTGAGGACGATAGAAGATATCTTCTGCAGTTCCATATTCAACAATTTCCCCACCATACATAACAGCGATTCTATCAGCAATGTTAGCAACAACACCTAAGTCATGAGTAATAAAGATTGTGGTCCAATTATATTCTTTTTGTAAATCTTTAATTAATTGTAAGATTTGACTTTGAACTGTAACATCTAAGGCAGTAGTAGGTTCATCACAAATTAATATTTTAGGATGACAGGCTAACGCAATAGCGATAACCACTCTTTGTCTCATACCACCACTATATTGGAATGGATAATCTTTATAACGTTTTTCAGGATTAGGTATTTTAACTTTTCTAAGTAATTCAATAGCCTCTTTTTTAGCTTCACGTTTAGTTAAGCCATGAGGTTTATTTAATATTTCATATTTTGTTAATCTTAAAGCTTCATTAAAAATTTCAATCTTTTTAATAAAGTTAACTTTTTCTTCTTTTTTAAGCAAATCTTGATATTTTGCTTGCAAAAGTTCATTTCTTTTTATTTTTTTATTTTCTTTATAGTCTTTTCTTTCTTCATGAGACATTCCTTTTAATTTAAACTTTTCTACAAGCTTATCATTTTTTCTTGTCTCTTTATATTTTTGTAATTCTTCTTTTGAAGGACGAGAATGTAAACGTAATACTTCACTTATTTGATAACCAATAGAGAATAAAGGATTTAATGAAGTCATAGGATCTTGGAAGATAGAGGCTATTTTTCTTCCACGAATGTTTAACCATTCGCTGTTATGTTTGATTTGCACTAAATCTTTTCCTTCAAACATAATTGTTCCAGATGATATAAAACCATTAGAATCTAACATTCCTGTAAAGGTTTTAGTAAATACTGATTTACCTGAACCAGATTCACCAACGATGGCTAATGTTTCACCTTCATAAATATCTAAAAATATATCTCTTAAAACATGAGTTTTATGTCCTCTTGTAACAAATCCTAAAGAGAGGTCTTTTACTTCAATAACTTTTTTTAATTCTTTATTTGCCATTATAAAAACCTCCTTTACCTATGCGATTTAGGATCTGTTGCATCCGCGATTGCTAGACCCAGATAAAAGAATGCTACTGTTAAAGGCACCATTACAATAAGCGGTCCTAGCAATAAATATGGATGTTCCATCCATGACATACCTTTTGTAGCTGCGGTTAATACTTGTCCTAAAGTAATATCACCATCACTAACTCTAAATGAAAGATCAAAGAAGGCTAAGCCAACTTCACTAGAAATAGCAGCGGGTATACTAGTAGAAGCAACAGTAACAATAACACTGACTAAATAAGGTAATAAGTTATGATTAATCATTGTTAGAGATGAAGAACCTAATGTTTGCGAAGCAATATTATATTCTCTATTTCTAATAATGATAATTTGATTTCTTACAAAACCTGCAAGTCCTATCCAACCAAACACACATAATAAGAAAGTAACAATTAAAAAGCCATATTGTGACATGTATGGAGATAATAATTGCATTAATAAGATATCTAATAAGATAGTAGGTATATTATTAACAAAATTTCTAAATTCAATTAAGATTGGATCTAACCATCTAAAATAGCCCCAAGCAGCGCCTATGCTAATGCCTAACACGACGTTAATTGCCGCTACTGCAACACCTAATAGTAATGATAATCTAGCCCCAGTCCAAACTACTGACCACATATCAGTACCTCTAAACCAAGTGCCCATATTATCACCACATACCCCAAACCAATATGAAGAGTTTGGTCCAACATAATAAGGCGCACTGACATCTTCTAAAGGATTAGGTAATACGGTATTTCCAGAAATACTTAAAGGTGGATAATAATGGATAAGTGGTCCAAATATGGTAAAGAATATAATTAAAAATAAGACAAATAAGGCGACGATAACTAAAGGTTTTTTAAATAATTCTTTAATAGTCATTCGCCAATAAGAATAAGGCACAGCACTTAATTTTTCTGATTCTTCAATATTAGTGCCCACGACTTTAAACAATTCATCAACGTTTTGATTGATGTTATTGTATACGTTTGTAGTCTCATCTACTTCTTGGAATATGTAATCAAAATTAACTTTTTTATTGTCTGCCATTTTGATTCCTCCTTAACTATCCGCAGAGGAGAACGACACTCTAGGATCAACTAAAGCGGTAACAATATCTCCTAATAGATATGAAATAATAGATAGTATTGCTGACACTATTACAATGGCCTGCAACAGCCATGCATTACTCGAGTCATTAGCGGTAATCAGTGCCGCTCCTATACCATCTATTCCATAAATAGATTCTAGATAATATGTACCTAATAAAGCTCCAATAACTGCAGTAGGAATTGAACGCACTAAAGGAACAATCGCATTTCTTAAAATATGCGTAAACATGATTCTATTTTCTGATAATCCTTTTGCTCTAGCAAATTTAACATAATCAGAATTAAATTCATCAATCATAAATCTTCTTACCCATAAGGCAATACCTGCCATACCAGTAAAGCCCATAGTAAGAATAGCAGGTAACCAGCTTAAGAAATTGCTATCACTATATTGATATGGTAAAGATAATAAACCACATAAAAGAGCCATCCATATATAGTAATATGCAACACCTGGTATCGCATCAATTGACATAATATATGTCAAACCTATTTTATCTAACAATCCACCTTTATATTTAGCCATAAATACACCAAGTGGATAACCAATTGCAAGTTCCATAATAACGGCAATAATGCCTATTTTAAATGATGTAACCATACGAGAAGACATATAATCGATAACATATGTACCATCGGCTACACCAGGTAAATCACTTAATTTACCAAAATCAATAATAAATGTACGACAATCTGCAACACTAAATAGCATCGTAGATGTATCTAGAGTTGTACGACATAAAATTTTTGGAAAAGGTAATATAGAATAAAAAAATGAAAGCATTTGTTCTAATATGGTGCCAGATAGACCCATTTGTTCTTTCCAAGCATCACATTGTAAATTAAATAATTCTTCAGTAATACGTGGACCGCTGAACTTAGAGATACATGTTGCATCTGCAGGAGTAGCAGCACGAATTAAAAAGAAGGTTACTAATATAGTTAATATTAAGGATATACATGCACTCCCTATTCTTTTAATGGAATAATGAAGTAAGGGATGGGCAAATATTTTTTGCATCTGTGGAGTATTTCCAAATAGGACTTTTTTCTTAACTAAGATGGAAAAGACTATAAATAAGATAATAAATCCTATAATGGAATAACCAACTAAATAAGTAGTCATCTAAACTCCTTTCCTACAAACATATAAAGCAATGAAAGCAAGGAGGGAGAAAGCCCTCCTTGCCATTAATTATAAATGATAAATTGTTATAATCTATATTTATTTTTCAATAAATATTAATCATAAATATTAATTGTGCCGTATCTAGCTAAATAAGCTTCTTTTAATTCATTATAAGCGGCAAGGGCAGTTTGTCTTTCTGCACCAGTAATGGTGTCTACTAAGACATATAAGCCATCTAAACGGTTGTTGGCTAAGCCATAAGTTCCGCTTGGAGAATGATATCCACTGGCTCTGGATACACTGACTTGTCTACCTTGACCATACATGGTAAGTGGTCTATAAATAGCAAGTTCTTCTAATAGCATATATTCAGCTTCAGCGAATAGATCATAACGGTCATTAATATTTTCATATTCACTATCAGCAGCGTCGACTAATTCAGTATATTCTTCTAATAGGTTATTAGAGACTAAATTACCAGAATCATCGATATACCAGTTAGTAACTTCATCATCATTAATATAACCAAAGATACTAGACCAGTCACCTTTAATAGTAAATGTATTTAGATAAGACATTGGATCACCATAGTCTGGACCCCAACCCCAAACAGTAGAGATATCAAAGTTACCATTATTACTGACAGTGTCATAAGTTGAGCTGGTAACATCAGCGGTTGGAATTACATAGAAGTATTGAGCGCTTGATTTGCTAAATGAAGAAGCAGTTGAATCGCCGTTTAATCTTCTATTCATTTCTAAGATGATAGCAGTGTCATATGCTTTTTGATCAGAACTGACATTCCATACAGAATAATATTCTAATTGAATTGGTAAGGTAATATCAGTGTTATTAGGATTTGCATTGTATAAGGTAATAGCATCAAGAGCGCTTTCTCTTAACTCTGCTAATTCATCCCAAGTTACATTAACATTTTCATATTGTCCTTGAGCAAGGGTTTCAGTAGCTTCTTCTACTGTAATACCTTTTTGTTCAGCATAGTATGGATAGTAGTGAGATGTTGTATAGTCATTACCATCATCATCTTGTACGAAACCAACAGGAACATATGTGTTAATCATATATTGAGATTGTAATTCTTCATTAGCGTTATATTGCTCGCAGAAAACTGCTAAATCTAGGGATGCAATAATTAATTCACGAACTTCTTTAATAGACATTGCTCTTTCAGCATTTTGAATGTCTGTTAAGTTTCCACCTTCAGATGTGGCATAACTTGTTCTAGAAGTTCCACCCATTGTAGAGCTAGAAGTACGGTTAAGATTTAAATGCATACCATATACATAGTCAATATAATCGTATTCACGAGAGTTAACGTTTGGATCATATGGATCTTCAATAGTACCTGTGCCATCAGGACCAGTAATGTATTTTTCCCATCCTTCTGCATCATTACTATCGATTGTAAATCCATCGATTTCACCATTTTCAAACATGATTCTAGAATAAGATGAATCTTGATCTAGACCCGCAATAATGTAGTTAACAGTTTCTACATGAACGTTATCAATATTCCAATATAAAGGATTTCTTGTATAAACAACGTTTGTGGATGTAGAGGTTGTTAACATAAATGGACCACAGTAAAGTAATGTGGTTGGTGAATTACCAAATTGAGAAATACCAACTTCACTTAAGAAATAGGAATTACATGGTAAATATGGTGAGTAAGTTAATAAAGTTGGGAAATAGAAAGCAGAATGGCTTAAGGTATATTGAATAGTACCACCACCTGTGCTTGTTGGATCTTCAACAACTTTAACACCTACACGTTCAAAATTACGAATAGCATCAATATCATCTGCGGTAACATTACTTTCTTCACCTGTTGCATCTTCAATTAATGTATTTAACATTGTGGCATAGAGGGTGTTGTTGTTACCATAAATAGACCAAGATGGACCGCCATTAGCGATTTGATAGTCTAAGTATGTAGATTGATAATATTCCATAGCACCTTCAATAAAGTTGGTGTATAGGTAATATAATTCTGAAGCTGTACTATAACTTAATACTGTTTTCGCAGAAGTAACCCAGTCTTCAGCGCTTACATATTGAGCAACGCTAGAACCACTAATAGATGTAGTGTATTGTGTTCCATCGTTTGTTACCCAAGGAATGCCGCTTTTAACTTCGATAGTAAAAACAGTATAGTTATTTGTTTGAGTAATGCTTTCTGCTAATTGTTTTTCAAGTGTACCAAATTCGTTTTGTAATAATAAACCATCGACAAAGTTTGCAAAGTGTTGTGCACTAGAACCGTCTTGGGTTTTAAGATAGTTTAGTCCACCTGTAATAGCAGTTGACAAGAATGCATTGTAAGTTTCTTTGGCAGTTTTATTAGGAAAGTATGGGTCATCACTAGGAATGGTAAATGTACCTTCTTGAGTTGAACAACTAGATAACGCCACTACTGCTGCTAATAAGGCTGCAACTCTTAATGTTTTTTTCATTCTTGGTTCTCCTTTCTTAATCAACGAATGATTGTTTAAAAATATACACCATTAAAAAATTAAAAACAACGTTTTTATTTCGCGTGTGTGTATACGCAACAAAATTATATAGATACATACTATGAAAAATGAGTATTTTTAATTGACAATTTATGTATTTTTGTTGATATTTTATTAGCCTAAAAATGGATAAAATCCAGTAATTGCATTATAGCATTCTAACACTAATCCCATCACTAGTATTGCAGATGCTGCAAAATAAAATGGAAGGCCTCTTTTCCAGCCACTTGTGATGACATTATCATCTAATCTATTGTCCCAATTTTTGGTTTTTCTTCTAATGTTAGCTTTATATAAATCTTGCCAAACAAAACCTACTAAAAAATAAATGGCTATAAAGGCCCAAATAACATAAGGATAAGTTTCAAATGATGTATTTAAAGAAGGAATTGAACAGATTGCGCCTACTATTAAAGGAACATATCCTAATATGGCAAGTATTATAGCAATAATATAAACTTTTTTATCTTTTAGTGCTTGTTTCATCGTTAATACAATAACATATTTTTAAAATTATAGTATACTAATTTTATGATTAACAAATTGACACAAAAAAACAAATTTAAATACTTTATTGCTAATTTATTAAGAAAACCTATTAGATTAATATCTAAAAAATTATATATTTCTTTAGAATATCGATATATTACTCATCATAAATTAAATTGGAATAACCCTATTAGATATACAGAAAAATTACAATATTTAAGATATTATGTTTATCCGAAGGATAAACAAGTAATTAGATGTACATCTAGAGTAACAGTCTTAGATTATCTAAAAGAAAACGGATTAGAAGAATTAATTATTCCAAATTATGGAATATATGATTCTTTTAAAGATATTGATTTTAATAAACTTCCCAATCAATTTGTTATGAAATGTAGTCATGCTTGTGCATTTAATGAGATTGTATTAGATAAATCTAATATAGATTTAAATAAATTAGAAAAGAAGTTTAATAAGTGGATGACCACTAATTATGGTAATAAAACATTAGAGATGCATTACTATACGATTAAACCTCAAATCATTATTGAAAAATATATGGGTGATGATTTATTAGAATATAAATTACATGTCTTTAATGGTAAAACTAAATATTTATATTTAGTCTCAGGCAGATTTAATGATATTAGATATAACAATTATTACACTGATTTTACACCATTTGATGAGGCACAATTTAATGGTTGGAAGAAATCAGATACTGATTTTAAAAAACCATCAAATTATGACAAGATGGTTGAAATTGCAGAAAAGCTCGCCTCACCATTTCCATTTGTAAGAGTAGACCTATATAACATCAAAGGAAAAATATATTTTTCAGAGATGACATTTACTCCTGCTAAAGGGACATTAATATTTGATGATGATAAAGCGGATTTTATTATTGGTGAATGGTTAGATATATCTAAATTTATGCCCAAATAGAATTTGGAAATAATACTTCATATAACATTAAAGCATAATAACTTTCTTTATCACTGTTTTCACTTGCTACTTCATCATTTAATAAATCATAGCGTATAGACATCGCGCATAAATTAGTAAAATCAATATCATTAAATAATATATTATTTAAATTAAAAGCAAAAAATGTATATGTAGATGATGTATTTGTCTCTGTTGCGTTCGTAGGCATATCATATATATCTGCGTTTATATTTACTTTATTTAGACCATTATCAGTGTTCATATAAAAGGACACTGTTATGGAGATATCAGATGTATGACTAGATACAGATGTACCATCTACAAAATTTAAAGCAGGTTTAAAATTCATTACAAAATAATCATAACTAGTGATTTGTTTTTTAAATTCCATACCAAAACCACTTTCATCTAATTGGACACGACTTAATTGATAATAACCATTACAAAACATTAATCCATCAAATAGTTTTGATAAATATCCTTCTTTAAATGAGTCATCAACATTAGATAATTTATATGTTTCTCCATATGATGTATATCTAGGAGAAGTAGATGTAATTTCAGGATCTATTAAAGATATATCATCATGTCTTTGAATAAAATCATCACTAGATAAAGTAATATTTGCGATCTCAGTAATATTATCTTCATCTAATAAAGAATCAGGGTAGATATTGTAATAATTGTTTTCAAATATAGGATCGTTATAGTCAGTGCCACTATAAACTTCTTTAAGTTGAGTGCCACATCCACTTAATAAAAATAAAGGTAAAAGTATAAATAGATATTTAGACTTCATTTATTACTTCCTCCTTATTAATTTCTTCAATTATGTTTTCAGTTTCTTCTTCTACGACTTTTTTAGGTGTAAATGTGTAACCGATAAGGAAGACCACGATTAAGAATAATGAGTTTTGAGTCATTGGAGTAAAGTTTAAATAATAAGAATATGGTTGCATATCATATCCTATTAATGAATATACAAAGAACACTAAAACAAAAGCGTTTATTAATTGTTTAACTAATTTAGAATCTTGGCTTTCTTTATTATATCTATAAATAGATATAGTGGAAAACACTAAAAAGACTATAAAGGCAGCAAAACCAAATAAACCAGACGTAGTAAATGTATCAAAAAACCATGAATTAGATACAGTAACAGAGGAATATGAAGAACCGCTATAACCAAATATTTTATTAAATGATAGTAAACCATCTAATATTTCTTTATAAGCACTTGAAAGTCTATTGCTATTAAATAACTTATTTAATATTGAATTATTCGCGATTATATCTTGTAGCCATTTAAAGCTAGTCCAACTAGATTGACTATTTAAGAAGAAAATAATAAATAAAATAATAAATATTCCTAGTATGGTAAATATTATATATTTACATATTTTATTATCTTTTTTATTAAATAGGATAAAGGCAAGGGCTATTACTGTTAAAATAATAGTTAATATCGCTACTTTATCCATAGTAAATAAAGTGCTTATTAAACCTAATAAAGCAAAACCTATAAAAGAGAAAAACATCACCTTTTCTTTTTTATATGAGACATAAGGAATAGCAATTACACTTGTTAATAACATCGTGGAATATAATTGGAAATGTTGAATTGATACATTTTCAAAACTAAATCCCATTAAGAACTTAATCGTATCATATACAGTGTATCTATCACCATCATAATACATATACATACCATCATATCTAAAGGTATAAAATGGTTCATATAACACCATGTTATATATAAAGCATATTAGCACTAAAAGTGCTAATGAAGCATATATTAGATATAAACAAATCTTAATATTAAAAGCTTTAAGATAATTAGAAAAATAACCTAAAGTTATTACACTTAATAAACCAATACAGATAAACATATTGCTTAAAGTATCAACATAAGCAAGAGAAAATCTAGAACATGCAGTTAATAATAAATAAATAAAAAATGGTATTAAAAATATTAAAAATGAATAGCATTGTCTTTTATGATTTTTCAGTTCATCAAAACTAAAAATGATTGCAAAGATCACTAATATAAAAGCAAAAACTGCATAAAGTAAAAAAGAATTAGCAAAGCTAAATCCTAAAAATAGACATAGCTCTAGAATAAAAAACACTAAGACATCGCTATAAGATTTTATTTTTTCTAACATAGGTCTTAAATCTTTCTTTTTATATTATAGATATATTTAAAACTTATACAAATGAAAATAGATTTAAAATCTAATTTTTAAAATTGCTATAATATAGCCGTTTGAAAGTAGACAAATACATATGAAAAAATCAAAATTATAACGCCTGGATAGGACAACAACTTGCAGGCAGTAATGGTTATACTTAAATGGGTGATGCTACGATCATAAATCCAATTTATGATGGTGAAACTATATTAATAAGTGCTTAATATTAATTAAATGAATTAAAAAACCCTGGATTTGCAGGGTTTTATTTTATTAATAATCAATTTTTAAACTTAAAAATTTACATTGAAAAGACGTCTACATCTTCATCGTTTTCTACGTCAAATAAAGCATCTAAAATTTTAATTTTTTCATCTTCATTGACATCATAAGGTTTAACTAAATTTTTAAGTTCATCCATAATCTTTTCCTGTGGAATTATATATAAAATATCCACTGCTTCAATTTAGCATATAAACAAGATATCTTAAAGAAAATATAATCTAAATTTTTAGACACTGTTTATATGGGTGTATTTTGAAAAATGTCGATTAATTCTAGATTTTTTAAAATCTAGTATTTACAAAAAAATAACTTTTTATTAATATAAAAAGGCTATGAAAATTAAAAGCAAAGATGATCAACAAATATTAGCTAACAATTTAGCCTTTTATAGAAAAAACGCTAAGCTAACTCAACTAGATTTAGCAGAAAAATTTAACTATTCAGATAAAGCCATATCTAAATGGGAAAAAGGAGAAAGCGCTCCTAGTGTTTTTGTTTTACGCGCTTTAGCGGATTTTTATGGCATAACCTTAGAAGATTTTTTTAATGAAACACCTAAAAAACCATTTTTTAATAAAACAAGAAAACATATATTAATCACTATTATTTCTATGATGCTTGTTTGGCTAGTGGC
>CAYSPV010000010.1:14941-27207 GCA_964433025.1 uncultured Staphylococcaceae bacterium
CCACTTACCATTATTATTGGATTATGGTATTTCCTAAAAGCGGGCAAATTAAAAATTAATAAAGAACCCTCTGTTAAAAAAGTAGAAGCTTCTTCTTTAGAAGAAGATAATGTTAATAATCAAGATTAATCATGGCCTTCATCGCCATCGTTATAATATAAAATTCCTAATGTTCTTTCACCACAGTGAGAAGTAATAGTAGAACCTGCTACGGTTCTATATACTTTTTTAAATCCAGCTTGTTTTAACATTTGTTCTGCTATATCATACATTTCTTTATCAATTTTTGTAGCAGTTACAAAAGCAATACTATGATCTGGATTATTAAATTGGGCTAAAGTATCTTCACAATATTTTCTAATGACAACACTGTCTTTTCCACGATATTTTTTACCCGGAATCATTCCCCCATTAACGACTAATATTTGAGGTCTAATACCAATGATTTTAGCAGCTAATGCACTTAATAATGAACATCTTCCACCTTTATATAAATAATCTAGTCTTGCTAAAACAAAACTAGCTTGAGCGCTACTTACTCGTTTTAAACATTTATCCACTATTTCTTGTGGAGTGTATTTATTTGCTTTTACTAAATTAGAGGCATATATAGCTTGAATAGCGATACCTGTAGATAAAGATAATGAATCGATAATATATACTTTATCTTTAAAGTTTTTAGCGACACTTAATGCACTATTACAACTAGAAGATATTTTACTTGATAAAGTAAAATGAATTATCACATCATAATCTTTTAATAATTCATTAAAATAAGTTTCATATTGATTTTGATTAATCGCTGATGTTTTAGGAAGTACACCAGTTTTACTTACATAATCAAAGATTTGATCTGGTGTAATTACTCCATCTTTATATTCGTTTTCTCCTAATATAACAGTAAAAGGTAAAGTATGAATGTTATATTCTTTTAATATTTCTGGACTTAAGTCAATTGTAGATTCAGCAGATATAGCAATTTTCATAAACTTATCCTCCTAAATTGCTGTACTTAAATTTAAATTTATTATATCACTTTTTAAGGTGAAAAAGTGAAAATGACTTATTATAATTTTACACTTTTATATAACTTGTTAATAAAATAGAAAATACTTAATTCTTTATCTTTTTTATTTATACGTTGTTTGGGTTTTTTATCATTTTCAATGATATCTTCAAACATTTTAGATAATTTATTTCTACCTATTTTAGTTTTTCTTTTATTACTATCTTGTATGTTGTTCGCGTGACTTTTAATTAATTCAAAGAAAGCATGATGATTATATATTAAATAATCAGGAATATTAAAAGCATTACCTAATTCTTCTAAAGCTAGAATAAAAAATGAAGTTTGATCGGTAATAGGAAAATCTTTATGTTTTAAATCTTCAGATAAGAATTTAACCACCATTTTTGAATGATTAGAAATATCTTTTGTTAAAATGTTAACAAATTTATTTGCATATATCTCAATATCTTCACTATCTTCAAATGAATATTTATAACCTTTTAATTCATTAAAATATTTTTTTGCATCATTATATCCACGATCCATATTTACTTTAATAACTTCATGTCTAAAATCCATAAAAGAACCTAGATCTACTTTAGGAGTAATACAATCTACATTAGGTAGATTTAATAAATAAGAATTTTGAGCATTTGCATGAAATACTTGTAAATCGATCGCAATTACCTTAGTAGCGCCTAATTCAAAACAAAAATCTATCGGTAAATTATTAGAATAAAATCCATCTATATATTTTTTATCATCTATTTTTTCTATAGGAAAAACAGGAAAACAAGCACTTGAAGCATGTATAAAAGGTAAGATATGTTCTTCATCTAATTCATGCATATTAATCTTATGACCTTTAAAGTTAGGAAAAGTACAACACACAGTGCCAAACTTAACTTTAGAGGCTAATACTTTTTTAGGATCTATTTCTTTTTTACATAACTCTTTTAAAGGAGTGATGTCCACTCCCTTATTAGTGGTGTAATCCTTAACTAACGCTAAAAAGTTTTTTTCATTGTAATCTAGTTTATATTTTTCTGATACATTTAAAGCTTCTTTACTAACATCTTCAGGTCCAATAGAAAGCCATAATTTTTCCATTTTTTCTATTTCATCTGTGACCACTAAACTTCCATTAATTGCTCCTATTGAAGTACCAGTGACTACATCAAATTTAATTCCTTTTTCATTAAATCTTTTTAATACACCCACTTCATAGGCACCTAAAGAAGCTCCACCAGATAAAGCTAGACCTAATACAACATTTTTCATAATAAAAATTTAACATAATCTAAATTTCTTTTCAAAAATAAAAGAGCTTTCGCTCTTATTGTGGTCTATTTGGTGGAGTAGGTGGAAATCGAATCCACGTCCAGGAATAGGCCCTCAAAGACATCTACAGTTTAGATGAATTTAAGGATTTAATGTCTAAATTGTAATATCATCTAACATTAGACACGAGACGTAAGATTTTCGACATTAACATCCGTCATATTAATGCTTAGCTTCTTGGTATGACGTCTTCTTAAAGCGTGAGAAGCGAAAACCTTTAAGGACGATGCTCTTATTCTAACCTAAATAAAAATTAGGCGAGAGCATAACTGACTCTATTGTTGCCAGTTATTATTTTTTTTGATGATTACGTCATCAATCGACTGCCGTCTATGTCAGCCATTATCCCTGTCGAAACCTGTACTACCCCAGGTGCACTATATTATATAATTGTCTACTTGTTTAAGCAAATATTAAAAATATTTGAAAAATACTGTTAGTTAAAATACAATATTTAATGCTATGAATAAGAAAAAGAAAAAAGAATTACGTAAGCAAGCTGTTAAAAAACATTTAAAAACTATATTTGGAAGCTTGTTTAAAAATCAAATCGCTATTGATGGAGCAAGACACTATCCATGGTGGGTAGCGTTAATATTTTTTGTTTTATCTATTTGTCTTCCTGTTATTCCAGTTATCACTTCTAATATGAGTGTTTCTGGTTCAGATTTTATGTCTTCATACACTAAAGGATTTGATACATATATAAGTGCTTTTGTTATTGATATGAATCAAAATGATGTTGATTTAGTGGTTAACAATAACAACGTATTAACCGCTGTTAATTGGGAAGAAACATATACTTATAGTGAAGATAGACAATATACATATATAAACGAAAATTCAGGTCAAATTGATTTTGTTGTTTATTTTATTAATGAAACAGGCACTGATTTTTCTACCTTTAATAGTGAAATCGCTTCAAGACAATATCAAGTTGGAACTTCTACACTTTATGTAGCAGGTTCTACAGATGATGATGAATCTGATGAAGTATACACTCCATCATATATCTTATTTGGACCTGATAGTTATGTTGTACAAATCTTTAATCCTGATTCAGTAGATGTATATTCATATACATCAGGTGATTATGTACATGTAGAAGCTGGTACTTCTATTGCAAGTTTTGCTAGTAATTATTCTGATGAATTAAGTGTTAATGAAATGCTAGCAGATCCTGACTTTATAGAAGATGTAAACAACAACTTTATTTCATTTTTTGAAGATGGTTATTTAACAAATAAATACAACACGACTTTATACTCTACATTATTAACGTTAGGTATTTATGTCTTATTAGCCCTATTTATGGGATTAATGATCTTCTTATTAACTAGAGGAAAGAAAAACATCATGCATATATTATCATTCTTTACCTGTCAAAAAATTAATGCTTGGACGATGTTATGCCCTGCAATACTAGGTATGATTGTTGGATTTATATTCTCTGATTTTGCGATGGTAGGATTTATCCTATTTGTGGGTATAAGAGTGATGTGGATGTCATTTAGACAACTAAAACCAGTAATAAGATAAAAAATGACGCATAAGCGTCTTTTTTTTAATCTCCATAATCTGATCCTCTAGATTTATCTTCGACATAAATATTTAAGGGATTTGTAATATCTTCAATTTCTAAAAATATATATGAGTCATCCACTTCTGTTTGGATCGCGTCATATGTTCCAATAAACACAACATGATGGTTTTTTCTTACTATCTCTTCCATTCTTTTTAAGATGATATCTTTTTTATTAGGATGATGAGTAAACATAGATTCTAGTTTTGAATAAAATATTGGTTCAACATAAAACTTATCACCATTTTCATATACAAATATAGATGCAAATGGGTTATTAGAATCTATTTCTTGTTTTAAGTTTGGCCAATAAATCATTTTCATTTGTGATACACCTCATTGTTATTTATCTTAAATGCTCGATATATTTGTTCTAATAATATAAGTCTAGTCATTTGATGAGTAAAGGTAAGATTTGATAAAGATATAGAGTAATTTGCCCTAGCTTTAATATTATCTCCTAATCCGTAAGAACCCCCTATTACAAAGTAGATATTATTCGAATAATTATTTATCGAATTTTCCAAAAACTTTGCAAAACTCAAGGTATTTGGAATTTCTTTATTTAAATCTAAGGTTATAACATAAGATTTATTATTTAATTTTTTTAATAATTTTTCACCTTCAATATTTTTAATTTTCTCTATTATGGCATCGCTTGCTTTTGAATCATCGCTAGCTTCATCTTCTACTTCAATGATATTAATTTGAGCATAACTAGATAGTCTTTTAATGTATTCATTAATTAAAGATTTTAAATTGTTATCTTTAATTTTACCTACCGCAAGGATATTAATTTTCATAAGTTCCACCTTTAGTGGCTTTATGTTGATTGGCTACTTTGATTTGATATTTATTTATATCTATGTGTTTATAGGCAAAGACATTTTCATAAGCTTCTAAAGCTAACTCAGGGGTGTTACATTCTTCAGAGATGTGCGCTAAAACGATCTCTTTAGTGTCTTCTCCTAATATTAGGGTTGCGTAAAACGCACTGTCTTCGTTATTTAAATGACCAGAATCTCCTCTTATTCTTTTCTTTAAAGCTTCACTTCTTTTAGAATTCATTAACATATTTAAATCATGATTACATTCTAAAATTAAATAGGTAGGATTTTTAGCTAGTTTAATGCTTTTTTTATCTATATAACTAGTGTCTGTAATGTACACTAGTTTTTCTTTATCATCTTCGATGATATATCCACATGGATTAAAAGCATCATGATAAGTCATAATAGGAGTAATTAAAAAAGAACCGATATAAAAAGAAGAAAATGGTTCAACGATATTATATTCACCACTTAAGGTATTTTTAGTAGCATATCTTCTTACATTTTCTACATATCTTAAACCACTTATATGATCAGTATGATCATGAGTAATTAAAATAGCGTTTATTTCTTCAATTGATTTATTTATTTCTTGTAGTCCTTCTTTTAATGTAGAAAGACTTATACCCATATCTATAACTATTAGTGTATCTATATTTAAAACAATAGTAGCGTTACCTTTTGAACCTGATCTTAAAACATTAAAATACATATATTTTAATCACCGCTATCATTTCTAATTTTATTCATTTCTTCTATCCAGCTTTGATCAGGAGAGGAAAATCTAGAACATTCTTTATGGAAAAATAAATCTGTAATACCAGTTTGACCATTTCTATTTTTAGCTATATTTAATTCTATAATGGTCGCGCCTTGAGAAGATGCCTGCTCATTTAAATTTTTTAATTGAGTTTCTTTATTCAAGGCAATATTTTCATCACTAGATAGATCACTCATTTTCTTAGAACCAACGCTTGTTCTTTTATTTTTATAATAATCAGCAGAATATAACAACATAACCACATCTGCGTCTTGTTCAATATCACCAGAATCTCTTAAATCAGAAAGCATGGGTCTATTGCCTTCTCTTCTTTCCACAGAACGATTTAATTGACACACTACAACGATTGGAATCATTAAATCTTTAGCACATGTTTTTATAGCTTTTGATATTTTTCTTACTTCTTCAGTTCTAGAATCAGGATTAGAACTTCTAACAGGGGAAGAAATAAGACCGATATAGTCAATAATAACAAGACCTAAATTAGGTTCTTCCATTTGTAATTTTCTAAGTTTAGCGGCAATATCAATCATAGTGATTGATGTTGTATCATCAATATAAATTGGTAATGTGTTTAATCTATTCATCGCCACTTTAACTTTGGTATTGTCACTTCCAGTAAAATTACCTGAGTTAATACTTCTAGTAGACACTATAGAATCTAAAGCAATTAATCTTTTTGTAATAGTTTCAACAGGCATTTCTAATGAAAAAATAGCAACAGGAATTTTATTACAAGCAGCGTTATAAGCAAAATTTAGAGATAACGCAGTTTTACCTACACTAGGTCTAGCGGCCACTATCGTAACTTCACCAGGTTGAAAACCTTGGGTGAATTTATCAATATTTCCATATCCTGTTGATAAACCAATAACATCACTAGCAGGTTTTTCTTTTAAGATTTCTAATTTGGTTTGAATTATTTTATTAACATCAACAATCTTTTTAAAACTATCAATTTGTCTTCTTGAAATTGCGTCTTTAAACTTAGTTTCACTACTTAAAATAAATTGATTTACATCTTCAATTTCTGTTTCTTTAAATTCATCATCAATACTACGTATTGCTAGTATCATTTTTCTTAATACAGATTGATCAATAACAATATCAATGTAATATTTTAGATTTGATAAAGATACGACTGAATCAATTAAATCACGTAAATAATCAACCCCACCTATTTCTTCAATTACTTTTAGATTTTCTAACTCTTCGGTAATTGTGTATATATCTACACTTCTACTTTTTTCCCAACATTGGGTAATAGCTTTAAATATTTCTTTATGTTGATAGGAATAAAAATCTTCTTCTTGTAAAGAAGAAATAACATTAATTAAAGATTGAGCATCTCCACTTATAGCGGACCCTAGCACTACCTTTTCAGCGTCATTATTAAATGGTAATTTTCCTTGAGTATAACTTTTCTTTCTTGCCATATAATTATTCCTCACCTACATGAATTTTAATGTCCGCAATAACGCCTTTATAAAGTTCATTTTTTAATATCACTGTACCTAATGTATCAATAGGGGTCTTATTGATAAATTTTCTTTTATCAATAGTGATATTAAAATCAGATTTTAATTTTTCTTCGACTTGTTTTAAGGAAATGCTTCCAAATATTTTACTATCTTTTCCTACTTTTACTTTAAACTCTAAAGTAATATCTTTTAATCTTTCTTTTAACTTAAGTGCGTCTTCTTTTAATTGAGCTTCTTTATCTTTTCTAGCTTGTTCTTGTTGTTTTAAGATTTCTAAAGATTTATCTGAGTACGCTACTGCAAGTTTTTTAGGAAATAAAAAGTTATTGGCGTAGCCAATAGAAACATCCACTATTTGGTCTTTTTTACCTACGTTTTTAACATCATTAAGTAATATGACTTTCATAGTTTTATTCTCCTTTAAAATCTTCTATTGGTATATCATTTCTAGCATTAGTTAGATTATTTGCTAGAGCGTTTTTTAAGCTTTCTTCTACACTTATAAAGTCTTGGGTGTTAAATGCTACTGCTGCTGCGGTAAAGTGTCCACCACCACCCATTTTTTCCGCTAATAATTGAACATTAATAGAACCGTCACTTCGACATGACATTTTAATTGTTTTATTTGAGACTCTTCCAAATACAAATGAAGCATTAATAGCTTTAATATGGATTAATTCATTAGCCGCTTTTGCTAAAGTAGCATCATCAAACATTTGTTCATGAGGAGCGCTAGCATATGCTACTCCTGGGAATGGAGTAGTAATATTTGCAATGATTTTACTAACAATCATATGTTCTTCATAATCATCTTTTAATAAATCATCTGCTTTAGCGTTATCTGCTCCAAACTCTTTTAAAAATGTACAAGCTTCAAATGTTCTAATACCAACATTTTTACTTTTAAAGAAACTAGAATCTAAGAAAATACCAGATAACATAATCGTGGCAAATGTTGGTGACATATCAATTCTTGGATTAATAGAGGCAAAGTGGATAAATTCCGCTATTAATTCGGAGGCGCTTGAGGCTGATGGATCAATATGATTAAAGACAGGAGATTCAATATAATCTTCTGCTCTTCTATGGTGGTCTATGACCACTACTTTACTAGCTTTATCTAATAGTTGAGGTGCCATAGTCATTCTTGGCTGATGAACATCTACTACCACTAAAAGAGTGTTGGAACTAATTCTTGCTTCAGCTTCTTTTGGTGTAGTCATTAATTTATCTAATTCTTCTCTATTAAATGAAGAAGTGATCGCTGCTCTTGTTTTATATTCTGTTAATTTTAAATCAAAAACTATACGACAATGTTTTTCTACTCTATCACATATTGCTTTTATACCTAAACATGCTCCTAAAGCATCCATATCCGCTTTAGTGTGACCCATTACTAATACATTAGAACTGGTTTTAATTAATGAAATTAAAGAATCTGCTAAAACTCTTACTCTAACTCTATTACGTTTTTCTTGAGCTTCAGTTTTACCACCTATAAATTCCATATCAGAGCCATATTTTGAAATAACGACTTGGTCACCACCTCTAGACATAGCAATAGATAATGCTTCTTCTGCTAGATCTGCTAGTTTAACGATATCAGGGAATTCATGAGCAATACCAATAGATAAAGTTAAAGGAATATCTTCTCCTTTTCCTTCATTTCTTGCTTTATCTACTAAAGAGAATTTATCTTTTTTCATTCTTTCTAATGTTTCGTTATTACATAAGATAAAGTAAGTATCATTACGATATCTTCTAAGTAAAATTTTCATCTCTTTAGCGTAATTAAAAATAATATTTTTAACTTTAGTAACTGAGTCATTAAAATCTTCTTCAGTACCTGCAACATCAGAATAATTATCAATAGTTAATAATCCAATAACAGGTGCTTGTTCTTTTGAATAATTAATTAAACTTTCATAATCAGTAATATCTTTAAAAATAAATAAACCTGCTTCAATTAAATATTTAACTTCATATTGTCTATTATTATCACTTATCTTAACCGTACTTTTTTCATCTTGCATATCATATAGATTTCTAAGCTCTGGTTTCCAATCAAAAATATTAGTGTCAATAATATTGATATTTCTTTCTTTAAATAATTCATTAGTCCAGATGACGATGTAGTTATCATCTACGACCACTAATCCTAACATAGCGAAGTTATAAGCAGTTTGAATATCACTACCTAATACCTGTGCCGCTTTTAGATCTGTTTTTTGTCTTAATGATGTAACACCAATAACCGCGATCCAAACAAATAAACAATCTATAAAAATTAATACTAAGAAAAAGAAGATAACATAAATGCTATCTAAAACATCTCTTAGATTAAAAAAGTTAGCAAAATAAAAAATAGAAAATAATAAAATAAGTACTAGCTGTACTAAGATGATAATAAAGGCTGCTGTTCTAAGTCTTTGTAAGAATTTTCCCATGCTCTATATTATATGATAAAACATAAGTATATTAAATACTTATTTTATTAATTAAGTCTTACTCTAAATTTTAAAAATTTAGCTATATTCTAATCAAATTCCTTGCAAAACTTGATTATTTTTAAAATAAATTAAAAACCACAGGTTTTGTTTCCTATGGTTTTAATAATGATAATTTAATTAGCTAATTAGTCTGCTACATATGGTAATAAGGCCATATAACGAGCAACTTTAATTGCTCTTGCTAATTCTCTTTGATGTTTAGCACATGTTCCAGTTGTACGTCTTGGAGCAATCTTACCATTAGCGGTAATAAACATCTTTAATAATTCCACATTTTTATAGTCAATATGTTTGATGTTATTTTTCTTAAAATAACAGAATTTTTTATGTGGTCTAACTTTTTTAAAAGCCATAACTTATTTCTCCTTTTTTATTTCTTAAAATGGTAAATCATCATCCGCTACATCAATAGCGTCTAAATTTTTAGATTCATCAGGTAAATCTTGATTTAGATCTAATGAATCATCACTTGGAATATCGCTATTTCCATTAGCAGATTTTGGTTCTAAAAATTGAACAGAATCACAAATGACTTCAATTACACTTCCTTTAGTGCCATCTTTACGGTCAAATCTTCTTTGTTGTAAACGACCATCAACGCCCACTAGGGAACCTTTTCTTGCATATTTTGATACATTTTCGGCACTAGAATTAAAGATAGTGCATCCTATAAATGATGTTGTTCTATTTCCTTCTGCGTCTTTACTCCAATTATCTAAAGCAAGGGTAAATGAGGCAACAGCAACACCGGCATTTGTTCTTCTAAGTTCTGGGTCACGTGTTAAGCGACCTACTAAAATTACTCTATTGATCATAACTTTCTCCTTTATTTAACTTCTTCATCGACGAGAATGATATGACGTAATACATTTTTGTTAATTTTTACTAAACGACTAAATTCATTAGTAGCTTTAGTATCTGCACTAACTTTTAAGACGACATAATAACCTTTAACTTCATCATTGATTGGATAAGCAAGGTCTCTTAGTCCCATAGATTCATCAACACTTTTAACCTCTGCACCATTATCAGTTAATATGGAATTAACTTTAGCGATAACTTCAGGTCTAGTAGTGTCATCTAAATCTGCTCTTAAAATGTACATGATTTCATAATCTTTCATATTTGTACACCTCCCTTTGGACTTCTGGCTATTTTTATTAAATAGCAGAGAGTAAATTTATGCCTTTTTTAGGCATTTATGTATTATACATAACGGGCAAAAGTTAGTAAAGAATTTTATATATCATTCTCTACCTTACTTATATCTATAAATTTTTAAAATTACTAAATTTATTTTTTACTATCTCTCATCGTGGGGAATAAGATAACTTCTCTAATAGAGGATTGGTTAGTTAAAAGCATCACTAATCTATCAATTCCCATACCCATACCACCAGTAGGAGGCATACCATATTCTAAAGCATTTAAAAATTCATAATCCATTTCATTAGCCTCATCATCTCCTAATTCTTTGGCTTTTAATTGGGCTAAGAATCTTTGTTTTTGATCAATTGGATCATTTAATTCTGTATATGCATTAGCGAGTTCTTTACCATTAACAAACAATTCAAATCTTTCTGTAAATCTAGGATCTTTACCTTTTTTAGTTAATGGAGAAACTTCTATTGGATATGAATAAACAAATGTAGGTTGAATTAAGTCATCTTGACATAATTGTTCAAAAAATTCATTAACTACATATCCATATGTATTTTTAAATTTATCTAAAACAATGTGGTGTTCATCAGCGATTTTTTTAGCTTCTTCATAAGACATATCTTTTGAAAAATCTATGCCTGTTTTTTCTTTTATAAGGTCCACCATTGAGATCCATTTAAAGGGTTTAGAAAAATCAATTATCTTATCTTGATAAGATATCTTAGCGCTTCCTAATACACTTTTAGCGACATATCTAATCATTTTTTCTGCTATATGTCTCATAGTTTTTAAATCACCATAAGCTTCATATAATTCAATGGTTGTAAATTCTGGATTATGTGTCGTGTCCATACCTTCGTTTCTAAATAAACGACCTATTTCATAAACTTTTTCCATGCCACCCACTAATAGTTTTTTAAGTGGTAATTCTGTAGCGATTCTTAAATAAAAATCTTTATCTAAAGCGTTGTGATGAGTGATAAATGGTCTAGCGTTTGCACCCCCTAAAATAGGAGATAAAACACTTGTCTCTACTTCTACATAACCTAAATTATCTAAATAAGATTGAATTGCTCTTATAATTTTTGGACGAAGAAACGCAACACGTTTTGCGTCTTCATTCATAATTAAATCAACATATCTATGTCTATAACGTTCTTCTACATCTGTTAGACCATGGAATTTTTCTGGTAAAGGATTTAACGATTTACATAGATGAGTAAACTTTAAGGTTTTAATAGTTAATTCACCAGTGCGAGTGGTCATTACATAACCTTTAACGCCAACAATATCTCCAATATCCGCGATTTTAAATAATTCATATTCTTTTTTACTTACATCATTAATACCAATATAAAATTGCATACGACCTGTCTTATCTTGCAAATTAAAAAATGAAGCTTTGCCCATTCTTCTAATGGCCATTATTCTTCCTGCAACTGATACATTAAGATGTAATTTTTCAATAGCGTTAGGAGATTTTTTATTACATATATCTCTAATTTGTTGAAAACTGTGTGTTACTTTATAAGAATGACCAAATGGATCGACATTTAATTCTTCATATTTTT
>CAYSPV010000011.1:0-26524 GCA_964433025.1 uncultured Staphylococcaceae bacterium
GCCACCACTTATTATATTATTGTTAAAATTATTTTTCAATCATGCTTTTAAGCATATAAAAAGAGCCTTTATTTAAGACTCTATTGATAATTTAATATATAAATATATTAATCAAAATTCTACACTATAAAGAACATTCTCACCTCTTTTAAGTGTAATTGTAGATATCTGATCTTCGAAACTATTTACGTCTATCAAATAAAACTTTTGTAAATACTTTAAAGCCTGTGGTACGACATCCATATTTGGCGTTTCAATTTCAAATATTATGACAATATTTCCATTCTCTGCTTCATCTATATAAGCATGGGCATCATAAGTAATATTTAAAATAGCTCCAAAATATATAACTAAATAGTTATCAAAACCATATTCTTCTTCAAAATTTTCAATATCAGTATAAAAATCATCATTTATAGAACATGGAAAAATGTTGCAATAATTAGTTAAATCTTCACTATTATCAAATAAACAGGCATCGGGTTTATCTTCTTCAAAACAACCTTCATATGAAACACTAAAGAAAATTTCTTCTAAATAATCCCTCTCCACAATTTCTTCAGATGTAGAAGAAATAACAGAACTGCTATTCTCTGTTGTACATGATGTAAGACAACAAAAATTGATACCAAAAGTAACTATTAATGTTGTAATTAATGTTTTAATTTTCTCCATACTTACTCCTCCCTGTAAGTTATTTAATCTTGATAAATTTACTTTATCATAGGGCTTATATTTTTCAACAAATCTTACTGCATATATAGGTGACTTTTATATTAGAAATCTTAATAAACTTTTGAATTTATAAAATACAGAGTATTTTAATCTTTAGTCATTTTATACTTCAAATAAAGAGATTAGATTAAAAAACATAATCATAACTTTCTTTAAATAATGGCAAGATTTTATCTAATTTCCCAGATATAGCAGACTTATCTAATTTCTCAGATATAAAATAACCATCTCCTATAACGATATCATTATTTGAAAAAGAAACAGGGTATTTTTCTGGACTTGTCCTATTTGGTTCACTGAGTGAATATGATAATTCTTCTATATTAAAAACATCTACACTATAAACATAGTTTATATCATACACTGATAGTTCAAGACTAAAATCCTCATCACTTATATGCACATACATGCTTTGTAAATCAAAATCTATATCGTATCTATTCTCTCTAATATCATCTAGATAGACACCTCCGCTTTGAAATCTATAACACATATCAAAATCTTCATCATCGATAGGTTGCCAATATCTTTCTATGTTATAATCTTTAAAAATCTCATAAAAATATTGATAATCATCAAACGAATAGAAAAAGTATGATCCCACAACACGACTATATGGTCCACCATCAGTATTATCAGATATAAAACTGCTGTCATAATTTGAATTACAGCTAGATAATCCAAATACTAGAAACATAGAAGTAATAAACGTTATAAACTTTTTCATCATTTATATAAATCCTTAAAAATCTTCGCTATATAAGATCTCTTCATCAATTTTAAGTGTAATAGACGATATTTGATCTTCAAAACTATGCATATCAATTAAATAAAATCTTTGCAAATATTCTATGGAAGTAATCGTAGCTTCAGCATCAAATACACTATACTCAAATACTATATCAATGTTTCCGTTTTTTACTTCATTGATATACGCATTAACTCTTTCAGAAGCATCTGTCCACACTCCAAAATAGACAATTAAATAATTATCAAAACCATATTCTCCTTCAAAATTATCAACATCACTATAAAAATTACTCCTCATATAAAATGGGAAAACACTGAAATAATTTATCAAATCTTCCCTACAATCAAATACCGCTAAAAATGGAATTAGATATGCATAATCAATAACAGAAAGATCACACGAAACACCTATAGTAATTGTTGGTAAATAATCCCTTTCCACAATTTCTTGAGATGTAGATGAATCATCACTGCTAGTGGTCTCGTTTGTAGTAAAAGAAATAGTACTACTCGTCACATCTACTGAACATGAAGAAAGAGATATTATGCTAAAAACACAAGTAATTGATAGCCCTACAATTAATGTTTTAATTTTCTCCATACTTACCCCTCCTTGTAAGTTATCTATTATTTATAAGTTCACTTTATCATAGAGTGTATTAAATTACAATAAAGCCCCTAATTATGGGTAAATAAAAAGAGCCTTTATTCAAGACTCTTTTAATAATGAATTTTTAATTTTTAAAATATTTTATTTTAAGATTTCGTTAACTGTACCAGCACCGACGGTTCTACCACCTTCACGGATGGAGAATTTGGTACCTTTTTCAATAGCGATAGGATGAATTAATTCAACAGTTAATTCAACGTTATCACCAGGCATAACCATCTTAACATCTGCAGGTAAGGTAATTACACCAGTAACGTCAGTAGTTCTGAAGTAGAATTGAGGTCTATAATTGCTTAAGAATGCAGTATGACGACCACCTTCTTCTTTGGTTAATACATAAACGTTAGCTTTGAATTTGGTATGAGGTGTAACAGTACCAGGTTTTGCTAAGACTTGACCACGTTCGACTTGATCACGGTTAATACCACGTAATAAGACACCAACGTTATCACCAGCTTCAGCAACGTCTAAGATCTTACGGAAAGATTCAAGACCTGTAATAACAGATTTAATAGTTGGACGAATACCAACGATTTCCACATCTTCACCTAATTTAGCACTTCCTCTTTCAACACGGCCAGTAACGACAGTACCACGACCAGAAATGGTCATAACGTCTTCAATAGCAAGTAAGAAAGGTTTGTCTAAATCATGGATTGGATCTGGAATATAGCTATCAACAGCGTCCATTAATTCTAAAATAGATTTTTCAGCTTCAGCATCACCATCTAAAGCATTACGTGCACTTCCTTTAATAACAGGTACATCATCACCTGGGAAGCCATATTTGTTTAATAAATCACGAACGTCCATTTCCACTAAGTCGATTAATTCTGGATCATCGACTAAGTCGGTTTTGTTTAAATAAACAACGATGTGAGGAACACCGACTTGACGAGCAAGTAGAATGTGTTCTCTTGTTTGTGGCATAACACCATCAGTAGCGGCTACAACAAGGATAGCACCATCCATTTGTGCAGCACCAGTAATCATATTTTTAACATAGTCAGCATGTCCAGGACAGTCAACGTGGGCATAGTGACGTTTAGCTGTTTGATATTCGATGTGAGCGGTATTAATTGTGATACCACGAGCTTTTTCTTCTGGAGCTTTATCGATTTGATCATAAGCCATTTCTTTAGCATTGCCTTGTTTAGCAAGTACTTTTGTAATCGCAGCAGTTAAAGTAGTTTTGCCGTGATCTACGTGTCCGATAGTACCAATGTTTACGTGTACTTTGGATCTATCAAATTTTTCTTTTGCCATTTTGATTCCTCCTTAATTTAGTTTCGTCAAAATTCTAACGAAAATAGTATAGCAAACTTAATTTTTTAGTCAATACCATAAAGGTATTAACGATTAGACATTCCCGCCTTTTTAATGATTTCTTCGGAAATGAATTTTGGGCATTCCCCGTAGTGATCAAATTGCATGGTATAATTACCTCTTCCTTGTGTCATAGAACGTAAATCAGTAACATATCCAAACATTTGAGCAAGTGGCACTTGGGCATCAATAATTTTTGCATTACCTCTTTGATTTTCGCCCATAACTGTACCTCTTCTTCTAGCAATATCACCAACGACATCACCATAATATTGTTCAGGAACAGTAATTTCTAATGCCATGATGGGCTCAAGTAAAACTGGACTACATTTTTTAGCCGCTTCTTTAAGCGCCATTGATGCAGCAATTTTAAATGCAGCTTCGCTGGAGTCAACATCATGATAGCTACCATCAAATAATGTAGCTTTAATGTCCATGACAGGATATCCAGCAATTAAACCACGACTAAGTGAATCTTCTAGACCTTCTTTTGTAGGCTTAATATATTCTTTTGGAACAGTACCACCTACGACCGCATCAACAAATTCAAATCCTTTGCCTGTATTAGGTTCAAATCTAATCCAGACATGACCATATTGACCACGACCACCAGATTGTCTAATATACTTACCTTCACATTCCGCGGTTGATTTAATAGTTTCACGATAACCAACTTGAGGGGCACCAACATTAACTTGAACATTAAATTCTCTTCTTAAACGATCTACTAAGACATCTAAGTGTAATTCACCAACACCAGCGATAATAGTTTGACCAGTTTCAGAATTTGTATGAACTTTAAATGTTGGGTCTTCTTCCGCTAATTTTAATAGGGCTGTGGTCATCTTTTCTTGGTCAGCTTTAGTTTTTGGTTCTACCGCTTCTTCAATAACAGGTTCTGGAAATTCCATCTTTTCTAAAATACAAATATTATCAGGATCACATAATGTATCACCTGTAATAGTGTTTTTAAGTCCTACTACTGCACCGATATCACCAGCGTGTAAAGCATCAACTTCTTCTCTATGATTAGCATGCATTAACACGACACGACCAATTCTTTCTTTAACTCCTTTAGTGGAGTTATAAACATAAGATCCGCTCTTTAGGATACCACTATAAACTCTTACATAAGCTAAACGACCAATAAATGGATCAGTAGCGATTTTAAAAGCTAAGCTAGCTAAAGGAGCGTTATCATCAGCTTTACAAGCTATTTCATTACCATTTTTATCTTCACCTTTAGCAGGTGTGATATCTAATGGTGATGGTAAATAATCAATAACACCATCTAATAGTAATTGGATGTTTTTATTTTTATAAGCTGATCCACAAAATACTGGGAAAAATTCACCAGTTAAAACTGCTTTTCTAATTGTAGATTTAATTTCTTCAACAGATAATTCTTCGCCTTCTAAGACTTTCATCATGATATCATCATCAAAAGCGGCGATAGCTTCTAATAACTTTAATCTTAACTCATTAGCTTTATCAATATATTCCGCTGGAATAGGAACTTCATGTGGAGGTTCATTTACATCACTACTATATTCATAAGCTTTCATCTCCACTAAGTCGATACAGCCTTTTAAGCTAGATTCAATACCTATTGGATATTGAACAGCACAAGCATTAGCGGCTAATCTTTCATGCAAAGAATTAACAGACATTTCAAAGTCTGCTCCAATAGCGTCTAATTTATTAACAAAGACGATTCTTGGAACACCGTATTTACTACCTTGTCTCCAAACAGTTTCTGTTTGGGGTTCAACACCATTTTTACCATCTAAGACGGTAATTGCACCATCTAATACTCTTAAAGATCTTTCAACTTCGACTGTAAAATCGACGTGTCCTGGAGTATCGATGATATTAATTCTATTACCTTTCCAAAAGGCAGTTGTAGCTGCACTGGTAATGGTAATACCTCTTTCTTGTTCTTGTACCATCCAGTCCATAGTAGCGCTTCCTTCATGAGTTTCACCAATCTTATGGATTTTATGAGTAAAGAATAAAATTCTTTCTGTACAAGTTGTTTTACCAGCATCGATGTGGGCCATGATGCCGATATTTCTAGTATGTGCTAAATCGTATTCACGTGCCATATATTACCTCAACTACCAACGATAGTGAGCATAGGCTTTGTTGGCTTCCGCCATACGATGTGTATCTTCTTTTTTCTTAACAGATGCACCAGTTCCATTAGCAGCGTCAATAATTTCTCCTGCTAAACGATCTTCCATTGATTTTTCTCCTCTTAAACGAGAATAATTAACTAGCCATCTTAAGCCTAATGTCACTTTACGATCTGGACTTACTTCGATTGGTACTTGATAGTTACCAGCCCCAATACGACGTAATTTTAATTCAACTTCTGGCATGATATTATTCATAGCCGTAGCAAAAACATCCATCGCAGGTTTACCAGTTTTTGCTTCAACTTTATTAAAGGCGGTATATAGGATTTTTTCCGCTGTTCCTTTTTTACCGTCAAGCATGATTTTATTAATTAAACGTGTCACCAATTTTGAATTATAAATTGGATCTGGTAAGACATCTCTTCTTACCACACCTCCCTTACGCGGCATATTTGTTTCCTCCTTTTTTTATTTTTATTTATAAAATAAATTATTCATTACCTTTTGGTTTTTTAGTTCCGTATTGGCTTCTACCTTGACGACGTGCCTCGATACCAGCGCAGTCTAAGGTACCACGAATGATATGATAACGAACACCAGGTAAGTCTTTAACACGTCCACCACGAATCATAACTGTTGAGTGCTCTTGTAAATTATGACCTTCACCACCAATATAAGCAGTTACTTCATATCCATTAGATAAACGTACACGGGCATATTTACGTAAAGCAGAGTTTGGTTTTTTAGGAGTCATGGTTCCAACACGAGTGCAAACACCACGTTTTTGTGATGCGTTTTGGTTAGTGGCTTTACTTTTTAAAGTATTCCATCTTTTACCAAGTGCAGGTGATTTGGATTTTTTGACTGATTGACTTCTACCTTGACGAACTAATTGATTAATTGTCGGCATACTATCTCCTTTCAAATCTTCTTACAACGCTTCCAAGCGTTTCATATTTTCTCTTAAAAAACAACCTTTTCGGTTATTAATCACTGTCTTTTAGACGGCTCTTATAATATATATAAGAACATTTTTTAATGCAATAACTTTTTTATATTTTTTGTTATTTTTTCACTATTGTTATTGTCGCTTCTTCAGAAGTTAAATTATCAATATATATTTCATAATCTAGAGAAGCACCATTATAAAAGGTAAAATCAGTAAATGTTGTCACATTAAAAGTATCACCTTTTTTAAATAAAGTAGAATTTGATATTGTATTACCTGTTTTAAAGGAATTATTACCACTTGCCTCTAATAATTGGATAAATGGATGGCTACTACTATCATTAGTAGCACCATAATCTAAACAATAAGTAAAGACTGCTCCTGTTTCATCGCATTCATCTCTATATGCTTCCATTGTTTCTACTATATCTTCATCATCTACAAAACCAATAACATTATTTAAACCTTTATTTTTAACATAGGCCACTCTAGCGTCAACATGATAAATCTTAATACCATATTGACTAAATAAAGAAATAATAGATTCATCACCATTACTTTTATGATAAGTATAATCATATAAAGTATCTTTATAATTAACACCAGCAGGGGCATAATACTCAATTAAAATAAACTCATCAAATATCGTATTATTATAATCTCCTGCAGGTATTAATAATGTTTGACCTGAATCATAAAAAGTAGATAAAGTATAAGTTCCTTCTTCATATATAACATCAGGGGTAATCCATTTTAAAGACATCTTTGAATAAGCATTATGATCTCCTAGATTTGCGTCCATGATATCACTATAACCTAGGGGTTGGTAGGTACCGCTATTATAGTAATCACTTAATCCTAATACATGACCAAATTCATGGTTGATGATATGAGAATCCGCTAGATTATTACTTGATATAACAAAATCTAAAGACATCCATACATATGTAGAAGCATATGGTTCACTGCTATTAATTAAAGTATCAGTGACATAAGCATTTCTATTTACTCTATCAGTATATGACCAATATAGACTATTAGAGGTGTAATCATATTCATGATCATAAACTAAATAAATACAATCAATATATCCATCACCATCATTATCATAGTCTTCAATATCATCATAAGTTTCTTTATACCAAGTAAGAGCTTTATCTAAGACATATCTAGAACTATTTAAAGCGGAATTATACATTGATTTAAGTTCACTACTAGATACATCTATTTCATAAAAATCAGATATATTTCCTTTAATAATTAAATTTCCATAACTTGATTTGTTATAAAAAGAAGTTAATGATTCGTTTAAGTTTTTAGAAGGATCTCCAAAGAAAGCATTTTGAAGATATATCATCTTATTATCTAAATCATCTTTATCTGAATCAGTAAAAGATATAGGAATCACTAATATATTAACTTCACCTTTACTAGCAATAGTGTTATACGTATTACCATTATTTGTAGATGCGACTAAAGTAGATAATTCAGATATTTCATATTCTTTAGAAGTTGGATCTCGATAGTCTAACGCTAATGATTCGTATGTATCAAAAGAATACGTCGTGTCTATAACTTCAATATAACTAGTAAAAGGAATATATTCTAGTGTTGTAAAAGTACAAGACGTTAATAAACAAGCAGTTAAACCAAGTAAGAGAAATTTAAATTTCATGACATAATTATAGTCTTATTTAATAAATAAATAAACATATAAAAATGGACACTTTTCATGCCCATTTTTTTGTTAATTTTTATAAAATTTGTAGCAAATCTTAATTATTTTTTAAATTAGACCGCTGTGATGGTAATTGTACAAGTTTTAGCTTCTGCATCAATTTCATCAATACTGATAGACCAACCTAATTGATATTTTTCATATGTTGTGGAATTATCAGTGTTCATTGTCCAATCAGTTAAGACATCACCTTCAAACCACATTTTAGAACTTGGATCAGTAGTGACTGCAGTTAAGTTAGCTTCACCACCAGTTTCAGTAGAATCATTTGGAATGATTAATTGAATTAATCTATTGTCATTAACACTATAAGATAAGGTGTTACTATGAGCTAGATTAACATAATAGCTTTGTGCAACTGTGGTAGATAAATTATAGGTTGATGAATATTGAGCAAAGTCTCCACTAGTTAAGGAGAAAATACCCATACGTGAATCAACATGGAAGATACGTACACCAGCTTCATTATAGAATAATGGATAGTTACCAGAATATTGATGTGTGCCATCTGCTACAGCTAAACCATCTGGTGTATCAAATTGGACCATAATGTATTCACCTAAAATAGAGAAATCTTCACTATAATCTTCACTTGCTTGGGCTACTTCTCTAATTGGAAGAATTAAAGCATCACCATATAATTCAAAGCTTCTTAAAGTAATGGTTTGACTATCTAAAATAACAGTAGGATCAATCCAACCCATGATAGTTTTTGAATAAGCATTGTTATCACCAACGTTATTGTCTTGCATATCAGCAGCACCTAAAGGTGATTCACCATTATAGTCATAAGAATAATAGTCAGTTAAACCTAAACCATGACCACCTTCATGGATGTATGTATGAGCATCTAATGTAGCAGTGCCATTTGATTTTTGAGCGGTAGTCCAATCATGGAAAGTACCATTATCATCATAATAGCCACCTTCATACATAAATTGATAGCTAGCCCAAATATAACGAGAGATATTAGGATTATCTACGCTAGAATTTCTAACAGAATGTTGAGTACACCAAGCCCAGAAAGTATCACCATCATCATAAATACTTTGTGGACAAGAATAGATTAGATACACTAAGTCGACGTATCCATCACCATTAGCGTCATAATCTTTAAAATCAATTTCATCTGCACCATCGCCAGTACGATAATAGTCATTGATTTCACTAATTAATGCCGCAGCACTACTAGTACGAGAGAAATTTCTTGCAGTCATACCAGTGTTCCACCAGGTATCTAATACAGTTCCAGTAATATTTAATTTACCATATGAAGATTTTTCATAAAATGAAGCAACAGATTCCCATGCAATGCTTTCATCTTCATCAGGGTCACCAAAAAATACTGATTTTAAAGCTTCAATTGTACCTTCTCTTCCAAGAGGTAAATTATCTGCTGAATAAGTATCGGTGAATTCAACAGGAACTACTAAGATACGAACTTCACCATCTTGATCAGCTTCAGTATTATAAACGTATTGAGTTCTCATACCATTGAAGTCGGCGTTAGCGTCAGCACCACTTAATGTAAATGAAGTAGGACCACTATATCCAGACTCACCATTACAAGCAGTGATTGAAATGGCTGCAACCGCTAGCACACATAGGGCAACTAATTTACTTTTTTTCATATAAGCCTCCTATTCTTAATTACTACTTCAATTTAATTGAAGTCAATTAATGCACAAAGTTTAATATAATTGCATTTTAATGTCAAATAAATATGTTATTTATTTATCAAATTTAAAAGAAAGTGTCTCAATTTTTCTTAGAAACAATATTAAAGTATTTATTTAAAAATCTTCGCAAATTAGGGATATTTTTAATTGATTTATGCTTTTTTAAATTTAATAAATAATCTTAAATCACGATAGAAATAATCATATCTTTCTAACGTCTTTACAATGTCTTCTTTAAAAATTTCGTGTGATTTTAATAAAAATCTATCAAATGTTTCGCTTTGTAGTGATACAATACTCATATAGAAAGTCTCCTTTGTTTTGTATCTATTAACATTGTAAGACTTTCTTTTTTAAATTGTTACCTACAAATAACAAACGGTATCTAGCGCCCTACTCTTATTGAAGTATGATTTAAATTTAATATAATTAAGTCTATGAAACAAAAGCGCATAACTTTAAAAGATATAGCTAGAGAATGCAATTGTTCTGTCGCCACTGTTAGTTATGTTTTAAATGATGTTAAGGACCAAAAAATATCTGAGGAAAAACGTACAAAGATTTTACAAATGGTTAATTTGTATGGCTATAGAGTTAATTTAAACGCTAAAAGTTTAATAACTGGTGATGTTTTAACCCATACAATATTGTTTTTATATAGTCCTAATACTTTTTCATTATATCAAGCCGAAGTTTTATCTATTTTAAATAGCATATCTAGCAAATTAGAAGATAAACAATTTAACCTAGCGGTAAGTTCAGATATTACTCCTAAAAAATATCAAAATGTAGACGCTGTTATTTGTTTTAATATCTCTACAGATGAATTTAAAAACATTGCAAATCTTAACTATGTTCCACTAATTGCACTTGATACAGTATTAGAAGATCCAATATTTTATAAGATTAAAAATAATATCAATAATTTAGCTAAAGATAAGCACTATGTATCGCTTAAATATAATGATCAAATTAAAGCTTTATTTAAAGGTTATGATATTACCTTTATAGATAGCTATGATGATATTAGATTACTTAATCGTGATAAGTCTTATATTGTTTTACAAAAGTGTTTATTTAATTATTTAAAATCAATCGATTATTCAGTCGAATTAAACGATTTTAATAATGATGTTAAGATTGATAAGTTAATATCTGTGATATTAGATTTAATTAAACAAGTTGAATCCACTGATAATAATGAGATTATAATTTAACAATTTACCTTATATTTATTTAAACGACTTTATTATCTTAAAATCATCATAAAACCATAAAAATTGTAAACAAAACATAATATATTAAAAACAAAGTTTTTAACTAACTTTTATTTATCTATGGCAACCCAATGACCAGTCTTATTTGAGCCTACTCGTTTAATAAGATTGGCGTCCATTAATTTCTTTATTGAGCGTTGTACAGTTATTAATGACTTATGTATTTTTCTTGCTATATCTTCTTTTCTATATTCAGGTTTATTTCTAATAAGATCTAATACCTTCTTATCAATATTAGATAAGTCATAATCTTTTTTAACTCTACTTATAGTAGCTACCTTACTGGTTTCATGTATTACAGGCTTACTTATTGTTTTATTTTTTAGAATTGGTCTATCAAATTCAAAATTAAAACCATCATCTTTATTTCCAAATCTATAGGTAATTTTTAAATTATCACATATATCAAATATATTTTTAAATCCTTGACCTATAACATTTATATTTTTATTTAAATAAAGCATTAAATTAATTAAAGGGTTTTTAGGTGATGTAGCTTCTATACCTAAAGCAAAATCTAAAGGTGATATACCTTTAATAAAATTGCCTGGATTATAAAAACTAATTAACGAAGGGGTAAAACATATTTCGATTGGTAAATTGCTTTCATAATCAGCATGTGCAAAACAATTCACTAAGACTTCATTTATAACATTAAATGGAATTTCATCTATTTTTTGATAGTTTTCATCATATTCAAATTTAAGATTAGATCTAATAAATTCATAACTTTGATTTAATAAATCAATAATATTTCCTTTTAAATTATAAACATCCTTAAGTTTTTCTTTTTTATCATCTTCATATAAATATAAATTCAAAGAAACAGGATTATTATTCCCAAATAGTAATATTGCAGATTTAGCCACTAAACCATTTTTAATTAAACCAAAATGATTAAGTGTGTCTTCTACATCTTTATAAATATAATTTCCTAAGAACCATTCTGCATTTGTGGCAAAATCAATTACATCTTTCTCATTAATATTTTCTAAAGGGAAATCCACATATTCTTCTTTAATATTAAAGTTTATGGAATTACCCACAATAATCGATGTTAAACTTTCAAGATCCATTAAAACATCATTATCATTTTCACGAATATAAAATTTGTTATAAGCACTATAGGGTCGTTTATCTCCTCTTGCTTTAATTTTAATAACTTCTTTTCTTTCTAATTTTTCACTAGTTATTTCAATATCTACTTTAGGGAAAATATTGTTATTAATTTCTTTTCGTATCATATCAAAGGTTTCATTAGTGATTTTAACACCATTAACATGCCCTAAATTATCTAATCCAACATAGCACAAACAGCTATTAGATTTGTTTAACATTGCACTGATAGAAATAACAATAAATCTTAACTCAAAAAGCGACTTTTTTATTTCTAAAATTTTGTTTTCTTTTAACATGTTTTTCATAGTAGATTTGTACCATTATTTATCAATGCATTTATCTAATCATTTATATAGTCATTTATTAAATCTTTTATCAAATCATATTTATGAAGTTAATTTTTATAATTATTTTGTCTGCTTCAATTTTTCTTTTATATTTTATCAAATCATTATTTTTATAATTTTATCAAATCACAATGATTAGATATTTTGAATTGATAAACACTTATTAATTTATCTCTAATAAATGATCCTATTTTTATTATGTATTTCTTATCTAAATAATTCAAGAAAAATGATTAGAAAATGATTTGATAAATGATTTGATAAAATTAACTCTTATATATGTGTAGATAAACTATATATTTAAGTATCATTATTTCCTATATTAGATATTTCTTGGTCTATTTATTAATCTACCTATAATAGGTACAAATTATTAACAATATGTAAATTTGTATCTTTATGGAATAAAAATCGCATTTAAAGGCATATTTTAACAACGAAATATTTTCCAATGAATAATTTATCAAGTTTATATATAAATTCTTCTAGAAATAGTGTTTCTGAAAACCATTTTTTCAACAAAAAAAGCCGTGGGCGAACCACAGCTTTAATGTAAGAAATAAGATTTATAATAACGCACTTACAAAACGTTATTCATATGTTTCATTATTTTTGGCAAGTTTTTGTTCCATTTCTTGGAAAGCACGATCATGAGCTTCAATATATTGCTCTTTGACCTTGTTCATGGCTTTTTCAACAGTGAAGTCTTTTAAGATTTCATCTTCTTGTTCATCGTTTAATAAACCACGACCAGCAGGAATTAACTTACCAGTAATAACATTTTCTTTTAGACCATGTAGATAGTCTGTTTTACCCTTAATAGCAGCGTCAGTTAAGATTCTTGTAGTTTCTTGGAAGCTAGCTGCAGAAAGGAATGAATCAGATTCAAGAGCAATTTTTCTAATACCAAAGATCATTGGATAGAATACTGCAGGACGTTTGCCTTCTTTGAAGGCAATACGGTTAGCAGCAGTAATGTCTCTAACATCAACATTCGTGCCACTTAATAAATCTGTATCACCAGAGTCTACAATATGACCTTTAGATAACATTTGACGTATAATAACTTCAATATGTTTATCTGAAATAGAAATACCTTGTAAGGAATAAACTTTTTGGACTTCCTTTAAGATATATTTTTCAACAGTAGTGGGGTCACTACAAGCAAGTAATTCTTTAGGTGAAATAGCACCTTCGGTGATCTTACCACCATTTTTGACTGTATCACCTTTTTTCACTCTTAATCTAGCACCGTAATTGGTGAGATATTCTTTAGATTCAAGCTCGTTTTCTACACTTACTTTATAACGACCATTTTCTTCTGTGATGTCTTTAATAACACCATTAATGGTGGAAATTGTAGCTTCACCTTTAGGTCTTCTAGCTTCAAATAATTCTTGAACTCTAGGTAAACCTTGAGTGATATCACTACCAGCAACACCACCAGTGTGGAATGTTCTCATCGTTAATTGTGTACCGGGTTCACCAATAGATTGAGCCGCCATAACACCAACAGCTTCACCAACTTCTACTTTTTCACCTGTAGCTAAGTTTCTTCCATAACAGTGAGCACAAACACCGTCTTTTGTTTCACAGCCAAACAAACTTCTAATTGTAACTTTAGTAATACCAGCGTCAATAATTTGTTCAGCGTGTTCTTCATCAATCATAGTGTTACCTTCAACAATAACTTCACCTGTATTAGGATCAACAATATCATTTAAGGCATAACGACCTACTAAACGATCATATAATTTGACAATAACTGCATTTCTTGCAGAGTCGATAATTTCAGATACTTCATAACCATGATCAGTATGACAATCTTCTTCTCTTACAATAACATCATGGCTAACGTCTACTAAACGTCTAGTTAAATAACCAGAGTCAGCAGTTTTTAAAGCTGTATCAGCGCCACCTTTTCTAGCACCGTGAGTAGCAATAAAGAACTCGGCAACTGACATACCTTCACGGAAACAAGATTTAACAGGTAATTCAATAGTTTCACCTGATGTATTACCCATAAGACCTCTCATACCCGCTAATTGGACGAAGTTAGAAATATTACCTCTAGCGCCACTATCTGACATCATAAATAGAGGATTTTTATCATCTTCTTCAAATTGTTTAGTAAGTTTTGATTTAACTTGGTCTAATACTGTATTCCAAGTATCAACTACTTGTCTGTGTCTTTCTTTATCAGTTAATAGACCATCTTCATATAAGTTAGAAATCTTTCTAACTATTTCATCACCTTTAGCGATCATATCTTCTTTACCTTCAACAATAGAGATATCCGCTAAAGAGACAGTAATACCTGCATAGGTTGCATAAGCAAATCCTTGGTCTTTTAATTTATCTAAGACCGCAGAAGTCTTTTTAGTGCCATATCTAATAAAGATTTCATTAATAATAGTGCCTAAATCAGACTTTTTAAATGGTCTATGAATAGGCATATTAGCAATAGCGTCTTTAATATTTGAACCTCTTGGTACAAAGAATTGTTTTAAATATTCATTATCTCCATGTAGATTTGCGTCATTTACTAAATTTAAATATGGGAAATCAGCAGGGAAAATTAAATTAAAGATAACTTTACCAACACTTGTAAGTAAATATGAAGAATTCATATAATCATCAAATCCTTCTTTAAGTAAAGCACTTCCAAGGATAGCGATTCTATTGTGTAAGTGAATTTGTTTTAAATTATAAGCTTTAACAACATCATTAACAGTCTTAAATAATTTACCTTCACTTGCAGCATATAATTCATATCTTTCCGCTTCTTCAATATCACCAGATTCTCTTAAATGTTGGGCTTTTGCAAGAAATTCGTCTTTAGTTTCTTCTAAAGTTAAATAATAATTACCTAAAACCATGTCTTGAGATGGAGTAACAATTGGCTTACCATCTTTAGGTCCTAGAATGTTATTAGAGGCTAACATTAAGTCGATAGCTTCTTCTTGAGCTTCACGAGAAAGAGGTACGTGAACCGCCATTTGGTCACCATCAAAATCAGCGTTAAATCCAGTACAAACAAGTGGATGTAATCTAATCGCTCTTCCATCTACTAATACTGGTTGGAAAGCTTGAATACCTAATCTATGTAAGGTAGGCGCTCTATTAAGTAATACTGGATGATAAGAAATGATTTCTTCAATAATATCAAAGACACAGTTATCGTAATGATCAATAATCTTATCAGCTTGTTTATGAGATGTAGCAATCTTACGATCCATAATCTCATGAGCGATAAATGGTCTAAGTAATTGAATAGCCATTTCTCTTGGTAAACCACATTGATACATCTTTAAAGATGGACCAACAGCAATAACACTTCTACCAGAATAGTCAACACGTTTACCTAATAGATTTTGTCTAAATCTACCTTGTTTACCTTTTAAAATAGAAGATAAAGATTTTAAGGCTCTACCACCTGTACCTTGTACAGGTTTATTTCTTCTACCATTATCAATTAAAGCGTCTACAGCTTCTTGAAGCATACGCTTTTCATTCATTAAAATGACTTGAGGAGCACTCATATCAATTAATTTCTTTAAACGATTGTTTCTAGAAATAACTCTTCTATATAAATCATTTAAATCAGAAGTAGCAAAACGACCTCCATCAAGTTGTAACATAGGTCTAAGATCTGGTGGAATGACAGGAATAACATCTAAAATCATCCATTCAGGTTTATTAGAGGATTTTCTAAAATCTTCAATAACTTCTAATCTTTTGATTAGTTTAGCTCTATTTTGTTCTGTAGCGTCTTTTAATTTAGCTTTGATATTTTCACTTTCTTTATCTAAATCAACAGCCTGTAATAACTTTTTAACAGCTTCAGCACCTTCAGAGAAGACCGCACCATTATCACTTCCAGGAACAATAGTATGATTTGAAATAAATTTAGCGGTAGTTTCAAAATCAAAAACTTCATTAATATTTTCTAATCTAGAGATTAGATCATTACAACGTTGATAGTCATAACTTTCATTTTTATTTGCTAAACCCCATTCATCGTTTTCTAAGATTTCTCTTAAAACTGGAAGCAAAACTTCACGACCATTTTTTTCATCAATAAATTGGCCAATACTTAATTTAGTGGACGCTCCAGTTTCTAAAACAATATGAGCAGCAAAATAGACAACTTCTTCTAGATGTTTAGGAGAAACATCTAATACCAAGCCAATACGGCTTGGAATGCCTTTTAAATACCAAATATGGCTACAAGGAGAGGCAAGTTCAATATGACCCATACGCTCTCTTCTTACTTCTTTTGTGGTAACTTCTACGCCACATTTTTCACACACCATGCCTGCGTATCTAATCTTTTTATATTTACCACAGTGACATTCATAGTCTTTAGACGGGCCAAATATTTTTTCACAATATAGACCTGACATTTCAGGTTTTTGGCTACGATAGTTAATAGTTTCAGGTTTAGTTACTTCACCATGAGACCAACTACGAATGACTTCTGGAGAGGCTAAGCCGATCTTAATCGCGGCTAAATCTTTATTAACATCAAACATGTCTTATCCCTCCTTAATAATCTACTTCTGTCATGGGTGTTTCAGATTCATCCACGACACTTTTTTCACTATATTCTTTTAAAGTTGCTTCAGATTTTCTAGATGCTCTTTCGGTTTCTTTTGCAAAAGCATCCATATCGATCTTTAGACCATTATGGTCTAATAATCTAACATCTAAAGATAAAGCTTGTAATTCTTTTACCATAACTCTAAATGCTTCTGGCATAGATGGTTTTGGCATAGTCTTACCTCTAATAATAGATTCATAAGTTTTTCTTCTTCCATATCTATCATCAGATTTAATGGTAAGAATTTCTTGTAAGATATGCGCGGCACCATAGGCTTCTAAGGCCCAAACTTCCATTTCACCAAATCTTTGACCACCATTTTGAGCTTTACCACCTAATGGTTGTTGTGTAACTAATGAATATGGACCAGTAGCACGAGCGTGTAACTTATCATCGACCATGTGGACTAACTTAATCATATACATGACACCGACGGTGATTCTTTCATCAAATCTTTCACCAGTTCTTCCATCATATAATATGGTTTTACCATCTGGGTCTAACTCAGCTTTTTTCATTAAATCAAATATTTCTTCATTAGTAATACCATCAAAAACAGGAGTGGCAATCTTATAACCTAATTTCTTTAAGGCCATACCTAAATGAACTTCTAATATTTGACCAATATTCATACGTGAAGGAACACCTAATGGATTTAACATAATATCAATTGGTGTACCATCTGGTAAAAATGGCATATCTTCTTCAGGTAAAATACGAGAAATAACACCTTTATTACCATGTCTTCCTGACATCTTATCACCTTCAGAGATTTTACGTTTTTGGACGATATATACTCTTACTACTTCATTAACACCAGGAGCAAGTTCAGCACCTTCACTGCGTTTAAATACTTTAACATCTAAAACAATACCACTTCCTCCATGAGGCACTCTTAAGGAAGCATCTTTTCCTTCTTTAGTCTTATCTGAGAAAATAGCCATTAAAAGTTTTTCTTCAGGAGTGGGTTCTGTTTGTCCTTTTGGAGTAACTTTACCAACTAAAATATCTCCTTCTTTAACCTCTGCTCCAGGAATAATAATTCCTCTTTCATCAAGATAAGCTTTTGCTTCTTCTCCAACATTTGGAATGTCTCTTGTGATTTCTTCATCACCTAATTTAGTTTCACGGCATTCGATTTGATGTTCTTCAATATGAATTGATGTATATACATCATCTTTAACTAATCTTTCAGACATAATAACCGCATCTTCATAGTTATAACCATTCCAAGTCATAAAAGCGATAGTAACATTTTGTCCTAAAGCTAAATCACCATTTTCCATAGCAGGACCATCAGCGATTATTTGTCCTTTTTTAACTTGATCACCTAATTTAACAATTGAGTGTTGATTAATACATGTACCTTGGTTAGAAGGTTCAAATTTTTGTAGATGATAAGTTCTAATTTGATCACCTTCATTAACCTTAATGCAACATGAGTCATTATAAATGACTTCACCATCATTAACTGCGATAATAGCAAGTCCTGAGTCATGAGCGATTTGATGTTCCATACCAGTACCCACAAGTGGAGCGTGTGGTTTAAGTAATGGTAAAGCTTGACGTTGCATGTTTGCACCCATTAAAGCACGAGTAGTGTCATCATTTTCTAAAAATGGAATACAGGCTGCGGCAATAGAGACGATTTGTTTTGGAGAAACGTCAACATAATCAACATCCATTTTATTAGCGATAATGTTTTCTCCTTTATATCTAGCAATGACTTGATCATCTAATATTTCACCTTCTTTAGAAAGATTAATATTAGCTTCTGCAATTACTAATTCAAATTCAGTCATTGCATCTAAATAGTCTGTGTTTTCTATACCATCTAAGACGAAAGCCTTGTCATCACGGTGTTCAACACGTCTATAAGGTGTTTCAATAAATCCATAAGGATTAACTTTAGCATAAGTCGCTAAATTATTAATTAAACCAATGTTTTGACCTTCAGGAGTTTCAATAGGACAAATACGTCCATAATGAGAAAAATGAACGTCTCTAACTTCAGTAGAAGCTCTATCACGAGTTAAACCACCTGGACCTAAAGCAGATAATCTTCTTTTATTGGTAAGTTCTGCTAAGGGGTTAACTTGATCCATAAATTGAGATAATTGTGATTGAGCAAAAAATTCTCTAATAGAACTAGATAAAGGTCTAATATTAATTAACTTTTTAAGTGTGGTTTCATCAATATTCGTGGTAGACATCTTTTGAGTGACTGATTTAGCCATTTTAGATAGACCCACTCTAAATTGATTTTGAATTAATTCACCAACACATCTAATTCTTCTATTACCTAAATGGTCGATATCATCAAAAATACCAATACCATCTTGGATATTCATAAAATAGGAAAAAGTAGCGATCATATCAGGAATAGTAACTCTTGATATAGTTTCATTTAAATCAGTACCAATAACATTAACCACACGATCACGTTTATCACCAGCGTAAACTTTAACAATATTAACTGTGTCTCTATTGTCTAATTTAGTGTTGATCTTAATGTGTTTGGTATGGGCCCCTTTTTCAAAAAATTCAATGTCTTTTAAATGTTCAACATCCGCTTCAGTTAGTCTATAACCTTTTTTATATACTATTTCACCTTCACTAGAGACAAGATTTTCCGCTAAGGTGGCGTTTACTAAACGGTTATAAACACCTAATTTAATATTAAATTTATAACGACCTGCTCTTCCTAGATCATAACGCTTTTCATCAAAGAATTTTTGAACTAAGAAATTTACAATACTTTCTTTTGTAACAGGTTCACCTGGTTTTAATTTTCTAAAGATATCCACTAAAGCGCATTCACTAACAGAATAATTTAAAGCTTTTAATTGAGGATCTTCAGTAATATCTTTATCTTTTTCTAATGTATCTAATAAGGTTTTAGATTCACCAAATAAATCTTTAATAGTCTTTTCAGATTCTAAACCAATAGCCTTTAAAAATGTCGCTGCATTCATCTTTCTTTGACGATCAATACGAACATTTAAAATATCTTTTTGATCACTTTCAAATTCTAACCAAGTACCTCTTCCAGGAATTAAATCAGCTTCATAAATTAATTTACCTGATTTTTCATCTCTGCTTTTTGACATATAGGCACCAGGAGAACGCACTAATTGGCTAACGATTACTCTTTCAGCACCATTAATGATAAATGTACCACTTGAAGTCATAAGTGGTAATTCACCCATATATATTTTGCCTTCTTGTAATGTTCCTGTTTGTTTCTTATACAATCTTAAAGAAACATACATTGGGGCACAATAATTTAAATCTCTTGTTTTACAATCTAAAAATGAGTGTTTAGGTTCACCTAATTCCACACTTACATAACTAATTTCTAATGTATCAGTATAATTACTGATGGGAAAAATTTCTTTAAAAACTTCATCTAGACCCTTTTGTTTAAATTCTTCATAAGATCTGGTTTGAATCTCGACAAGGTTAGGTAAAGGAAGACTACCAGAAATTTTGCTGTAGTTAACACGTCCGTTGTTTAAAGTTGGCAACGATTTGATATCTCTTATTTGATTTTCTTTACTCATCAGCAGGCTCCTTTATAATCTTTTGGGCTTTTATAATCCAATAGCCCTTATTTCTTTTTAGAAGAGTCACACTTTCAAATAGGCTTTCTAAATATTTAAAAGTGGACTGCGCTCCTTGATTTTTCCTTATTACAATGTATAGAGCACCTAAATTTTTTAAATGATAGTATGCACCCTCAAACATTGCATAAGTAATCTTTTTTCCCGCTCGTATAGGAGGATTAATGACTATTACATCAAACATTTCATCAATGTTTTGATAAATGTTAGACAATATCCCCTTGCAGCGTCTCTCTAGACTTAAATGTTTAATATTTTCATCAACTAGCTCTATTGCTCTTTTATTTATGTCACTTAAAGTGACATTAATATTTTGATTAAAGAGAGCTAGTGTTAGTCCTATTGGACCATATCCACATCCTAAATCTAATATTTGACCATCTAGTTGATAGGATACAAGAACTTCAAGTAAAGCTCTTGTACCTTTATCAACATGGTTTTTTGCAAATATTCCGTTATCACTAACAAAATTAATACTTTGTCCCATAAAATCAAAATTGACACAAATTTTTTTAGATACAATTAAAGGGTCATTTTCAAAATATTGGGACATATTAAATTATTATTTAATTTCGACTTCAGCGCCTGCTTCAACAAGAGCTTTTTTGTGTTCTTCAGCTTCAACAGGTGAAATGTTTTCTTTAATTGGACTTGGAGCGGCATCGACTAATTTTTTAGCATCCATTAAACCTAAACCTGTAATAGCTTGAACAGCTTTAATAACTTGGACTTTAGAAGCACCACAAGATTTTAAAATTAAGGATACTTCACTTGGTCCTTTGCTAGTTTCTTCTTCAACTGGAGCGGCTGCTACAGCAACAGGAGCGGCTGCAGATACACCAAATTTTTCTTCTACTGCTTTTACTAAATCATTTAATTCTAAAACTGTCATAGTTTCTAATGAAGCGACAATTTCTTCAATTGTTAATTTTGCCATTTTTAAATTTCCTCCTTTGGCTTAGTTTTTTTCTGCTACGGCCTTAACGGCACATGCAAATGATCGAATTGGTGCTTGTAAGCACGATAGAAACATTGAGATAAGACCTTCTCTTCCTGGAAGGTTGGCGATTTCTTTAATGCCTTTAGCATCAACGACGCGGCCCTCAACTAAGCCGCCTTTTAAAACGAGAGCATCATTTTTTCTTGCAAATTTGGCTGCTACTTTAGCTCCTGCTATAACATCTTCTGAGAAAATTACAGCATTAGGACCAGTCATGTTGTTAGCCAATTCAGTTTGTCCAATTTCATTTAAAGCTCTAGACATCATGGAGTTTTTATAAACTACAAATGTGGAATTAGTTTCTCTAAGTTTATTTCTTAAATCTTCTAATTGGGCCACACTTAAACCACGATATTCACAAATAACTGTAGTCTTAGCGTCATTTAAACGAGAAACAATGGAACTAACTACTTCTTTTTTTGCATCTAAAGTTGCTTGATTCATCGTTTTTTTAACCTCCTTTTTTAAGATATTTTTGAAGGCTCCAATATACAGTTAAGGAGAAATTATTTATATTTCTACCTCGGTAACATTATTAAGCGTTAGCCGTTACTGTCTTTGGTATATTGAAATCTTAAGTTGTGATGGTTTATTTACCATCAAAAACAATTTTAATGCTTGGACCCATAGTGGTATGAATCGCTGCATTTGCTACATATGTACCTTTAACAGCAGCAGGACGAACTTTTAAAATTGTAGAAATAATACTTTTTAAATTTTCGACCATTTTCTCAGTATCAAAAGATACTTTGGCAAAGGCAATATGCATATTACCATCTCTATCACAACGGTATTCAACTTTACCCGCTTTAATTTCAGAGATGGCTTTGCCAATATCCACACTTACTGTACCTGTTTTTGGATTTGGCATTAATCCTTTAGGACCTAATAAACGTCCCATTTTACCTAATTCACCCATCATATCTGGAGTGGCGACGATGATATCATAATCAAACCAATTTTCTTTTTGGATTTTTTCTATCATCTCTTTTCCACCTACAAAGTCAGCGCCTGCTTGTGTTGCTTCTTCGACTTTGTTTGTAATGGCTAAGACTCTTTTAGTTTTACCATTTCCATTTGGAAGAATTAAAGTACCACGAACTTGTTGATCGGCTTTTTTCATGTCGACATTTAATTTAATTGAAATGCCCACAGTTGCATCAAATTTAGTTGTAGAAGTTTTTTTAACAAGTTCACATGCTTCATCTAAAGCATAGATTTTAGATTTATCGACTAGTTGAGCGACTTCACGATATTTTTTAGATCTATATTTCATGAATATCAACCTCCTAGTCATCGACTTTAACGCCCATATTACGGCAGCTACCTTCTACAATTCTCATAGCAGCCTCAATATCATGGCAGTTTAAGTCAGGTAATTTATATTCAGCAATTTTTCTTAGATCTTCTCTTGAGATATGACCTACGATGTTTTTAGAGTTAGCTGAACCTTTTTCAATTTTTGCCGCTTTTTTGATAAGACCAGCGACAGGAGAGGTCTTGATAACAAAACTATGTGTTTTGTCTTCATAAGCAGTAATAATTACTGGAACAATTTCACCTCTACGGTCTGCGGTTTTAGCATTAAAGTCGGTACAAAACTTTGGCATAACCACACCTGCAGAAGCAAGTTTTGGACCTGGTTTAGCATCGCCACCAGGTAGTTCCATTTTCACTACTTTTGCGATTTTTTTACTCACGCGACTGTCCTCCTTTTTTAAGATGTCCGTTTAGTGGTTCGAATAAATCATAAATTCTCCCACATTCATACGCATATACGCGTATTATGCACAAAATGCTTACATATGGTATCAAATAATATACATGTTGTAAATTACCAATTATAAAAATATAGAGCAGTTCTAATAATATTTTTATTATTTTTGTTGATATAAAAATAATTGAACTTTAAAAAGTTTAATTATATTATTATCACATTAAGGGCAAAAATATGACTTTTAATGATATTAAAAATAACATAAGTAATTGGAATAAAAATAGAAAACCTGCATCCCCATTTTTACTTTCAATTCTTTCCTTTTTAGTAATCATTTTTATTGGTTCAATTTTGCTTGTTTCACCTTTATCTCATCAAGATGGTAATTGGGGTAATTATGCGGATTCTTTGTTGTTGGCAAGCGCGGCAACATGTGTTACAGGATTAGTGCCTTATGAAAATGGATTAGTTAATGAATTAACCTTTTTTGGTCAATTAGTAATCCTAATTTGTGTTCAAATAGGAGGTTTATCTTTTATTACCATATTAGCCTTTATCATCACCCTATTTAAAAAGAAATTACAATTTAAAGATAGATATTCATTAGTGCAACTTGTAGGCGCTGAATCAATGGCAAAACTTTATAAGTTTGTAAGAAAAGTTATATTAATCACATTTTGTATTGAATTTGCAGGGTTTTTAATTTGTTTACCTGCTTTTATGACTATTTATGAAAATGGATCTGATGCGATTTGGACATCGATATTTCATTCTGTTTCAGCTTATAATAATGCAGGATTTGATATATTTTCTACGACATCGTTTATTAGAGAAACAGCCTCTAGTGATTCATTGTTATTAGCCTTGCCTAATTGGGCTTATAACTATTTATTAATAGTTACCATGATATTAGTACTTCTTGGTGGTATATCATATGTAGTAATGATTGAACTATTTACTTTTAAAAATCCTAAACAATATACAGTCTTTACAAAAATAGTCTTAATTATGACGACAATATTAATACTTGGAGGTACAGGATTATTATTACTAACAGATGGTATTAAAGGTGATAATTCAATGACCTTTATGCAAGCTTTATTTCAATCTGTTAATTTAAGAACAGCAGGCTTTGCATCATATAGTCAAAATAACCTCTCTGCAGCGGGTCAAGTATTTTCTTGTTTATTAATGTTTGTAGGTGGTTCACCTTTGTCCACAGCAGGTGGTATTAAGATAACCACTGCGTTCCTATTAATACTTTCTATGTATTCATATCTTAGAGGTAAAAGAGTCAGCGCTTTTAAAAGATATTTTTCTCAAAAAACTATCTTAAAAGGTATGACATTAACTTTACTAGCCTTCTTTACTGTAATCATATGTTATATTTTGTATGCTTCTATAGAAGCAAATAATTTAAATTATCCAATAGATGATTATTCACTTAATTATCTTTTATACCTCTCTTTTAGTGCTTTTTCTACTTCAGGAATTAGTAATGATATTATTCCATTTTTAAGAGGATCCACTAAAATTATATTATGTATTGAAATGTTTATTGGACGTTTAGGTCCAATTACATTCTTTCAATTAATTCATAACAATATTGATAACATCCAAGATGATAAAGCGGTTAGATATGTTGAAGCTGATATATTAATTGGCTAAAAGGAGATAAATATTATGGCAAAAAAATCTTATGCAGTAATTGGTTTAGGACAATTTGGTATCGCACTTGTAGAAGAACTAGTAGATAAAGGTGTAGATGTTATTGCTTTAGATAGAAATGAAGAATCAGTTAAAAAAGTTAGCAATATTTTATCTACTTGTTTTGTAGCGGACTCCACAAATGAGGATGCTTTAACACAATTAGGTATTAAAGATGTAGACGCTGCTATTATTGCTTTTGGTGAAAATGAAAAAGCTATGATATTAACCACAGTCATCTTAAAAGAATTAGGAGTTAAAAGAATCATAGTTAGAGTGGATAACGACTACTATATTCCTATTATGGAAAGATTAGGAGCATCTGAAATTATATCTCCTCAAAAATCTGCAGGTATAGCATTAGCGAATCGCTTAGAAAGTTCAGATTATAAAGATTATTATAAATTAGATCGTAAATATGATGTTGTCTCTATTATGGTTAAACCAAGTTTTATGCCCATATCAATCGCAGAATTAGAACCTAATCAAAAACATGGTGTTAACATCGTTTTAATTGTAAGAAAAGATGGTTATTCCTTTGTCCCTAAAGGAGAAGATAAAATACTTCCTGATGATAAGGTCTTTGTGGTGGGGACCACTAATAAAATTAAGACATTTAGAGACATTATAAATGGTAATAGAACTAGAAGAACTACTACCAAAAAGTCTGCAAAATAAGGATATTTTATAAAAATATAAAAAACTATAAGCCCGAAAACTTATAGTCTTATTTTTGATTTTTTAATAAATATTATAAATATTTACTAGGATCTATTTTACTACCTTCATAACTTGAAGAAACACTAGAATAGGATCTTTCAGTATGAACTGAATTATAGTTAATCGCATCGCTATAGGATTGATAATAATCTGATATAGAGGACACTACTTGACCATTAGAAATAGTAATTACATCTTGACGGTAGAATTCGAAAACCACCATTGTTCCTGATTTAAACTCAATATCATATTCAAGTGTATATTCACCATCACTAGATAAATCTAAATCTAAAATGTTTGTAGTTATTGTAGTGTTATATCCTGATACTCCTATATAGGTATTATAAGAAGCTTCAATAACATCAGTGATATATAAAGTAGCAAAATCAATAGAGAAATAATAATTTAAAAAATCACTATCATCAG
>CAYSPV010000012.1:0-21508 GCA_964433025.1 uncultured Staphylococcaceae bacterium
CCTCCTAGTAAGGCAATGTAGAATTTTTTAAATTTTCTCATAAGAATCTCCTTTACATAATTTTTTTATTTAAAGAATTATTAATATAACGACTAAATAGGGCATAAATGTCCTATATAGTCAGTCTTATAAATTCTTCTTACAAGAAAAATTCTACTTGTTTTTTTTTTTTTTTTGAAATGGGAATTGTAGTTATATAGATATAATCTAAATAAAAAAACAGTGTTTTCACTAACACTGCTTTTGATTTGTTAATTATTTGGTTTGGTTTTTAACGTTTTTCATGATTTCGCGAATTTGTTTTTCACTTGCAGGTCTTCCCATTGACATAAACATCGCCCGAATCATTTTTTCATTAATTGGAGGATTATCTCTTAATTGTTTTTTAAATAGGGCTCTAGTTCCAATAAAGGTTAACACTGCGGTTACTATAACACAAGCAACACAAATTAAGACGATTTGCCAAGCATCCATTATTATGCCCTCCCATCATAGTCGCCTGTATCAGTTCTAATTAAGACGACTTCTCCTTCTTCTATAAACATAGGTACTTTAGTTTTAAAGCCAGTTTCTAAAGTGACTTCTTTCATAGCTTTATTAATGGTATCTCCTCTTGTCGCAGGATCACATTGAGTAACTTTAAGGGCCACTTTTGCGGGTAAATTAACATCTAATATTTCATTTCCATAGGAAATGATTTCCACGATTTCATCACCTTTTAAAAGTTGAGATTCCCATTGAAGTCTTTCTTTTGGTACTTCAATTTGTTCATAACTAGTTTGATCCATAAACACTAAAGCGTCTCCTGAATCATAAAGATATTGCATTTGTTTTTTATCTAAACGAATTGTTTCAATTTGATAACCGCTGTTTCTTGATATTTCAGTAACCGCACCAGTTCTTAAGTTTTTAACTTTAACTTTAGCCACCATTTTTCTCATCGCGGTTTTATTTAATAAAATATCTAAGACACGATAAATATTACCTTCTTCTTCAAAATAATTACCTGGTCTTAATTCTGTGACATTAACCATAAATTATTACCTTCCTTTCTTTTAATATTTTGTTCTAAGTTATTGTAATACTTTATATGTTTACATGTAAATGTAAAAATTATTTTTTAGCTTTTTAATTGTCTAAAGAATTTATCATTTCTTCTACATCGGCATCGGATGGCATTCTTAAATCTCCTCTAGGAGAAACACATACTGAACCTACTTTTACTCCATCAGGAAGACATGATCTTTTAAATTGATTTTGATAAAATCTTCTAATAAAGATTTTTAACCATTTATTTATTTCATCATAACTATATTTATTTTTATAAGCTTGTTTAGCTAAAAAGGCGATCTTTTTAGGAGTAAAGTTTAATCTTAAGAAATAGTAGATGAAAAAGTCCACTAGTTCATAAGGTCCAATCTTTTCTTCTGTTTTTTGAATGATTTTACCATTATCTAATGGTAATAATTCAGGAGAAATAGGAGTTAAGATAATATCTTCTAAGATTGGATCTACTTCTTGATGGTCTAAACCATAAGTTTTACATAATTCGATCACTAAGGTTTTTGGAATAGAAGCATTAACCCCATACATCGACATATGATCACCATTATAAGTAGTCCAGCCTAAACACAATTCACTTAAATCACCAGTACCCACCATTAAGGCGTTATGGTCATTGGCAAAATCCATTAAAACTTGAGTACGTTCTCTTGCTTGAGCGTTTTCATAAGTAGCGTTTTGATCATTTATATCATGACCAATATTTTTAAAATGATGTTTAATAGTTTCATTAATATTAATTTCTAAAAATGTTACGCCTAGTTTGTCTGCTAACGCCTTCGCGTTATCATGGGTTCTTTGAGAAGTTCCAAAACATGGTAAAGTAATGGCATAAACCTTTTTTAAATCCTTATTCATCATTTGAAAGGTTTCTTTACTTACAAGTAGAGCTAATGTGGAATCTAAACCTCCACTTAATCCAATTACTAAAGCTTCAGCGTGTGATGCTTCCACTCTTTTTTTAAGAGATAAAGATTGCATCTTTAATATCTTTCTACATCTAGATAAAGCTTCTTTTTTATTAGTGATTAAAAATGGATTAGGTTCAATATATCTAACTAAATTATCTAATCTTAAATCTAAATCAAAACCAATATTAATATAATGATCATCACTTATTTGATAAGTTGTAGTTCTTCTTCTTTCATTAACAATTCGCTCAATATCAACATCATCATAAATTAAATTATTTTCAAATATTCCTGAATCTTTTAAGATATTGGCGTTCTCAGATATCATATTATGCGCACTATAAATTACATCTGTTGTAGATTCTCCTAAACCTGCACTTGCATAAGCATAAGCACATATTAATCTACCTGAAGTCATTGACACTAAACTTCTACGATAATCTTCTTTAGATATTAATTCATTTGAAGCACTTAAATTACAAATTAATGTCGCTCCATTTTGACATAGATAAGTTGAAGGAGATAAGGTAGACCATAAATCTTCACAAATCTCTACGCCTATACATAAATCATAATAGTTTTGACATCTAAATAAGATATTTATCCCGAAGGGATAAAATTCATTATTAATGACAATCTTTTTATTTTTAATGTTTAGACCAGAACTAAATTGTCTAGCTTCATAAAATTCATTGTAATTAGGAATATAAGATTTAGGCACGACTCCTAATATTTTTCCATTAGCTATACCAATCGCACAGTTAAATAGTTTATTTTTATAAGTTAAAGGCGCGCCTACAAATACAAATATATTTTTATCTTTTGTATAACTTGCAATATTAGTCAAAGATAATTGAATTTGATTTAATACTTCATTTTGAAAAAATAAATCTCTTAAAGAATATCCTGTTAGACATAGTTCAGGCAAAACTAAAACATGGATATTGTGTTTAATAGCCTTATCTATTAAAGAAATTATGCTTTTTTCATTTTTAGAAACATTAGATAAACTAACATCAAAATTAGCAGCGCCCACTCTTATAAAACCAAAATCTGTAGTTTTATCTTTTATTGTATAATTTGATAAATTATTTCCTTCACTTATTTCTTTTATATTTAATGGTTTATCTTTATTTAAAAAATAATTTTCATAATATTCATTAGACATAATAACGATATCTTCATATCCATTTTTAGATATAAAAATGGGTTCATTATTTTCATGAACTAATTTGGATATCTCATTAGTGTTTCTTAGATCTTTTATAGGTTTAATTTTAGGCATAATTTTTATCTCCGACAAAATTATAGCATAATTATGTTTATTAATAAAATAATAAAAAAATAGGTCTAATTTACTCAACCTATTTCTTTTCTTTATGAATTGTAACTTTTTGACATCTAGGACAATATTTATTTCTTTCTAATCGTTCTGGATGTTTTTTCTTATTAGAAGAACTAATATATGTTTCTTCACCGCATACGGTGCATTTAAGAATGATAGTTTCACGTGCTTGTTTTTTAGCCATAAAATGTCTCCTTAATATTTGCAAGTTGTATATTAACATAACTTTTAGTTATTTCATAGACTTTTTTATCTAAATATTTTATGATTTTGATATGTATAAACGCATAAATACTAATAAATTAAAAATTAAAAATATTACTATTGGAGGCTCAAATAAAGTTTTAATACAATCCATGTGTAATATTAAAACAAGTAAAGTAAATAAAGTAATTAATCAAATAAATAAATGTGCAGCACTAGGTGCAGATATGATGCGAGTGTCCATTATGGACAAAAAAGATGCTGCCGCTGTTAAAAAGATAGTAAATAACATTAATATTCCTTTAATTGGAGATATTCATTTTGATTATAGATTAGCCTTACTTGCAATAAAAAATGGATGTTCCGCTATTCGTATTAATCCAGGTAATATTGATAAAGAAGAGCAAATAAAACAAATCATAGATTTAGCTAAACAATATAACGTAGTTATAAGAATAGGTGTTAATTCAGGTTCTATAAATAAAAAAATTTATGATTATAGTCGTCCTTTAGATTATAAAGACATGATTAAATCTATTGAAAAACAATTAAAGATTTTTAAAAAATATGATTTTAATAATATTGTTTTATCTTTAAAAGGTTCAGATATTAAAACTACAATTGAAGCTTATTTTGCTATAGCCAAAAAATATAGTTATCCTCTTCATATTGGAATAACTGAAGCTTCAATTAATGAAATATCTTTAATTAGATCATCTGCTGGTCTAGCCCCCCTCTTATTAGCGGGCTTAGGAGACACGATTAGAATTTCTATAAGTGGAGATCCATATCAAGAAATAATCGCAGCTAAAAGATTATTACATGATTTAGGATTATATGAGAATTATCCCACGATTATTTCTTGTCCAACCTGTGGAAGAACGCAAGTAGATGTAACTAAATTAGCTAAAAAGGTATTAGCCTATCTAGAAAATAATAATATCAATTTAAAAGTCGCTATTATGGGTTGTGTAGTTAATGGCCCAGGAGAAGCAAAAAGTGCAGACATAGGACTTGCGGGTGGAAAAGATTGTTTTGTCTTATTTAAAAAAGGACAAATTATAAAAAAGATAAGCCAAAAAGAGGCTTATGATGAATTAATTAAAGAAATTAATTTAATGATTAATTAAGACTATCTTTCCAATTAGGAATATATTTTTGATTTTTAAACATCTCCACTTCCAATTTATAATTGGAAATTTTTGTATTTGGAACACGGGGAGTTTCTAATATTTTTGGAATGTTAGCAAATCTTTCATCGTTAACAATGCTATTTAAAATATCAAAACCAAGTTCTCCATATCCAATGTTTGCGTGTCTATCTTTATGCGCTCCCATAGGGTTTAATGAGTCATTTACATGAATCACTAATAATTTATCTAATCCAATAACTCTATCAAATTCTTCAAAAACACCATCTTTATCAAATAAATTATAACCTGCATCACTTACATGACACGTATCAAAACATACGCCTAATCTATTTTTATGTCTTGATAAGGCTATTATTTGAGCGATTTGTTCAAAAGTTGAACCAACTTCACTACCTTTACCCGCCATAGTTTCTAAAGCGATTTTAACATTATTATCTTTAGGTAGTTTATCAAATATTTCATCTAGGCTTTCCACAATATATTTAATAGCGATATCCACACCTTGATTCATATGGTTTCCAGGATGAAACACTAATATTTGACAATTAAAGGCTGCAGTTCTTATTAATTCATTATATAAATGACGTTTAGAAGCTTCATGTTTTTCAATATCAGATTTATTAGCAAGATTAATAATATAAGGAGCGTGAACCACTATTTTTGATTCATCCATTCCTACTTCTTTTATTAATTTTCTTCCTTCTTCTATCCATAATTCTTCTAATGGTTTTCTTAAAGAATTTTGAGGCGCGCCAGTATAAAACATAAAAGTAGTTTCACCAAAACTAATAGCCTCTTTAACAGATCCTAAATAATATTCAGGACTTCCAAATGTGACGTGTGAGCCAATTAATAATTTATCATTTGCCATAATCATTACCTTTTTTATATCTTTCATTTAATTGTTTTCTAATTGCTTTTTTAATTTCATTTCGTCTATGTTTTCTTTTAACTTCTAACACTGCTTGTTTTACTTTCTTTTTATAATTTGGTTTAACTTTTTTAGAAGATGCCATTGAACGAGCTTTTTTAATTTCTTTATTTAATTCTATTAACTGAGGATCATTTGTTTTCTTTTTAGTTGTTTTTATTTTATCTATAATGACAAAGTCATTATTTTTATAAGCTAAATAATTAAAAATAACCCCATTTTTTTCTAGGTGTTTAATTTTATCAACACTGTCAACGTTATAAAAACAATAACTATTACCTTTATTATTTAAACGACCAGTTCTACCCGCTCTATGGAAATAAAATTCTTCATTATTAGGTAAATCATAATTTAAGATGTCAGAGACATCTTCAATATCTAAACCTCTAGAAGCCATATCTGAGCAAACCATAATATGAAAATTATTATTTTTTAACATCTTAAGCATGTTTTTTCTTTCTCTAGCGCTTAAATCACCATGTAATATGCCACATTTAATGTTTTGCTTAATTAAATAATCATATAAAGCAATAACATCTTTTTTCTCACTGCAAAAAATTAATAACAAATAAGGATTGTATTTATTAATAAAATTAATAACCATCTTATTTTTATCATTATGTTTTATATCAATTGCATAATGGCTCACATTACTATTAGTGATATTTTTATCTAAAGATATAAATTCGTCGATAGGAATATATTTTTTAAGTAGATGAATTACTTTACTTGGAAAAGTTGCGCTGAAGGCTAATATTTGGATATCTTTTAATTTATCTAATAAAGATTCAATATCATTAAAATAACCTAAATCCATCATCATATCTACTTCATCTAAAACCACAGTTTTTATATGACCTAGTTTAATAAATGAATCATCTATTAAAACCTGAGACATTCTTTTTGGAGTAGAAATTATTATATGAGGTTGATTATTTTTTATAGATTCTTCATCTTTTAATTGATGACCACCTATTAATAATTTAACATTTAAATTTTCAAAATATGGCTTAAAAGCCATAAAAAATTCATATGTTTGTCTAGCTAATTCTCTTGTAGGAGAAATAACAATAGCCTGTAAATTTAAATTAGAAAAATCTAAATTGTTTAAAATAGGAATAATAAAACAATGTGACTTACCACTTCCAGTCACCGACTGGATAGCTAAAGATTTATATTTTAAAGCTTTAGGAAGCACTAATTGTTGGATTTTAGTAGGATTTAAATAGTTTAGTTTTTCTAAAGCATCCACTAGGTTTTCATTTAAGGCTAAAGATTTAAAACTCATAGACTTTATTATAATAAAAAAATAGTCTTAATTAAACTCAAACATGTTAAAATATTGGCATGCAATGCCAAATATTAAGAAATTGTGGTCTATGTTATGGAGTTAATAACGCGATTAGGATAGCTTTAGAAACTAAAAAGAAATATCCTAATAAAAGAGTCTACATTTTAGGCATGCTAGTGCATAATGAAAAAATCATCCAGGAACTAACAAATCAAGGAATTAATACTCTTAATGTTAATAGTAAAGACTACGAGTTAGCGTTATCATTTATAAATGAAGGAGATGTGGTTATATTCTCTGCCCACGGACATGATGAAAAGCTAGATGAAATCTGCAAAAATAGAAATATTATTTATGTAGACGCTATATGTCCAATGGTTAAACAATGCCAAATCTTAATTAAACAGGCATTAGCCAAGAAAAATAAAATTATCTACATTGGAATTAAAGATCACAGCGAAACAAACGCTATGTTATCGTTAAATAAAGACATCATATTTATTCCTTATAATCAACCAATAAACTACCAATTTTCTACTAAATATAAATATTTCTGCATTAATCAAACTACTTTAAGTTTTATCGCTTTACAAGAGATTTATAACTATTTAAAAGCTAACTTACCACATCTAGAAATCGCTGATGAGATATGTGAATTTACCAAAAATAGACAACAAGAACTATTAAATATAAAAGATGAAGTTGATGGAATTATTATTGTTGGTTCTATTAGATCATCTAACACTACTAGATTATATGAACTATGTAAACAAACCTATCCATTAAAGAAAATATATTTTGTAAATGATTTTAATGAACTAGATATTAACGAAGTTAAAACATTAAAAAATGTCGTTCTAGCGGGCGGAACTTCTACTGATATAAGACAACTACAAGATATTAAAAATAAACTATTAAATATTAAATAACTTTTGGCTCTTTTTCATGGTCTACGATTAATATATCTAGATTGTTATCTAGATCTAATAATATTTGTTTCATTGTAGGCATGAATATTTTTTCTATTTCATGAGGTAGATCTAAATAAACATAATCATTATTTAAAACATCTCTTCTTACATGATGAGGAGCGTCTCCACTTATAAACATATCCACTCCTTCATCTTTTGCAATATTCCAGCTTCTAGAGCCTCCTCCGCCGATAATTGCCACTGTTTTGATTAATTTATCATTGTTTAAAACTAAAAGGCCATATGATATGTTTAAACGCTCCTTAATATATTTTGCTAAATCAGATGCCATCATAGGATTGTTTAGATCCGCAATTCTCATCATAGGATTAGCTATAGAACTTCTAATATTTGATACATCTAATTTACTAATTAAAGCATCATTCATACCACCTTTACCTTCATCAAAGTTCGTGTGCATGCTATAAATAGGCATATTTAAAGCTTCCATTTCTTCATATAATCTTTTTTTAATTGGATCATTTTCTAAAATATATCTTTTAGTGCCATAAATAAAAGGATGATGAGTTAAGATTAAATCTGGTTTAAATTCTTTAGCAGATTTTAATACTTCATCATCAAAATCTAAACAAAGTAAGATCTTATTAACTTCCTTAGGAAGTTTTGCCACCATTAGACCGACATAATCATGATATTTTTTAGCAATAGATTTAGGAAATCTTTTTGAAAGTTTAATTAATAAAGAATGAGTGTTCATTTTATTATCTCCTTTATTTGATTTTGTTCTGTTAATAATTTAGATTTAGATATTGCATCTAATTCTTCTATTTTTAATAATTCATCTATCTTATTTAGTCTTTGTTGATGTTTTAATTTAAAGATATCATCTTGTTTTTTAATTAAAATAGGACCATATTTTAAATCTAAATCATCGTAGATGATTTTATTATCATCTTTTACAAATTTAATTATCTCATAATAGACTTTTCTTTCATAAATAATAGATTCATCAATAATATTAAAACCTAAATTAATAATACTTTTTCTAATAAACTCTAAATCATTATGAGCGTCACATATAATGGTCTTTATTTGATCTAGCTTATCTTTGTGCTTAGTTAATATATCAATGATTAGATGTCCACCCATACCCGCAAGAATAAGAGTGTCCACCTCCTCATCTAATATATCTAAACCATCACTAAATAAAACTTTGATATTAGTATAATCTTTTAAAGCTTCTTTTAATCTTAAATAAGGACCTTTTTTATTTTCATTAGCGGCACCCCTACTAATCTTTTTATTATCAATTAAAGCTTTAATTAATTTACCATGATCACTTCCAATATCAAATACGACACTTTCAGTGTCCACTAGATCATATATAGCTTGTAGTCTTTTACTTAACATCTTATTTGCTTTGATAATCGCCTAATTTTTTAGCTCTAGTTGGATGTCTTAATTTACGAATAGCTTTAGCTTCGATTTGTCTAATACGTTCTCTTGTAACATTAAATTCTTTTCCAACTTCTTCTAAAGTACGAATACGATTATCATCTAAACCATAACGTAAACGAATAACTCTTTCTTCACGATCGGTTAGATCTTTTAATATATTAGATAATTCTTCACTTAATAATTGTCTAGTCGCATAATCTGAAGGAGATAAAGATTCTTTATCTTCGATAAAGTCACCTAAATGAGAATCATCTTCTTCACCAATAGGAGTTTCTAAAGAAACTGGATCCATAGCAATTCTTTGTATTTCTCTAATTTTTTTAGGCTCTAAAGCTCCATCCATTGCTTCAGATATTTCTTCTGCTGTGGGTTCTCTTCCAAAGTCTTGGACTAATTGTCTTTGAATACGAGTCATTTTATTAATAGTTTCCACCATATGAACAGGTATTCTAATAGTTCTAGCTTGATCTGCTATGGCTCTTGTTATTGCTTGTCTTATCCACCAAGTTGCATAAGTAGAAAATTTATATCCTTTTGTGTAATCAAATTTTTCTACCGCTTTCATTAGACCTAAATTACCTTCTTGAATTAGATCTAAAAATTGTAAGCCTCTACCTACATAGTGTTTAGCAATATTAACGACCAATCTAAGATTTGCGTTTATCAAACGATCTTTTGCTTCTTGGTCATGTTCTAATATTCTTTGAGCAAGTATTGGTTCTTCTTCAGGTTTTAATAATTCAAATTTACCAATACCTTTTAAATACATCTTAACTGAGTCATTTACTCTAACATCGCCTGCGACAATATCTAAATGTTCAGTCGCTGATATTTCTTCATCTTCATCACTTAGATTTTCTTCATCGATTAAATCATCTTCATCTTCAATGTCTTCCATATCATCGCTTATATCGATTTCATCTTCATCGATGTCATCCACTAAATCATCGCCTAAGACATTGATTTGAAGCTCTTGCATATCATTTATTATGGTGTCTAAAGTATCATCATCTAATTCTTGACCATTATTATAAAAAGTATCGATGATATCTTCTTGTCTTAAGGTGTTGTTATTAGCTTTGGCTTTTTTAACAAATTCTTCTTTAAACTTTTCATACGTTTTTAAAAGACCATTGTTATTAGAATCACCATCAACATCAATTGTAACATCGTCTTCTTTAACAATTTTTTTAGCTTTTGTTTTTTTAGCTTTAGTAGCGTCCTTCTTAAGTGTAGTTGTAGTTTTTTTAGTTGCAGTTCTTGCCATAATAAATAATACCCCCTTTTATTTTTTATTGTTTAGTTTATTGCTAATCCAATCACGGATAATTCTAGCTTGATCTTTATCAGATTTATCTTCTAACATTTCATTTAATGTCTCTTTTTCATAAATCTTTTCTTTTTCTTCTTTAATAGTTTTATTAACAGAATCTAAATATTTTTGATCTATTTTACTAACATGATTTTTTTCAAATGAAATAGAGATGATTTCATTTATTAATTCATTTGGATTTTCTAAAGAAGAATTTTCAATTGAAGAAGTTAAACCAGAAATAGATATTTCATTATTTTGATGATAATAATCAATAATATAATCAGCGATTCTTCTATATAATGAATCATAAAATGATTCAATATTATTTTCATAATATATAATCGCTTCTGGCTCTTTTAACATTTGATATAAAATTTCTTTTTCTGCTAGATTAAGTCTTCTTAAATATTTTTTCTCAGGATGATAAGTAGATATAATTCTATCGACATTTTCATCTTTACTTTTTCTAACTCTTGAAACAATTTCATTAATCGAATCAGCAGGAAATCCTGTCACTTTTGCTAATCTTTTAATAAAGTCATCATATTCTAAAGAAGACTTACAATTTAATAAGATAGGAATAAAATGTTTAATTAAACTTTCTCTATCTTCAATCTTATTTAATTTAGATGAGACTTCATAATAATGAATAATAAAATCCGCAGGTGAAAGTAAATCTTTTAAATATAGTTTTAATGTTTCTTCATTATGATTAGATAATATTTCATCACAATCTTTACCTAAATCAGATTTTTTAATAAATCTGCAGTTTAGATCATTCTTTTTTATCATATTAATGATACGCATATGACCCATTTGCCCTGCTTCATCACCATCTAAACAAAATCTAATTTCTACACCTAATAATTTTAATAAAGCGATGTGTTGTTTAGTTAAAGCAGTTCCCATAAGCGCTACGGCAGAAGATATACCTACTTTTTCTAAGGCTATTACATCCATAAAACCTTCTACAACATAAACATATCCATATCTTTTCGCGTCCATCTTTACATTATGATAGTTATATAAAATATTAGATTTATGAAATAAATCTGTTTCAGGAGAATTAATATATTTAGCCGAATCATCTCCTTCAATATATTTACGAGCACTAAAACCTACGACTTGTCCGTTTTGATCACATATAGGAAAAATAATTCTTCCCGCGTTTACATCACTATAAACACTGTCTTTTGTGCCTGCGATTCCTATTAGTTCAATAGATTTTAAAGAATGGCCTTTATTTTGTAAAAATTTACAAGTATTAGCCCCATCTTTAAAAGAATAACCAATCAAAAATTTCTTTTGAATTTTATCATCTATACCTCTATCTCTTAAATATTTTAAAGGCTCTTGTCCTTCTTGCGTGGATAAGGCATATTCATAATATTTAGTTAAATCATTAATACAATTTTCTAAATTAACGATTTTATCATCTTTTTGAATTACTTGTTTTTTATGTTCTAATCTAGGATCAGAATAACCAACAAGTTCTGCGACTTTTCTTAAAGCATCAAAAAAGGAAATATGTTCGTATAGCTCAACAAATTTAATCGCATTTCCCCCTGTACCACAGACAAAGCATTTAAAGATTTGTTTGCTTTTTGAAATTTGCATAGAAGGATTACGATCATCATGAAAAGGACATAAAGCAACATATTCTCTACCTTTTTGTTTTACATCGATATATCGAGATATTATGTCCACTATATCGGCATGACGTAATACATCATTAACTAAACTTTGATCAAATCCTGGCATTTATACTTCCTTATAAATTAGAAAAACATTTTTACTGTAAAATAATTAACTAGATCATTAATTGGTAATCTAATTTGTTGCATGGTGTCTCTATCACGTATGGTGACACTGTTATCTTCTAATGTGTCATAATCAACTGTTAAACAATATGGAGTACCAATCGCGTCTTGTCTTCTATATCTTTTTCCAATAGATCCTGTTTCATCATAAACAACACTAAAATATGTTTTTAAAATATTTTCGATTTCTCTTGCTCTACCTTCTAATTTTTTTACCAAAGGTAAAATTGCAATTTTATATGTGGCTACTGCAGGATGAAGTCTCATAATAATTCTTGTTTCACCATCTTCTAAAATTTCTTCATCATAAGCATCACATAAACTCATTAAAACAAGTCTATCTAAACCTGCAGATGGTTCAATACAATATGGAACATATTTTTCATTAGTGATCGGATCTAAATATTCTAAATTTTCTTTAGAAAATTCCATATGTTTCTTTAGATCATAATCAGTACGATCCGCGATACCCCAAACTTCACCCCAACCAAATGGGAAGTTATATTCTATATCACTCGTTGCGACACTATAAAAAGCTAATTCATCTTTACTATGGTCTCTAAAACGTAAATTATTAGGATCAATTCCTAAAGAAACAACGAAGTTATAACAATATTTTTTCCAATATTCATACCATTTTAAATCTTCACCAGGTTTACAAAAAAACTCCATTTCCATTTGAGAGAATTCTCTAGTTCTAAAAGTAAATTGTCCTGGAGTAATTTCATTTCTAAAAGCTTTACCCACATTACAAATACCTAAAGGTAATTTTCTTCTTGTTGTACGTAAAACGTTTTTAAAATTAACAAACACTCCTTGGGCGGTTTCTGGTCTAAGATAGACTGTATTTTGAGAATCTTCAGTAACACCGATATGGGTTTTAAACATCATATTAAATTGTCTAATATTAGTAAAATCAGATTTACCACATATAGGACATTTAACTTTATTATCTTTAATAAATTTATCCATATCTTCAAAAGACATTTTATTAACATCAACATCACTAAATTGAGCAGAAATTAATTCATCCGCGCGATGTCTAGATTTACAAGACTTACAATCAATTAAAGGATCATTAAATTTAGAGACATGGCCCGTAGCTTCCCAAACACGTGGATTCATTAAAATCGCTGCATCTATTCCAACATTTGTAGGTGATTCTTGAACAAATTTTTTCCACCACATTTTAGAAATATTATTTTTTATTTCACTTCCTAAAGGTCCATAATCCCAACTATTAGAAAGACCTCCATATATTTGAGAACCTGGAAATAAAAAACCAGAAGTTTGTAGATGTGTTGTTATTTTATCAAAGCTAAATTTTGCCATTTATATTATCCTTTCTTATTTTTCGCACGCATATAAAAATATATCTTTTCCTATATCTTGTCAACCCTATATAATAGGCATATTTTATAATATTATTCGTATAGTAATGAATAATTCTCTATTTTTATATCAAAATTATCTTCAATGAATTGGATAATAAGTTTACTAAAGGACTTAAAATCGTCTTCATTAACACTATATTTATTTTTATTAAAATAAAAGTCTTTAAAAACATCATGTAAAATTATGAGTTGTTCTTTATTATAAATTGTTTCATCTTTATAACAATTCTTACAAATAAATCCACCTTCATTAATATTAAAAGCAATTATTTGATCTTTTCTATTACAGTTATGACAAGAGTCCACAACAATTTCAAAACCTGCGATTTTTAAAATCTTAGCAAGTAAAGATAGTATAGATATTTCTTTATTAAAGTTATTTTTTATTGAGTATAAAGTTCTCACTAATGCATCAAATATTAATGGCTTTTCTTCATCATTAAGACATTTATTTATGACTTGCACTAAAATTAAAAGCCATAACATATCTTCATAACTATTCATCATTTCCATACAAGAAAAGATAATATTTGCACTTTCAATAGAATAATATTTTGTTTTTCTTGATTGTTTTATATCAATATCTGCATAAGTCGGTACATTTATTAAACTAGTTAGCTTAGATGTGGGTTTATTTATACCTCTAGCGATTAATGTATAATAGTTATCATTATCAATCGCAGATATTATACAATCATTATCTTTATAAGAATTAGCGCTTAAAATAACAACTTTCATTTTTAATTAGAGTTTTTACCATATCCATATTCATTTATAAGTCTAGTATTATTTCTCCAATCAGATTCCACTTTGACATATAAATTTAAATATATTGGACTATCAAAATAAGATTGAATATCTTTTCTTGCTAAAGTGCCAATCTTTTTAATCATTTTTCCCCCTTTTCCAATCACAATTGGTTTTTGAGATTCTTTTTCTAAAATTAAACAAGCATCAATGACCACGGCTTTTTTAGTTTCTTTAAATTGTTCTATTTCAATAGCCATAGAATGAGGTACTTCTTGACTTAATAATAATAAAGCTTTTTCTCTTATTATTTCTTTAACCTGAAATCTTAAATCACGATCAGAAAGTTGTTCATCAGGATAATATTTTGGACCTTCAGGCATGATTTTAATTATTTCATTAATTAAATAATCAACATTAAATTCATTTAATGCACATATCTCTATTAATGTAGCCTTAGGAAATAATGATTGATATTTTTCTTTTAAGGCAGTGATTTTAATGATATTAGTAAGATCAATTTTATTAAAGACTATAAATAAAGGAATATTATCTTTTAATTTTAAATGCTTAATTAAATATTCATCTTCACTACTAAAATCTAAACTAGCATCAATTAATAAAATAATTCCATCAACATCATTAAAACTACGATAAGCAGAATTATTCATCTCTTCTCCTAATTTATAAAAAGGTTTATGTATTCCAGGAGTGTCTAAAAATATAATTTGATTATCCCCATCATCATAAATGCCCTTAATATTATTTCTTGTTGTTTGCGCTTTTGATGTCACTATTGATATTTTTGTTTTTAAAATCGCGTTTAATAAAGTAGATTTTCCGACATTAGGTCTACCAATTATTGAGACAAATCCTGATTTCATTATTTATTTTAAATCCTCACTAGAAAAAGCATATGGGAGTAATTCTTCTAAAGTTGTGATATGTATTTTATTAGATGTATTAGCCATAATAATTTTGCAGTCTTTAGGAAGTAATTCTGACATAACTTGTCGACACGCTCCACAAGGTGAACAAGCTTCATCACTATTAGCGACAATAGCGATCATAACAAAATCATCTTTTTTCTTACCATGAAGCATCGCATTATATATCGCATTTCTTTCTGCACACATACATAAAGGATAAGAAGCATTTTCAATGTTTGCGCCCCTAAACACTTCCCCATCCTTACATAAAATTGCCGCTCCGACTGCAAAATTTGAATAAGGGGTATAACTTAATTGTTGAGCTTTAATGGCTATATCCACTAATTGTTTTTCATCTAGCATAATTATTCCTCCCTAGCTAATGATAAGATCTCTTCTTGTAAAGAAAACATAATTTTTTCATCATCTTTGTTTTGATGATCATATCCAAAAAGATGTAATAAGCCATGGACGAATAAGAATCTTAACTCTCTATCTAAAGAATGTTGATATTCTTCGGCTTGACTTATAGCTTTTTGATATGAAATATAAATTTCTCCAAGAACGATATCATTACTTTTATAAAGGAGACTAAAATTATCACCATCATCTAAAAAAGCAAAGGATATTACATCTGTTTCTTTATCAATGTTTCGATAAGTTTTATTAAGGTTTTTAATAAAATCATTATCCACTAAAGTAACGCTTAGATATAAACTAGCTTTAATCTTTAAATGTTTACAAGCACAATTTAGGATGTTTTTATAAACTTTTTTATACTTGACGTATTGTTTTAAAAAAGAAGTAAAATCTAATGTATTCATCCTTGGGATAATATTGTAGCATATCACCAAAGAAAAATTAACAACTCTTTTATTTTAAAACTAGCATATTTAATAGTCGCATTCTAATTTTAATGATGTTTTGTCTTAGCCTATAAAAATTTAAAACATTTTCAAATTGATTCTTAAAAAAGATAATCCCAAAACTATAAAAAATAATATAAGAAATATCTAAATTAGAATTTAAATAAGACATAACCACGACAAGAGAAATAATCAAAATAGAAAATAAGGTTTGAATTAAAATATAAGAAGAGGCTACTTTATAAGAATGATTAGATAATACTTTTAAATTATCTAATTCATATGGTTTATCTAATAAATGCTTCTCTTTTATTAAAATATTATTCTCTTTTTTAATATATAATGGTCTTATAAGACCATAATTTATAAAACCCACGATAATTGCAAACATTAAACCATATAAATTACTTATATCATTTAAGACAAAAATAAAAATAATAACACCACACATTAAAACATTAAAAAATAAATTAGGATATAAAGTTAAACCATCTTTTTTATAGGCATTAAAATCGATAAAAAACTTTTTATGATAACCATCTTTTATCATAAAATTATCACTTAAATGATTATCCATATTTTTTAAGATATAAATGTTGATTAATCGATATAAAACTTCACACACTACCGCGCCTAAAAGCAAACCCAGTCCTACATATAAATAATTATCATAAGATATAAAATATAGACCTAGGACACTATTAATGATGGTTAAAGATCTAATGATGATGTTGACCACTAATGAAGCTTTATTATTTGTTTTATAGGCTAATAAATCATCATCTTTTAAATTGTTTTCTTTATGATGATAAATAGATAATATCGTCTTATCCCATATCTTAAAAAACTTTTTATAAGAGATATGATATCTTCCCATTAATGGATCATATATCTTTAATCCTCTTCTACATTTTTTAACCATCACTAGATGATTTAAAGAATTAATTTTAATCGTGGCTAAAAAGATTTTATTAGGATATTTTTTAAGCTCATTAGGATTATTAAATTTTAAACCACTTAAAAATAAATTATACTTTTTAGCGATATTAATTAATTCATAATAAGAATATCTTTCCTTTAAAAGATCCTGTTTTAAATATAAAAATCTTTTATCTTTAAAAACATTAGCCAGCAACATCTTTAAAGAAGCAAAACCGCAGTCGGTTTCATGTAATTGTCTAACATAATACATAAAAAAAGCACCTCATAATATCTAATAGGTCAAATATTTTAAAGGTGCTAAATTTATTTAATTTATTTTTTATTTCCTCTTAATTCTCTAAAACGATTTAATAAATCTTTTTCATTACGTTTTAAAGAAGTAGGAATAATGATTTTAACATTAACATATTGATCTCCAGGTTTACCACTCTTTAAATCTTTAACCCCATAACCTTTCATTCTTAAGGTTGTATTAGGTTGAGTACCCGAAGGAATAGATAATATTTTTTTACCATAAACAGTGTCAATATTTACATCTTGACCTAGAGTTGCATCCACCATAGAAACATCTAAATCAACATAAATATCATTACCACTTCTAGTAAAGATTGGATGTTTCTTAACATCCATTTGGACATATAAATCACCATTTTGCCCACCATTACGGCCCTTTTCACCTTTACCTGTGACTCTTATTTGTTGACCATTATTAATACCAGCAGGGATGTGTAATTTTAAATCAATCCTACTTCTAATAAAGCCTTTACCATTACAAGCACTACAAGGAGAAGAAATAATTTTTCCACTTCCATTACAAGTAGGACATGTATCTTGTGATTCCACTACTCCAAATAAAGATCTTTTTTGGGTTCTAACATAACCTTTACCACCACATGTAGAACAAGTTTTTATATCACTTGTAGATCTTGCTCCAGTCCCATTACAAGTTGCACAAGGCGCGTCATAACTATAAGGAATAGTTAAATCTTTACCATTAATCGTATCCATAAAATCAATGGTAAGCTTCATTACTACATCGCTACCTCTTCTAGGACCTGCTGAAGCTTGACTTCTTCTAGTTCCTCCTCCAAAAAAGGAAGAAAATATATCACCTAAATCAACAAAGTCATCCCCAAATGGAGTGCCTCCACCTTGGAAATTAGAAAATCCAGAGAAAGGATTACCTTGGCCAGGATTAGAACCAGTTTGATCAAAAGCGGCAAAACCAAAACGATCATAGGCTGCTCTTTTATTATCATCATAAAGAATATCATAAGCTTCTTGGACATCTTTAAATTTTTGTTCATTGCCAGTTTCTTTATTATCAGGATGATATTTTTTGGCAAGTTTACGATAAGCGGATTTAATCTCATCTTTAGATGCGCTCTTTTTTATACCTAAAACTTCATATAAATCTGTTTTTTGAGCCATAATATTCTCCTTTCTATAATTGTTAAAAGGGCAAATTGTTTAGTTTTGCCCTTTGTTTTTAATTAAGCTTGACCATCGCTAGTATCAGCGTCCACTACATCATCTGGATTAGATCCAGGTGTGGAATTATTACCTCCAGTTGCCCCAGCTTGAGCATTAGCCATATAAGCGGCAGCTTGTTCTAATTCACTAATACGATTTTTAAGTGTTTCAATATCGTTATTATCTAAAGCTGTTTTTAGTTCATCTTTTAATTTTTCAGTTTGCTCTTTTTGAGCAGGATCTAAAGAATCACCTTTTTCTCTTAAAGCATTATCAATATCATTAATATAGCTTTCAGCTTTATTTTTAAGTTCAACTTCTTCTTTTCTTCTTTCATCAGCTTCTCTATTTTCTTCGGCTTCTCTTACCATTCTATCAATATCCGCTTTTGATAGACCACTGCTACCAGAAATGGTAATATTTTGTTCTTTTTGTGTATCTAAATCTTTTGCAGATACATTAACAATACCATTAACATCAATAGAGAAAGTAACTTCAATACGTGGTTCACCACGTCTAGCAGGCTTAATACCTGTTAATTGGAAATGACCTAATAATTTATTATCTGTAGCCATTGGTCTTTCACCTTGATATACAGATATATCTACTGCAGGTTGATTATCCGCTGCGGTTGAAAAGATTTGTGATTTTGTAGTAGGAATTGTAGTGTTTCTAGGAATTAAAGGGGTCATAACATGACCTAATGTTTCAATACCTAAAGTTAAAGGTGTAACATCAAGTAAGACAACATCTTTAACATCACCACTTACCACACCACCTTGAATAGCAGCACCTATAGAAACTGCTTCATCAGGGTTAACGGATAAATTAGGTGTTTTACCTGTTAAACGTTTGACTAAATCTTGAACAGCAGGCATACGAATTGAACCACCGATTAATAAGACTTGATTTAGTTGTGATGCATTTAATTTTGCATCCGCTAAAGCTCTTTTAACAGGTTGTTCACAACGAGCTAATAAATGTTTAGTCAAATCTTGGAATTTAGCTCTAGTTAAGGTTGTTTCAAAATTAATTGGACCATTACTAGACATACCAATAAATGGTAATGAGATAGTAGTTTCTAATGAACTAGATAATTCGATTTTAGCTTTTTCGGCTGCATCTTTAAATCTTTGAAGCGCCATTTTATCAGTTAAATCAACACCAGTTTCAATTTTAATTTGAGCTTTAATCCAATCAGCGATAACAGCATCCCAATCATCACCACCTAAACGGTTATCACCAGCGGTAGAAATAACTTCAAATGTACCATCACCAATATCAAGAATCGATACGTCAAATGTACCTCCACCTAAATCAAATACTAAGATCTTTTCTGATTTATCAGTTTCAATACCATACGCTAAAGCGGCTGCTGTTGGTTCATTAATAATTCTTACTACATCTAAGCCTGCGATTTGTCCTGCATCTTTAGTGGCTTGTCTTTGAGCGTCATTAAAATAAGCTGGAACAGTAATAACGGCTTTTTCGACTTTTTGACCGATATTTTCTTCTGCATATCTTTTCATATAAGATAAGATTTTGGCACTTATTTCTTGAGGTGTAAAATCTTTTTTTAGACAGTTGATACGAATTTTTTCACTAGTTCCCATCTTACGTTTAACACTTGAAACAGTGTCGGGATTTGTTACTGCTTGTCTTTTTGCAGCATTACCAATAATTTCTTCTCCACTAGGTTTAAAAGCTACTACACTAGGGGTAGTCATTGTACCTTCTGGATTTGGAACGACTTTTACTTTTCCATCAGCTTGTAAATAGCTAACGACTGAATTTGTGGTACCTAAATCGATACCTAAGATAATTTCTTTTGCCATAATTAATTTCCTCCTTATGCTTGATTTTGTTTATCTATAGTAGGTGTTTCTTTTTTAGAAACGACCACATTAGCGTGTCTTATGATTCTATCGTGTAATTTAATTCCTACACAGTAGACTTGTTTTACAATATTTTCTTCTCCTTCATCTATTACTACATCAATCGCGTTCATCGTTTCTGGATTAAACTTATCACCGATATTAGGTTTAATTTCTATAACTCCTTCACTTTCTAAAGCAGTAATGATGTTTTTATAAATGAATTCAAATCCCTTTAAATAATTGATTAGATTAGGATCTTCAGGTTTATTTTGAAGCGCTAGGTTAAATGAATCTATTACTGGTAATAATTTTTCTAAAAATCCTTCACTTCTATAACGTAGAGAATTGGAATAATCTTTTTGAAGTGACTTACGAAGATTTTCCATGTCAGCGTATGCTCTATAATAAGCATTTTTCCACTTCTCAACTTCTTTTTTTAATTCTTGAATTTCTTCATCTTTTTTTATTAATTTTTCTTTGAAGGCTTTTTTACCTATTATTTCTTCTTTTACTTCTTCATCCATATTTAACTACTCCTTTTTATAATAATCTTGAAGCTCTTTAACAAGATATTCTAAGGCGTTTATGACTTTAGCATAATCCATTCTTTTTGGACCCACTAAAGCGATTGTACCTTCGGGAATGTCTGATAGTTTAATTTTAGTGGTAATAATCGAAACATCAGGATCATCTTTATTAGAAGAGCCAATATGTATATTGATATCACCTTCCTTATAATCTGATTGACTATTATTAAATGAATCTTTTAAATTATCGGCAGAATCTAATAAATTAATTAATTTTTTAATAGAGGCTGCAGAGCTTGTAAATTCTGGTTGATTAAATAAAGCATCTTT
>CAYSPV010000012.1:21608-22776 GCA_964433025.1 uncultured Staphylococcaceae bacterium
GAGGCTAAACATTCACTAGTAGCGTCAGGTCCTAACACTACAGAAACTAAATTAGTCATATGAGATAAAATCTGACATGATGATTTAATAATTTCATCAATTGATTTAGATTTTTCTTTAAAAATAGTTTCCACTAGAGCTTTAAAATCATCATCGACATCTTTTTCTCTTAAATATTCACAATAAAATCTATAGCCTTCTGCACTTGGAATACGTCCACTGCTAGAATGGGTTTTTTCTAAATACCCTAATTGTTCTAAAGCATACATCTCATTTCTAATCGTGGCACTAGAAGCATTAAGATGATATTCTTCAATTAGAGTTTTACTTCCCACTGGCTGTGCGGTTTTTATAAAGTGTTCTACGATATATTTAAGAACTTGATCTCGACGGCTAAGTGTCATTTTGCCTCCTTTTTAGCACCTAAAATATCTAAGTGCTAACTACTATTATAAAGATAAAATTAGCACAGTCAATAAAAAAGTGCTAAATCTTTTTAAAATAATTATAAATTATTTTATTATTTAATAATATTAAGCTTTTCTATACTTCTTATTAGGTCAATGACAATAGAATCTAAGATCATCATGCCTTGATAAGTTAGACAAATATTACTTTTTAATATCTTTAATAATTTATTATTTTTTAAAGTAGTTAAAGTATCATTAATTAATCTAATATCAAAATTAAATCTTTTATAAAATTGTTTATAGCTAAATCCTTTATTAGTTCTTAGATTTAACATTAAAAAATACATTAAATCATCTTTTTTAGTTATTTCTTCTATTTCTATTTTTGTTAATGGATTTTTAATATATTCAAAAACACTTTTGGTGTTTTTATATCTAATATTGTCTATATAACCTGAAGCACCTGTTCCTAAACCATAATATTTTAAATCTTTCCAATAAGTTAAATTGTGTTTACTTTCATAACCTTTTTTAGCAAAATTTGATATTTCATAATGTTTATATCCATATCTTTTTAAAGTTTTATTAATATAATCAAAATATGTTCTTAAAGTGTCATCACTTTTAGATCTTATTTTATTTATATAAAATAAAGTATTTTTTTCTATTATTAAACTATAACAAGAAATGTGTTCAACATTTAATTCAACAGCAGCCTTAATATCTTCTTTTACTTGCTTTAAAGTTTGATTTTTATA
>CAYSPV010000012.1:22876-25279 GCA_964433025.1 uncultured Staphylococcaceae bacterium
ATTCAACAGCAGCCTTAATATCTTCTTTTACTTGCTTTAAAGTTTGATTTTTATAACCAAATATTAAATCAATATTAATGTTATTAAATCCTACTTCTCTAGCTAAATTAATGCAGTTATAAATATCATCTTTATTATGAGCGCGTCCTAACAACTTTAAAGTCTCATCATTAAAAGATTGAACTCCTATTGATAGTCGATTTATATGATTTTCATATAATAATTGTAATTTTTCTTTTGTAAGAGTTTCTGGATTACATTCAAATGTTATTTCATTGGCGACTTCTAAATAATCTTTAAATATATTAAATAAATATTTTAGTTCATCTAAATCTAGACATGATGGAGTGCCTCCACCAAAATAAATGGTTTTTATTTTATCTTTTAAAGGCAAATAAAAATCTAGTTCTTTTTTTAAAGAATCTAGATAGTCTTTTATATATTGTTTTTGATAAATTATTTTTGCAAAATCACAATAAGCGCATATATTTTTACAAAAAGGAATATGTATATATAAAGCGCTTATATCACTTTTTTTCATCTATTTCATCTTTATATTCTTGAATTTGTTCACTTAACTCTTCATCATCGATAGGCTCTAATACCCTATTAAGTTCTTCGATGACGGCTTTTTCTTCATCAATCTTTTTTTCTTCTTTTAATTTAGGATGTATTATTTTATAAATAATAATCGCTACAACACCAATAACAATAGCGATCCCTAATACAATTAAAAAGATAGAGATTGAATCATTAATAGAAATAAGAAAATTTAACATTTAATATTTACACCTACTTTCTTTTAATAGGAGTGTAGACTTTTTTGTTTTTAACAAATTCTTGTCTATAATAACCAAGCTTTGCTAAAGCATCCATCGATGTACGCGCGGTTTCATAAGCACAACCAACTTCTTTTTTAAATTGGTTTATCGTATATCGTTTTCCTAAAGTGCAATGTCTAACATAAAAATATGCTTGACCTCTTTTAAGTTCAGGATCAGATTCTAAAAGATCTTCTTCTAGTCTTTCTAATTCTTTTTCACTTAATTGAGGTGGCAAAATATTAATAGCTAAACCGCTGTCCACACTGACGGTTGGATTACTTTGAATAGGTTTAACTACTTCTTTTTCCACAACGACAACTTTAACTTCTTCTTTAACTTCAGGTTTTTTAACTTCTATAACTTTTTCTTCTTTTACTTCTTCTAGATCAGCAAGTTGTTTAGATAATTGATTTACTTCTTCATTTTCATATTGAATATCTTCTTTAGAAATATTAGTTTCTTCATATCCAGAAGCATAATATTCATTTTTAAGTTGTAAAGCTTGTAAATTAGATATTTTACTAGATAAATTATCAATACAATTATTAATAACTTCGGCAAAATAAATTAAAAAGTAGGTAACATCAAAATTCTTATCTACATTTTTCATTGTATTAGAAAGCTTATCATCATCTAATTGATACATTAAAGGTTCAATATTTAATAAAAATCCTAATTGACCTAAATTACCTTTTGCTAAGACTAATTTTGTTAAAATTAGAGCCATCTTTTCATTTTCTACTTCAAATGGTTTTAAATAATTAACATAATAAAAAACTGTGCTGGCTTTAACAATAGGCTGCGCGTCAAAATCATTAATAAAATTGTATAAATCACTCATTAATTTTGAAATAGATACGACTGAATACATCATACCCATTGATGCATAATTATTAGTGTCCATATTTCTATATAATGAAGTTAATTCATTATCCATGATTAAACATGAATATAAGGCGGCAATTAAATCTTCATCAACAGGTTTATTATAATATTTTAGGGCTAATTCTAAGGTTGAATAATAAGAGTTTAATTTAGCAAATTGTTCGCTATAATCGCTTATTTTTTTATTTACTAACATCGATAAATAATTATCATCGACAATATAATTTACCCCATCTGCGACACTATTTAGACAATCAACATAACATGAATTATTAAATAATTGTAAGTCATTCGTAGTCTTATCATTTAAATTTTTATAAGAACCAAGCAAATTAATTAATTTCATTTCACATGAATTAATTTTGGTGCTTACAAAATTACATAAGCAATATGAATACACTCTTTTATCTAAAGAAAATAAGGGCATTGCTCTATTAAATTGTTTACGATAGGCCAATATTTTTTCCCAAAATGGATCGATTAAAGGAGTTTTAAGTTCATCACTTACTTCTTTTTTAGAAGCATATTTATTTTCTGTAAAACGAATTGGAATGCTATCAAATGTCATAAATTATTTGTCCTTATCTATATTATAGATAGTTTAAATATCATTTCAAATAATAAATACTAAAAAACTACTAATTAGGTTTATCATCTATACTTAATATTGTCATAAAAGCTTCTTGAGGTATTT
>CAYSPV010000013.1:0-23873 GCA_964433025.1 uncultured Staphylococcaceae bacterium
TAATCATCTATAAAAGAAAAAGATTATCATCTAAATAATGATAATTAATTAACTTAATTATAAGAGGTTGTTTGACTTAAAATGACCTCTTTTTTAATGTCTTTTTTATTATAAAAATCCTATAAGCAGTGGTCCCTAATCTAAACCTTATAAAATTCATCCATTTTATAAAAAATGTCAACGTAAAACTTAGTCTAAGACTAATAAAGTCGATAAAAATAAAAAATGTGGATAATGTTTCCACATGTCTTATATTTACTAAATATCTACTAGATATCTACTAATTACATCCAGCTTATTTTGCTTTCATTACCTGCAAGTAAACGCTTAATATTTGTGCGATGACGATATATTAAAATAAGCATTGAACATGTTATAACAATAGCGTAAACATAACCAGGACATAAAGTGTTTCCATACATGACATATAAATTAAATGTTGGAATACAAGTTAGCCATGAACATATAGAGGCTACAATTGCACCTAGTATTGAACTTAATGAAACATATTTTTTAATTTTTAAAACGATAAAAAATGTAGATATTGAACATAAGGCTACAAACCAAGAAGAGAATAAACAGCTTGAATAAGTGACTGCAGCGGCTTTACCGCCTTTAAATTTAGCAAATATAGGATAACAATGTCCTAAAACACATCCTATAATTACAAGCCAATATACAGGCCAAGTGACTAAATAAGTTTCCACTGCGTTATTTAATATAGCGTCAGTATTAGCTAATATTGGCATATCATTATACATTCTTACAAAAGTAAGAATTGCCCACATCCCCCATAAGGGAATAGCCAGTTTTAAAAAATCAAAAATATAAACGATAATTCCATATTTAAAACCCCATAATCTTGAGGCATTTGTACCACCTGAATTTTTAGAGCCATAATCTCTTGGATCTTGTTTAAAAAATAGCTTACCTACAACAACTCCACTTGGAAAAGAACCAAATAAATATCCGATTATAAGACAAGTTATTACACTTAATAGATTTGCTAATACTGTTTCCATAGATTTCTTACAAATTTTCTAGATTATTTTACTAAAAATAATTAGAAATACAATCTATTTTGTGTATAATAGAAAAAGGTGTCTAAAATAATGTCAAACGAGATTAAAAAAAGTACTTACAGTGCCGATGATATTGAATTATTAAGAGGTCTAGAGGCCGTTAGAAAAAGACCTGGTATGTATATTGGTTCCACGAATAGCAGCGGTCTTCATCATTTAGTATGGGAAATTATTGATAACGCTATTGATGAGGCTATGTCTGGTTATGGTAATAAAATCAGTGTTACCATCCATAAAGATGGCTCTATTACTGTTAGTGATGAAGGAAGAGGTATTCCTACAGGAATACAATCTCAAACCAATAAACCTGCTATTGAATTGGTGTTTGGTGAATTACATGCTGGTGGTAAATTTAATGATAATGTCTATAAAGGGGCAGCAGGATTACATGGTGTTGGTGCTTCAGTTACTAATGCTTTATGTAGTTGGCTTGATGTTGTAGTTTGTCGAGAAGGACAAATGTATCACATTTCTTATAAAGATGGTGGTAAAATCAACGAACCATTAGAGGTTATAGGCACTACAAATAAGCATGGTACGACAGTTACCTTTATGCCTGATGATAAGATCTTTTCAACAACTGAATTTAAATGGGATACGATATATAATCATTTACAAGAATCAGCTTTCTTACTTAAAAAAGTAAGATTTGTCTTAAAAGATGAAAGAAGTGGATTAAGCCAAGAATTTTATTATGAAAACGGTTTAAAAGAATATATCGCGACAGTTAATCAAAATAAAAAACCATTAACCGATATTATTTATTTCCAAGGAAATATTTCTAATATTGATGTAGAAATAGCCCTTCAATATTGTTATGCCGATTATAATGAGACTATTTTTAGCTACGCTAATAATGTTAGAACTAGAGATGGCGGTACACATGAAACTGGTTTTAAAATAGGAATCACAAGAGCAGTCAATGACTTTATTGAAGAAAATAAATTAGCTAAAGGTAAAAAATTAGAAGGTGGAGATATTAGAGAAGGACTAACTGCAGTTATTGCCTTAAAAATACCTGAAAAAGCTTTAGAATTTGAAGGACAAACTAAATCTAAATTAGGCACTCCTGAAGCTACAAGTGTAGTTAACAATTTTATTAATGAAAAGTTTTCTTACTTTTTAACTGAAAATAAAGAAACCGCTTTACGCTTAGTGTCTAAATGTGTGGATTCTTATAATACAAGACAAGCTGCAAGAAAAGCAAAAGAAGAAGCAAGAAACTCTAAAAAAGCAAAACAAGAGATGATTTTATCGGATAAATTAACTCCTGCTCAAAGTAAAGATTATGCTAAAAATGAATTATTTATTGTTGAAGGTGATTCAGCAGGTGGAAGTGCAAAAAAAGGTAGAGATAGAATTCATCAAGCTATATTACCTCTTAGAGGTAAACCTTTAAATACAGATTCAGTTACTGTAGAAAAATTATTACAAAATGAAGAATTTGCGACGATCATAAACACTATAGGGGCTGGTTTTGGCCAAACATTTGATATTGAAGATATTAAATATGGAAAAATTATTATTATGACTGATGCTGACACTGATGGGGCTCATATTCAAACCTTACTTTTAACTTTCTTTTATAACTATATGAGAACTTTAATTACATCTGGTCATGTTTATGTAGCCGCGCCTCCTTTATATAGGGTTTATAAAGAAGATAAAAATAGGAATGTCATCGAACAATATGCTTGGAATGATCAAGACTTAGAAAAAGCTAAAAAAGCTATAGGTCAAGGCTATAAAATAAATAGATATAAAGGTCTAGGTGAAATGGATGCATCTCAATTAAAGAAAACTACTATGGATCCAAAAACTAGATTATTAATACAAGTTAGAATAGATGACCCATTATTTGTGGAAAAACAAGTTGGTATTTTAATGGGAAAAGACAGTGCTAACCGTAGAAGATGGGTCGAAGAAAATGTTGATTTTAATAAAGTAGATACATTTATTAATGAGGTTAAATAATGGCAAGAAAAAAGCAAGAAGAAGAAGTAATTATTGAAAATATATCTAGTGAACCTCTTGAAGAAGTAATGGCGGATCGCTACGCAACATATGCAAAATATGTTATTCAAGATCGAGCTATTCCTGATGTAAGAGATGGTTTAAAGCCTGTTCAAAGACGTATTTTATTTGCCATGTATAATTCTGGTAATACTTTTAATAAACCAACAAGAAAATGTGCTCACAGTGTTGGTGAAGTTATGGGTAAATATCACCCACATGGTGATACTTCTATTTATGATGCTTTAGTAAGAATGAGTCAAGATTGGAAAGTTAACGCTCCATTAATTGATTTTCAAGGAAATAATGGCTCTATTGATGGCGATAGTCCTGCTCATTATCGTTATACCGAATCAAGACTTTCTTTACTTGCTAATGAAATGTTAAAAGATATTGATAAAAACACTGTTGATATGCAATTAACATTTGATGATAGCGAATTTGAGCCTTCTGTATTACCTGCTAGATTTCCAAATTTATATGTTAATGGTAGTGAAGGTATTGCAGTTGCGTTAGCAACTGAAATTCCTACCCATAACTTAAAAGAAGTAATTGAGGCTACTATTTATAGAATTAATCATAATAGTTGTGATTTAGATTCTTTATTAAATATCTTACCTGGTCCAGATTTTCCTACAGGTGGAATTATTTATAATAGTGATGGTATTAGATCTATTTATGAAACAGGTAAAGGAAGAATTGAAATAACATCTAGATATAGATGTGAAGAAGCAGGTTCAATTAAACAAATCATAATTAGCGAAATCCCCTATAAAGTAAATAAAAAAGTATTAGTTTTTGAAATAGATAAAATACGTCATTCAAAAGCTATTGATGGTATTTTAGAAGTTAGAGATGAATCTGATTTTAGTGGTACTAGAATTGTTATTGATTTAAAGAAAAATTGTGATGAAAAATTAATCATTAATTATTTAGAAAATAAAACTTCTTTAAAGGTATCTTATAGTGCAAATATTGTCGCAATTGTAAATGGTCGACCAAAGACTTTGTCTTTGATTGATTATTTAGATGCTTATATTGAACATCAAAATATCGTAGTTAAAAGATTATTAGCCTTTGAACTTAAAAAATTAAAAGAAAGATTACATGTAGTTAATGGTTTAATTATAGCTTTAGAAAATATTAACGAAGTAGTGGATATCATTAGAAAAAGTAAAGATAAAGCTGATTCTAAAAACAATTTAGTTTTAAGATTTAATTTAAGTAATGAACAAGCTGAGGCAATCGTCATGATGCCTTTATATAGATTAAGTCACACTGATGTTGATACTTTATTAAATGAGAAAAAACAATTAGAAGCTGATATATTTAAACGAGAAGAAATTTTAGCGGATCAAAAGAAGATTAATAAATATATTTGTTCTGATTTAAGTCGTATTTCTAAAGCTTATGGAATAGAAAGAAAAACCACATTTGAAAATAAACAAGGTGACACAAAGATTGATAAAAGATTACTTATTAGTAAAGATAAGATATTCTTTTCTGTTACTAGAGATGGATATTTTAAACGTTCACCTTATAAATCATATACATCATCTTTATTAACTTCTCCTTATCCAGAAATAAAAGAAGGAGATGCTTTAGTGGCCATTGATATGGCTTATACTACAGATTTTTTATTATGTTTTACTAATTTAGGTAATTATATGTTTGTTCCTATTTATGAATTAAATGATTCTAAATGGAAAGATGAAGGTAGTCATATCAATTCATTAATTACTATTAATGGTAGTGAAAAAATAGTCTCTGTTATTGCTTTAGAAAAATTAAGAGATGATTTATATACAATATTGCTTACTAAAAATGGTCAAATTAAAAGAGTGTGTTTAAGTTCTTATTCTGATTCACTTCGTTCTAGACCTTCTAAATGTATTCGTTTAGGTAATGGTGATGAATTAGTGGACGTAAAACTTTCAACTGGAAACGCAAATATTATGGTATTTAGCGATTGTGGAAGTTATGGCTATTTTAATGAAAATGAATTAATTCCTTTATCTTTAAAGGCAAGTGGTGTTAAATCGATGTCTTTAAAAGGTGGAAAACATGCAGTGGCCCTAATAATTGTTCAAGAAAAAGAAAGAAGTAAAATTGTTTTAATCACTGATAAATCTTGTCTTAGAATTTATGATACCTTTAAAGGAAATGTGGCTTCTAGATTAGCTAAAAATCAAATCGCCTTTAAAGTATTTAAATCAGATGTTCATAAATTAGTGTATGCCCATAAAGTAGTCTATGATAAAGCTTATTCTGGAGAAAAGATTACTAATAAAGATGAAATGTCCTTAGTGGCCTATGTAAACAACAATTATTCACCAATTGAATTTTCTATTAATGAATTTTATTTATCTGATAATGAATACGCTAAAAAGAATATGTCATCAATGTCATCAAAAAATAGAATTAAACATGTCTTTAGTAAAACTATAGATTATGTTGATGATAAAGTTATTAGTCAGCCTATTATTATTAAAAAAGAATTAAACAATATTGAACAACAACAAATAGAAGAAGCTCCTGAAAATGAAAAACCTACCTCAGGAGTGGAACAAATTACTTTATTTGATGATTTTGATCTTGAATAATTATGAATATTAATAAATACATCCCAACATATACATTAGATAGTGTCTTCTTATTAGATCCTAAAGATGTTAAATCTAGAGGATTTAAAATTATTTTATCTGATTTAGATAATACTTTAGATTCTTATTTAGATAAGATTCCTTCTGAAAAAGTTATTAATAAAGTTAATGACTTTAAAAATGAAGGTATTGAATTTATAATTATGTCTAATAATTATAAACATAGAGTTAAAAGATATGCAGATGCCTTAGGAGTTAAATATACATATTTATTATTAAAACCTTTAAAGTTTAGGTTAAAATATTTTTTAAGAAAAAATAAAATTAATAAAGATGATTGTCTTTTAATTGGTGATCAGCTATTTACAGATATTGCTTTAGCCAATAAAATGAATATAAAGTCTTTACTTGTAAAGCCTTTAACTAACAAAGATCAAAAATTTACGACCTTTAGAAGGAAAAAGGAGACTAAATTATTAAAAATCTTAAATGAGGAAAATAAATTTATGAAATGGAGGACATAATTTATGGGAAAACTAAGAAGAGTATTAAGATGTAATCACTGCGGTGAAATATTACAAGATAAAGATATTAATAAGCCTGGATATATTCCAAAGCTTGACTATGGAAAAGAAATAGATCGTATTTTATATTGTGAAAGTTGCTTTCAAAAAAGAAAAGTTAATCGAGGCGAATTAGCTAGTCAAGTCGATTTAGAAACTTATTCAATATTAAGCAAGGCTAAAAAAGAAGAAAGTATCGTTTTATTTGTTTGTGATGCGATTTGTTTTAATGGCATCATCAAAGAACAAATAGTGGACATCATTAAAAATTTAGATGTCGTTGTTATTGTAAATAAAATTGATTTACTCCCAATAAATAAAAATAACAATAACATCAAACAATTTATAAAGGATAGATTTGCAGAACTTGGCATAAACGTAGTGGAGACCTATCTAATTTCTTTAAAAACTAAAAAAGAAGATATAAGTATGGCTAATAATGAGATATCAAAGATCGCTATTGAAAAGAATATTTATTTAATTGGAGATAGATTATCGGGAAAAACATCTTTAGTAAATGAATTTTTAAAACAATATCAAAACAAAACTAAAAGATATGTTACAACCGTAAATCTTTCTAACAGCGATAATAAAATCTTAGCTATTCCAATCGCCGATAATTATACTTTATATGAATTAAAAGGCTTTGCCTTAGATGATTCAATGCTAGGATTAGTTGAAAAAAACACTGTTAATAAATATATAGTTAATAAACAAATAATCAAACCTAGAAAAGTAAGATTAAATCAAGGACAGTGCTTTGTTTTTGGGGCTTTAGGTATGATTTGTTTAAATTCTGGAATTACCACAGATTTTACCATTTATATGAACAATAATATCGATTTTAAAAAGCTTTCTTTTGAAAAAGAAAAGGCTTTTTTAAAAACTAATTTAGCCCTTAAAAAAGTACTTCCTATACCTGATAATGCAAGTGATTTTTCAAGTTATGATTTATTTGAATATGATATGGAAAATGATAATGAAATCCATGAAATTGGCATTAAAGGATTAGGTTTTATAACCTTTAAAGGGCAAGGACAAAAAATTTATATTATGGTTATTAAAGGAACAGGTATTAAGGAAGGTAGTCCTAGATTATGTTAACTAACGTTAATAAAAGAAAACTAAAAGCTTTAGCTAACACAATTAAAAATCGCTATCAAATTGGAAAAAATGGAATTACAAATACTTCCTTAGATTTACTTGATAAAGCCCTGACCGCTCATGAATTAATTAAAATTGATGTTTTAAAAGCAAATACAAGTCCTGTTAATGAAATTGCTTTTGATTTAGCAAGTAAATTAAACGCTGATATAGTGGCAATTATTGGAAGAGTAATTACTTTATATAGATATTCTTTAAAAGATGGAGTAAAGCATTTAATATGATTAAAAATATTGTTCTTTTTGGAGGCTCATTTGATCCAATCCATAATGGACACATCAATATGGCCTTAAAAGCACAAGAATTTTTAGGTGGTATTAATAATTGTAAAATAATATTTATTCCAAATAAGATTTCTATATGGAAAAATAATTCAGTTTCTAGTTTAGATAAATTAAGCATGCTTAATTTAGCATTAAAAAATTATGTTAACCTAGAAGTAGATGATTTTGAATTAAAATCAGATGAAATAAATTATACATACATAACGATTAAATATTTTTTAGATAAATATAAAGGACAAGATATTAAACTTTATTTTTTAATGGGAAGCGATCAGGTTGAAAAATTTAATTTATGGAGAAATGCTTTAGAAATATCAAAACAAGTTCAATTAATTTATTATCCTAGACCAAATTTTAAATTTTTAAATGATAATATAACAACCTATAACATTATAAAAGTTAATGGAGACGAATTAGTGGATGTCTCATCAAATAGTATTCGAGATTTAAACAATCTAGACATTCCAGAAGTGGTTTTAAATTATATACATGAACATGATTTATATTATTTAAACAAAATAAAGACCTATATAGATGATAGAAGATATAGACATTCTAAATCAGTGGGCATGTTAGCGTTTGAAATAGCTAAATCAAACAACATTGAAAAACCTTATAGATTTTATATCGCGGGTTTATTACATGATATAGGTAAAAACGTTCCTAAAGATATTATTGATTTAATTAATAAAGAGTATGAAGACTATATGCCAATTAATGTAAAACTATATCATCAATTTTATAGTGCCTTAATTGCTAGAGATGATTTTAAGATAAATGATGAAGAGATATTAGACGCTATTAGATATCATGCAACAGGTAAAGCCAACATGACTTTGCTTGGCATGACAGTTTATGCCGCAGATAAAATTGATCCTTTAAGAGGATATGATTCATCTGAAATGATAACCAAAATGAAACAAGACATTAATGAAGGTTTTAGATTTGTCTTAAATGAAAATAAGATCTTTTTATTAAGTAAAAGTGCAGACATAAATAACAAATTAACAAACGAGTGTTTTAAATACTATTTAGGTCAATAGTTGGAATATAAAGACAACTTCGCATAATGGCTATTATGTTAACCAAAAGAGATATTAATAGATTTATCGTGATAAATTTTTACTCCACATTATAGCTAAATAAAACTTATCCACAAAAATTGACCTACTAAATATCTACTAGATAACTACTAATAATATTGACTAAATTAGGATGAAAACCGCTATTTGTATTTGTGGCCTTAACATTTCATCTAAATTTTTTAAGCTTATATTTTTATATTCGTTTGTTATCTAATTGATATGTTTAATTAGAATTTGAACGTTATCGAATTCTTATATTTATACGATTTAAGATTCGTCTGATTTTAAATCATCATTAAATTTAAAAGATATAAAAAAACATGACTTATTAGTTTTGCAAGTCATGTCATTATTAATCTGATTTTAAATTTTTATATGGAATATTTATTCTTAAAATAACGTTTTAGATAATGAATTATTATGTCAACCAAACCAATTATAATAATTGCATGAATTGAATAGGCTATAATTTGATCTACATAGGCAAAATTATATGAAACTCTAATTAAGATTCCTAATCCATATATCGAATTTGTGCCCACTAAGACTTCGCCCATAATTGCAACTTTCATTCCTAAACCAAATGTTTGAAAAGTCGCTAGGATTAAATATGGAATTAAATATGGTATTTTAATTTTAATAATCGCTTTTAGATTATGAGTTGATGTATCTAGTTTTAATGTTTTAATAACATATTCATCAATGCTTTCATAACCATTAATAACTGCTTCATATAAAATAGGAAACATCACTAAAAAGATAATAATAAATAAAGCCATATAGGGTTTTAATAAGACTACAAGTATTAGGATAACCGCTGCAGTTGATATTGTTTTTAATACCACTATAAAGGGTTTTAATATTAATTTAATAATATTAAATTCACTAGCGATAATGCCTAAAATAAAGGCTAAAACAAAAGAAACTAAAAATGATAATAATAATCTAGCTAATGTATAGCCAATAGAAACATATAAACTACTTGTAGCATAATAGCTAAAAAATAAACTTAAGACTTTTATTGGGGTTGGCACTAAAACATTATCTAAACTAATAGCGACCACATACCAGATTAAAAATATTAAAAATATACCTAATACAACCCAAAATACATTAAGTAATTTTTTTAATAATATTTTATCTCTGGTATTTAATTTCATAAGATGTAATCGCTATAATCTGTTGTAATTCCTAAAATAGAAAAAAACGCTGATATATCAATAGTTTCATCACTTCCAAGTAAGGCAAATCCATTAGGAGTTTCTTCATTTGCTTGAACGTTATACGCTACTGAGGAAGTAAAGCCAAATAATAGACTTTGTTCATCTTCGCTTAATTGAGAATCCATCACACTTTTCATGGTAATTGGATCATTAATACAAGTATCAATACGATCATCTAATAAGGCTAATTGTTCATCATAATAGCTTTGATATTGTTCATAATAGTTCATATTAATAAATAGACCAGCTTGAGGAATACCGTTTTGTCCTGTTTTTTCATACCACATATCTTTAAAAGAAGCGATTACGGTTAATTGTCCATATGTAGCAGCGTCCTCATTATTTAATATGGTATTTAAAGTTGGTTGAGCCACTACTACATAATCCACTGCTTCACCTTGATAAATTCCTGCAGCTAGTACTGCTCCTGCTTCTGTTGTAGAAGATACATAAGAAGTGTTGGCCACTATTTCATCATCATATAAATATTTATAGGCTAGATCAGGAATTAATCCTTCACCAAAAGATACAATATAATCATCACTAGTGGGCTGAGTTGTTTTATTAATACCCACTAAATATAAATTACCTGCGGTTATAATTCTTGCTAATTTATAATGACCTTCATAATTAAGTAAAGTATTTAAGCCATTATAAAAATCAAAGACAATCATGCCATAATTATCTTGAGTAAGCTGTGCTAATACATTAGCAGGTGTTTGATTTGTTTCAAAATTGCTATTCGTGCCTTGATCATAAAAAGCTATCGCAGGCGCTCCTGTTGGAGAATAGATTTTATTATATATAGAACTTCCGTCTACGCTACTTGAATCTATAGTTTCAGTTGTACAGCTACTTAAAAGTGCTGCAATTACTACAATGGGTAAAATAATCTTTTTCATTTTTTTATACCTTCTTTTTTAAAAGATTTCTTTAATTGGCTTACCAATTAAATTATCTGGTTTATCTAAATTAAAATTATATAAGATAGTTGCTCCAATATCGGCAAATGATGTTCTTTCATCAATTAAACGACCATCGTTAAATAATTTATTATAAATAATAAATGGGACTTTTTCTCTAGTATGATCAGTTCCATGCCAGGTAGGATCATTTCCATGATCTGCGGTCACTATTAATAAATCATCATCTCTTAGATTATCTATTAATGTTTTAAGTTCACTATCAAATGTTTCAATAGCGTTACCATAGCCTAAAGGATTTCTTCTATGACCATATTCAGAATCAAATTCCACTAGATTAATAAAACATAGACCTAAATCAAATTCTTTATTTTTAGCTTCATTAATTGTGATTTCCATACCATTAGAATTAGAGACTGTTTTTTGTGTTTTAGTTACACCATATCCATCAAATATATCTGATATTTTTCCAATACAGCTAACTTCGATATCATTATTTTTTAAGATATTCATCGCTGTTTCATAAGGTGGTTTTAAAGCTAAATCATGTCTATTAGATGTTCTTTTAAAATTATCTTTATTAGTGCCAATATAAGGACGAGCGATTACTCTTCCTACTCTATATTTAGGTGTCATACATAATTCTCTAGCTATTTCACAACATCTATATAGTTCTTGAAGACCTAAAACTTCTTCATGACCTGCGATTTGTAAGACTGAATCTGCACTGGTATACACTATTAGGCTATTTTCTTTGTTTTGTTGTTCTCCTAATTGTTTAATTATTTCTGTGCCTGATGCGGCAATATTTCCTATGACTTTATGGCCTGTTTGTTTTTCTAATTCATCGATTAATTCTTTAGGAAAGCCAGTATCAGTAAATGTGACAAATGGTTCTGTGGTTTTAATTCCCATCATTTCCCAATGTCCAGTCATCGTATCTTTTCCTATACTTTCTTCTTTAGCTTTACATACATAGCTATTAGGATGTAATACTTTGCTTGCTCCTAAAATATTATTATCTAGATCATAAAGACCTAGACTATTTAATGTAGGAATGTTTAAACCATTACATTGCTTTGAAGTATGAACCCAAGTATTAGCTCCTTCATCATCATAGTTTTTACTTGTTTCATCATAGCCAATACCGACACTGTCCATTACTAGGACGAATATTCTTTTAAATTTTTTATAAGATTTTGACATAACCTTACCTCCAGTTAATTAGTATAATCTAAAATTATATTTATATAAATAAATATACTTATTTTTATTTATTTGCCATTAAGGCATCATAAGCCGATATGATGCGTTTAGATGATACATGAGTGTATATCTGAGTTGTGGCAATATTGGTGTGTCCTAACATTTCTTGTACGACACGTAGGTCCGCTCCATTTTCTAAAAGATGGGTAGCAAAGCAGTGTCTTAAAGTATGAGGAGATATGTTTTCTTTTATTCCTGCGATCGCTGCATATTTTTTAATTCTTTTAAAGAAATATTGTCTTGATAAAGGTTCACCATATTTAGATAAAAATAAATATTGAGACTTAGAATTAATATTTTTATTTCTTACTTCAGTTAGATATTTTCTAATATAGTCGCTTGCAAATTCGCCAAAGGGTACTTTTCTTTGTTTAGCCCCTTTACCCATAATAGTAATAATATTTTGATTTAAATCTATATCACCTTTTTTAACATTTAATAATTCAGAGACACGAAGACCGCTGGCATACATTAGCTCTAGCATAGCTTTATCTCTTATTTCATCATCTTTTTCTAAATTTGGAGCGTTTAATAATTTCTCTACATCTTCAAAAGATATTAAAGTAGGAAGATGAAATGGCTTTTTAGGAGCGTCTATATCTTCTAAATTAATATCGATTACTCCTTCTTTTATTAAAAATAAAAAGAATCCTTTTAAAGATGATAATCTTCTTAACGCTGTGGTTATAGATTTTTTATTTTTTAATTCAAATTGTAAAAACTTTTCTAAATGATCATCTCTTATTTGATCAGTGTTAGTAATTTTTGCAAAGTCTTTAATAAAATGATTAATATCATCTAAATACGCTTTCGCACTTAATAAAGATAATCCTTTTTCGGCAATTATATATTGATAATAATTGTCCATTGCATCAATAATTTCCATAATTTTACTCCTTTAATAAATCTATTGCCCTTTTTAAAGATGGGACACTTAATTTTCTATTTAATTCATTTATTAATAATTTCGTGGATGATTTTTTAATTCCTTCTTCATAATCAAAAAATGTCATCTGTATAGCCATATCTTTTATGTCCACTAGATTTGAGATGGATACTCCTAATAATCGTATTAAACGATTATCATATAATTTATCTAATAAATCTAAACAGACATTAAATATATCATCACTATCTTCTATTGGAGAATCTACAGTTAAAGATTTAGATTTAGATATAAATTCTGTATCTTTGATAGTTAAAGATATAGTCTTTGCTAATTTTTGTTCTTTTTTAAGACGATTAGAAACATTTTTACATAAAGCTTTTATAACGCTTCTTATTTCCATATAGTCATCTGTATCATATTTTAAAGTTGTTGATGTTCCTATGGATTTAGGGTTGTGTTCTTCTTCATATATAACTTCATCATCTCCTAAACCATTTAACCAATCTTTACAGGTATAATAAAATTTACCAAGTAAATTTTTAACATCTTCATCATCACTATTTATTTTATAAGCTAAATCTCCAATAGTTTTTATTTCTAAATATTCTAATCTAGGAGCGGTCTTCTTACCAATTCCATACATATTAGATATTGGTAAAGGATATATTTTAGATTTAAAATCTTTTTTTCTTAATATAGTAATTCCACTTGGTTTTTTATAATCTGAACCCATTTTAGCTAAAAACTTATTTGTAGAGACCCCTATTGAGCAATATAGTTTAGTTTTATTAAATAAACCTTCTTGGAATTTTTTAAAAAATAATAAAGGTTCTTTTTCATCTTTTAAGATGTCTGTAAAATCAGCATAACATTCATCGATGGACGCCATTTCGATTTTATTTGTATATTGTTTTACATATAAAAAGAATTCTTTAGACATTAATGAATAAAAATCATAATCTGCAGGTTTAATTATTAAATTAGGACAATTTGATATTGCTAAAAACATGGCCATTCCGCTTTTAACACCATATTCTCTAGCTTTATAGGAACATGTAGAGACAATTCCTGCTCGTCCTTGATGTCCAACAGCGACTGGTTTATTAACTAAACTAGGATCTTTAATTTCTTCACATCTTACAAAGAAATAATTTAAATCAATATGAACAATGACTTTTGCCATGGCTAAATTATAGCATAAATTATGTTAACCAAAACACCAAAATAAAAAGAATTTAAATTTATTTAATATAGTTAAAAATATCAATTGGTAAAATATGAGATTCTTGTAATTGTTTGTTAACATCTTTATGCGAATAATATTTATCTTCAATAGCAAAGATTTTAATTTTTCCTTTAAAATTGTTGCAAATTAATAAATCTTGTAAATGCAAGCAAAATCCTGATTTATTAGCATAAGAATCGTAAATGATAATTTCTTCATATTTTATAAGTTGGTTAACATAATCTAATGGTATAGGTTTGATATAAACAGCGTCATAATAATCACAGTCAATATTATTTTGTTTTAAAAGTTTATAAACTTGATAGCCGTTGTTACCAAAAGAGACTAAACATTTTTTAGAATTTTTAGAAATAAGTTTAGGCCATTTTTGATTATTAATACTAGGATAATCATCAACTTGGTTAACATAATCTTTAGGGTATCTAATTACAAAAACACATTTAGAGTTAAAGCCTTCTTTAATTAATTCCTGACTAGTTTTTAAAGTTGCTGACATTGTAATTGTTACATTTGGTAAATCATATAAAAATGATTCATCAAAGCTTCCTTGATGAGTTTCTCCATCATGTCCAGGCATACCTGCGCGATCTACTAAAAGCAAAATATCTGCATTAGTTCTAGCTAAATCATGATTTAATTGGTCGTAGGCTCTTTGTAAAAATGTAGAATAGATGGACACTATTGGTTTATAACCACCTAAATGTAGACCTAAAGCCATAATTAATGAATGCTCTTCACAAATTCCTACGTCATAACATTGATTAGGAAAATCTTTAAAATTTCTTTCTAAGGCTGAACCTTTTTCAGTTGCAGGACACACTAAAATAGCTTTTTGATCTTCTTTTAAAATATCATATACTTCATCTGCGTATAGTTTTTGATAAGTTAGATTACCATTAACTTTTAAAGGTTTACCACTTTCAATATCAAAAGGTTCTACTCCATGCCAAGTACCATTTTTATCTAATTCAGCATATTTATAGCCTTCACCCTTAATTGTTTTAATATGGACTACGACTGGCTGTTTTAATTTTTTAGCTTTATTAAAGTATTTAATAAGCTTTTTAATATCATGACCATATATTGGTCCCATATATCTTAAAGATAAATTTTCAAAAAATGTAGGAGGGATTAAACTTTTTACTACCATATTTTTAAAATTAGAGGTGATTTTATATAAGAATTTTCCCACTTTGGTCTTATTTAAAAATCTAACATAACCATATTTAACTTTTTGATAAGATTGAGAATCTGATATCTTTCTAAATAAATTAGCTAGACCGCCTGTAGGTTTTGTAATAGACATATCATTATCGTTTAAAACGATAATCATTTTATGATTATCAAATGATAGATTGTTTAATCCTTCAAAGGAAACACCATTTGCCATACTAGCGTCTCCAATAAATGAGACTATATCATAATTTTCATTGTTTAAGTCTCTAGCCACAGCTAGACCATACGCTGCAGATATAGATGTTGAAGAATGACCTGCTTCTAAATAATCATATTTAGATTCACTTCTTTTTAAAAATCCTGAGACACCGCCTTCATTTCTTAAATTTTCTAAGCTTCTACCTGTTAAAATTTTATAAGCGTAAGCTTGATGTCCCACATCAAATAAGATCTTATCTATAGCAAAATCAAACACATAGCATAACGCAATAATTGCGTCTGTACTACCTAAATTAGAAGAAAGGTGACCACCATTTTTAGCCACTTGCTTTATTATTTCTTCTTTTATATCACTTGAAAGAAGCTCTAATTCCTTAATTGATAGCTCTTTTAAGAAACTAGGATCTTTAATAGAGGATAAATCTATGTGTTTTAAACTACTATTTTTCATAATAAAAAACTACTAATTAATTACTAATACTATTCAATAACCTTTTCTACTTTCTCTTTTGCTTCATCGAGTGCTTTGCTTAAATCTATAATAATCTTTTTCGCGTCATCATATAGTTTTAAGCTATCATCGATCGTGGTTTTTTCATCACTAACCTTATCTAAAATATCTTTTAAGATATTTAGTGATTTTTCAAAGTCAATTTTCTTTTCCATTTTTAATCACCTCTTGGACTATAGAAACAATTTCACCATCTTTTATTTGTGTCTTGATTGTATCATTTTTATTTACTTGTTTAATAGATTTAATCAATGTTTTATCACTATTATAAGTTAAAGAATAACCTCTTGCTAAAACATTGTATGGATGTAAATCTTTTAAGCGTTTTTCAAAATTAGATATTTGTAGAGCAATATTTTCTACTTTTTGTTTTAAGATTGTATTGATGTTTTTCTTTAGATAATTAAATTCAGATATGTAACTATTTAATTTAGATACAATCGAAGTTTTCATCTGTTCATCAATGCTATTTAATAATTGAATTAATTCTCTTTTATCAGCAACCGCTAGTTCTGCTGCCCCTGTAGGAGTTGAAGCTCTTTTATCAGCGACATAATCAATAAGTGTTAGATCTATTTCATGACCTACTGCAGATATTGTCGGAAATCTACTATTAGCGATTGCTCTTACTAATGTTTCATCATTAAATGGGCTTAAATCTTCACTAGAGCCCCCTCCACGGCCAATTATTAAGGTATCGAGTTGATATTCCTGTGACTTTAAAAAAGCTTCTAAAATGTCTTGTGAGGCCTTTTCTCCTTGAACTTGACAAGGGAAAACATAAATATCACATAATGGATATCTTCTTTTTACGTTTACTAATATATCTTTTAGGGCTGCACTATTAAGTGCACTTATCACTCCAATAGCGGTTGGATATATATTAATTGGTCTTTTTCTTGATTCATCAAATAAACCTTCTAGGGCTAATTTTTGTTTTAATTCTTCTAAAGCTAATAATTTATCGCCTATTCCTTGTTTTATAATGTTATAAGCTTTTAAAGAAATATTAGCTTTACCACTATAAAAGCTAATACCACCATATAAGATGACTTTATCACCATTAACAGGCTGAAAATTTAATTTAGCGTAACTCGTCTTAAATAAAACACAACTAATTGAAGCATTATCTTTAACATCATTTAAAGAAAAATAATAAACACCATTACTGGCTAATTTAAAATTAGATATTTCACCTTGTACTAATATCGTGGCTAAATTTTCATCATTTTCTAAGACATTTTTAATGTATTCATTTAATTGAGATACACTTGGAATATTTTCATAGCTAGTCATTTAAAATGTTCTCCAATATCGCGTTTATTAAACGATAAGCTTTCGGATCAGAATATTTTTTTGAAAGTTTAATTGCCGTATCTATTACAATCTTTCGATCTATTTTTTCCATATGATAATATAAAGCACTAGACATAAGAAGTATGGCTTTAGTTACATAATCTAGTCTTTTATAAGACCATCTTTTTAAATTTTTAGATATTAGATCTATTGTTTCTTGTTTATAAAGTAAACTAGCGACAACAAGTTGTCTGATAAATAAATCAACTTCTTCAAAAGGCAATTCTAAATTATTAGAAATTACTTCTTTAACATCATAGGTGATACCACTATCATCATATGATATACATTGATAAATAATTATCATAGATAATTCTTCTTGTCTATGTCTACTTAGCGTGCTCATTTTCATTACTTATTTTTTGGCCTTCTTGGGCCTTTGATATTGTATCACTTTCTGCTATTTTTTGTTTATAAATTTTCTCTATATAAAACAGGTGATAATATTGATAAATTGCCATTATTAAAAAGAACCAAATAATTACATGTAATGCTATTAATATCCAAAGATATGTTGTAGCTTCTCCTATTAGATAGTTAAAAATAATAAAGGCAGAATCTATAAAATAAAATATTATCATACTTAAAAACGCCCATCTTTTACCTTGGCTAGCATATATTGATACTCCTACTGCTAAAGCAGAAAATATAAATACAATTAACATACTTAAAACAATAAAAGCCCAAAATGGCATATTAGCGCTGCTATCAAAGCGATTATAAGTAAGCATTTCAAAAATACGAATAATAAAGTTATTACTAGCAAAACAAAAAGAAAATTGATAAGAGGAATAAGATAAAGTATTAGCTAGTAAACTACCACTTAAAAAAGAAGTTGGTTCAGTTTGCATCATAGCGTTATAAATTAAACCTAGCATTAAACCAAATATATTAAAAACTCCGCCCCATATCATGATTCTTGATGCTCTTTGATATGATCTTAATGCGCGGTTATGCGCTTGGGCGTAAGTTAATGTTTTTTTAACCCGTTTCTTTTTTTCTTTTTTGGCCATTTATTTTACATTGACAGTCTCTATTTTTATTTCAACAGGTGTTTGTTCGGTAATCGTATTAATAACTTGATGAATTTCATTTTCTAATGTTTCAATAACTTCATCTTTATTAATACCTTCTGCAACTTCGATAATGACCTTAATGTTAATAACACTATTTCTAATAGTGATTTTAACAGGTCTATTTAATCTAAATTTTTGGTTTTTATTTAGATGTTTACTACTTTTTGCAATACCAGGCACATTTAAAATTGCATCATTTACTAACTTTTCAAAAGCTAGATATGAGATTTGAATTTTACCTTTGTTTGCTAAATTATCAATTGTTACATAATCCGCCATAATAAATACCTCGAAATATTATAAATATAATATACACTACTTATTTAAGATTTTTAATATTCTTTGATAAATTGAATCTAAATCAAATTGATAAGCTTTTAAAGCATCTTTTGCAGGTGCACTAGTTCCAAAACTATCAATACCGATATTATATTTAGCGTATTTAGCCCAACCATAAGTTGAAAGCATTTCTAAAGAAATGCGCTTATTATAATCAACATCTAAGATGCTATTTTTATAGCTTTCATCTTGTTTTTCAAATAGTTCAACACAAGGCATTGAAATAACTTTAACATTGATTTTATTTTCTTCTTTTAATTTTTTAGCTACATCTAAAGCTAGAGATACTTCACTACCAGTAGCGATTATTTCAATATCAGCTTTCTTAACATTATCTGATACTTCATAAGCACCTTTTTTAAGACCTTCTAAAGAAGAATTCTTTAGATTTCTTAATCCTTGTCTAGATAATATAATTGCACTTGGTGTATTTTGACTATTTAATCCCATATACCAACTAGCGTAAGTTTCCATTTGATCACAAGGACGATAAACATTTAAATTAGGAACACTTCTTAGCATCGCTAATTGTTCAATTGGTTGATGGGTAGGACCATCTTCACCTACGGCAATTGAATCATGAGAGAATAAATAAATAACAGGTAAATTAGATAAAGCTGCCATTCTAATAGCAGGTTTCATATAATCAGCAAATATTAAAAAACATCCTACATAAACTCTTAATCCTTTATGTAGCATAATACCATTAGCAGCGCTGGCCATTAAAAATTCTCTAATACCCCAGTTAACGTTATGACCTTTTCTATTATCATAAGTTAAATCTGTTCCACCTGTAATTTTTGTAATAACACTTCCTGCAACATCTGCACTTCCACCAATAAGATTTGGAATAGATAAAATATAATCATTTAAAGCTTTTCCAGATGCTTCACGAGTGGAAATAACACTATCAGGAGTAATATCAGGCATTACATCACTTAAATAATTAGAAACATCGCTATTAATTAAAGAAGTAAATCTGATACCATCTTTTTTATATTTTTTACAATATGAATCATATGTTTTATTCCAATCTTTATTAGCTTCTTGTCCGCGTTTAATAAAACTATTTTTAAAGTTTGTATATACTTCATCAGGAATATAAAAATCAGGATAATCATAACCATAAACTTCTTTTTTGGCTTTACTTCCATCTTCAGCTCCCAAAGGAGAACCATGTACTTTAGAAGTACCTTGCTTAGAAGAACCATAACCAATTATTGTTTTAACAATAATTAAAGTGGGTTTATCTTTACTTTTTTTAGCTTCTTTAATGGCATTATTAATAGAATTTAAATCATTACCATCACTGACTTTTAAAACATTCCAATTACTAGCAATAAATCTTTGCTCTACATTTTCATTAAATGATAAATCTAAAGCACCATCTAAAGTTACATTATTAGAATCATAAATTAAAATTAATTTATTTAATCTTTGTAAACCTGCAAAAGAGATAGCTTCTTGAGATAAACCTTCTTGTAAACAACCATCACCACACAAACAATAGGTGTAATGATTAATTAATTTAGATCCATCTTCATATTGAGTTTGTAAAGCTTGCTCTGCAAGTGCCATACCTACGGCTTGTGCAATACCTTGTCCTAAAGGTCCGCTTGTCGCATCCACACCTAAGGTGTGACCATATTCAGGATGACCAGGAGTTTTACTATTTAATTGACGAAATGATTTTAAATCATCAATAGTTAAACCATATCCACATAAATGAAGCATCGTGTATAACAAACTAGATGCATGACCTGCACTTAAGACAAATCGATCACGATTAATCCATTGTGGATTAGATGGATCACTTGTAATATGGTTTTTAAATAAACAATAAAGAATAGGAGCACTTCCAAGTGCCATACCTGGATGTCCGCTATTGGCCTTATTAATGGTGTCGATACATGTCGATCTAATCGCTGCTACTGATAATTCGTCAATATTCATAGATTTTCTCCTTTTTAGTAATTATTTAGTAGTTATTTAGTTTTAAATGTAATTCCTAATTCATCTAATTGATCCTCACTAACCGCGTTAGGCGCGCCACTTACAGGATCAACTGCACTTAAATTTTTAGGGAAGGCAATAACATCTCTAATGTTATCAGTGCCACTTATAATCATTGCTAATCTATCTAAGCCAAAAGCAATCCCACCATGAGGAGGTGTTCCATATTTTAAAGCTTCAATAAAATAACCAAACATGTTATCTATATCTTTTTTTGATAGTCCTAATATTTCAAATATTTGTTTTTGTACGTCTTGATCATAAATACGAAGTGTTCCTCCACCTGCTTCATAACCATTAATAACAATATCATAAGCATAGCTTAAAACACTTAAAGGATCGCTTTTAAGTGTAGATAAATACTCATCTTTTGGTCTAGTAAATGGATGATGAGAGGTCACTATTTTATTATCTTCAACATTTAATTCAAACATTGGAAAATCCACAACCCAAAGCAAATCATAGGTATTAGGTTTAATTAAATTTAACTCTTTAGCGTACCTCAATCTTAACGCCCCAAGTAATGAAGACACTCTATTATAAGGACCATGACTAATAATTAAGATATCATTATCATTTAAAGATGCTTTATTAATAATATTATTAATAACTTCTTCATTTAAATATTTAACAAGTGAACCACTTAAGGTTTTATTTTCATATTTTAAAACATTAACAAAATCTAATGAGAACTTCTTAGCTTCTATATTTAATTCATCTATTACTTTTCTTGTAGTAATGTTTGCGATATTTTCTACTTTAATGGCTCTTATAGAGATGTTTTCTTTAGCATAGAAAGGAATATCTACACTATTAAAAGCATCATCTATATCAAATAATTTCATATCAAATCTAGTGTCTGGTTTATCACTTCCATAATAATAAATCGCATCTTTATAAGATATTTGACGTAAAGGTAATTGAATATCGACATTAATTGTTTCTTTAAAGATAGATTTTAAAAGACCCTCCATCATTTCTAATAGTTCATCTTGACTTAAAAATGAAGTCTCAATGTCGATTTGGGTAAAATCTGGTTGTCTATCTGCGCGTAAGTCTTCATCTCTAAAACATCTAGCGATTTGATAATATCTTTCTAAACCACCAATCATAAGCATTTGTTTAAATACTTGAGGAGATTGAGGTAAAGCATAAAAATGACCTTTATGAATTCTTGAAGGCACTAAATATTCTTTAGCTCCTTCTAAAGAAGAGGCACAAAGCATTGGAGTTTCTATTTCAATAAAACCTAAATTATTTAAATATTTATGAGTAGACATCTTGATTTGATGTTTAATATCTAAATAATGTTGCATTATTGGCCTTCTTAAATCTAAATAGCGGTATTTTAACCTAGTATCTTCTAAAGCATCAGTTACATCATCAATTATTAAAGGTGTAGTTAAAGCTTTATTTAATACGATAATTTCTGATGCGATTATTTCTATTTCACCTGTTTTAAGTTTAGGATTTGGGGTGGTTCTTTTACTTACTTTACCTTTAACAGATATAACATATTCATTTCTTACATCTGGTGCATGAATTGTCTCATTTATAACAACTTGTACGATTCCACTTCTATCTCTTAAATCAATAAAAATAAGTTGACCAAAGTTTCTTTTTTTAGCTACCCAGCCACATACTTCTACTTCTTTATTTAAATCTTTTATGTCTAAATCATTATTAAAAACACTTCTATACATATTATTCCTCTTCATGATGATGTCCGCAGCAACATTCATCATCACACTCACATTCTGAATTATCTAATTTATGATATAAATAATGGACTACTTCTTCATAATCTATGATATCTTGTGTTTCACTTGCTAGATCTTTAATAGTTAATTTATAACTATTAAGTTCTTCTTCACCAATAAATATTACAAATCTTGCTTTTTTTCTTAACGCTATTTTAACTGCACTAGCACCTTTTAAAACTTTAAAATCAGAATCTGCTTTTATTCCATTAACTCTTAAAAAGTTAGTAATAGAAAAACTAGATCTAATTCCTTCACTAGTTAAACAGGCTACATAAACATCTAAAGGATAATTAACAATAGGTAATAATTCATCATCTTTTAAAATAGAATATAATCTTTCTACACCAAAAGAAAATCCTACACCAGGCATATCTTTTGGACCACCTAATTCATTAATTAAATTAGAATAATGACCACCTGCCCCTATCGCTCCATAATTAAAGCCTTTTTTAGAGACATAATGAAATTCAAACACTATTTGACTATAATAATCTAATCCTCTAACTAAATTTTCATCTATTTCATATTTAATATTGTTTTCATCTAATATTTCTAAGATGTGATTAAATCTTTCTTTAGATTCTTCATTTAGATAAGAAGACATTTTAGGAGCGTTCTTAATAATTTTTTGATCTTCTTCTACTTTACAATCTAAAATACGTAAAGTATTTAGTTCATATCTACTTTTACAATCACTACACATATCATCAATTTTGTCTTTAAAATATTCTTTTAAAGCTTCTTTATAATTATTTCTAGAAACTTCATCTCCTAATGAATTAATTTTTAAAGTAATATTTTCTAGACCAAATTGTTTAAGCATAGCATAGCCCATAAATATAGCTTCAACATCAAAATATAAAGAATCAGAGCCTAATATTTCAATTCCAAATTGATCAAATTGTCTATATCTACCTAATTGAGGTCTTTCATATCTAAAGACTGGACCATGATAATAAGCTTTAATAGGTAAATCTTTATTAGCGTACAATTTATTATTATTAAAACTTCTAATTATGGACGCTGTAAATTCTGGACGTAAGGCAAGTAATCTATCACCTTTATCTAAAAAGGTATAC
>CAYSPV010000014.1:0-17110 GCA_964433025.1 uncultured Staphylococcaceae bacterium
ACACCTTTAATGTTTAATTCTTTAACAAATTCATTGTTTAACTCAGGTAAAACTTTAGTTTTAATTTCATGTAATTTGACTTTAAAAACCGCTGGTTTTCCTTTTAAATTTTCTACATATTGTTCAGGGAAAGTAACATTTACATCAAATTCTTCACCAACACTGTGTCCAATTAATTGATCTTCAAATCCTGGAACAAAATAATTAGATCCAACTTCTAGTTCATAGTTTGATGCAGAACCACCATCAAATTTTTCACCATTAACAGATCCTTCAAAATCCATAATAACAGTATCACCTTTTTCAACTTTACTACCTTCTTCTTTATTTCTTAAAGTAGCGTTTTCAGATAATAAAGATTGAATCTCATTAGCGATATCTTCATCAGTGACTTTAACTTCATCTTTTCCAATGTTTAGATCTTTATATTGACCTAATTTAGCTTCAGGAGCGGTTGTTATAATAAATTTAACCACGAGTTCGTCTTTAGTTAATTTATCAATTGTAATTTCAGGTCTAGTAAATGGTTCAACTTTATCTTCTAAAATGATGCTTTGATAAGCACCTGGTAAAAGGCTATCAATAGCCTCATTATATAAACGACCTTGATCGATTTTATCTTTAACTAAATTATCTGGAGCTTTTCCTTTTCTAAAGCCTGGGACATTAACATTTTCTTTTAATTTATTAAAAGCTTTGTTTTGGGCTTTTTGCCATTCTTCTTTATCAAAAGTAACAATAACTTGGGTTTGACAATGTTTTAATTTTTCAACTTTTCTTTCCATTTTAATAACTCCTTTTTATTATCTTTTCGCATGTATTATATATAATATAAAGTTCAAAAACAAATAAAATAACTTACAAAATTAATATTTAGATGAGATATGTTTTATTTTAAGGGCAAGTTGTTTAATATTTTCATTATTTATATCATCAATTTTATTAAAACTTAGATAGTCATTACATACAGCGGTCAACGCCTCATATAAATCATCTACCCCTATTTCATCTGGTATTGGTAAAGGATAATAATATAAAAAAAATAAGGTTAGTAATGATCTAAATAATTCTTGAAATTGAACATTTAAAATATCATTAGATTTTTGCATTAAAGATTCATATTTTTTGTTTTTATATATTGGTTCTAATTTAGATGGAATTATGGTAAGAATTTCCCCTCTTAAATTAAACTTTATGTTTTCATTAAAGTTATTTTCACATAAATATAAAAGTGTGGATGTTTTAATTGAATCTTTAAGCTCATCATCAAGCATTATATCTTGTAAATAAGATATAAAAACTTCAGGTTTATAATCTTTAATAAGGGTGATCGCTCTTAATATTTTTTCATCATTTTTAGATGTTAATAAATTAATAATATCTTCTTTGTTTAGATTTTTATTTGCGGATTTATTTTTATCTAAAATAGTCTTTTTTAACTGTTGATATTTTTCTTCTACTTCTTGAGAGATATAAGGATATTCTTCATAATGCTCTAATAAAGTTAAAGCATCATCATATTTTTTAAAATAAAAATAAATATTAAAATGAGTGTCTAATAATTTAACAAAGTCTTTTGCTAAGATAGATTCATGTTTTTTAATGTAATTATCTGCAGAATCAAAATCATTTATAAAAGCATAACAAATAGCCTTTAAAAACATTAAATCAATGTCTAAAATATCATCTTTAATCTTTAAGATTACTTGATCATATTTTCTTTGATTAAATAGATTTAAAATTTCTTTTTTATTTATGTCCATATAAATTATTGAGCGGTTAAAAATTCATCTAATCTTAAGAATTTTAAAAAGGCTAAAACGATATCGATTTCTTTAGTTTTAAAGTTTTCATTAATCCATTTTTTAAATATACCAATCGTACCATTGATAATAAAAGTAATAACATAATCTTTAGATGGATCATCTTCTAAAGGTTTAACTAAAACACTTTTTTTGACTATGTTATAAAAACGCTTGTATACAAGTGAGGCAAAGTGGTCTCCACCAACACTGAATAAAGCTTTAAATAAATTAACGTTTTCTTTGACATAATTACATAAATCTTGAAATAAAGCTAAATAGTTTTCACCATATTTTTCAATATAAGAATTAATAACTTCAATGGCATCTTCTTCTAATTCTTTTATCACCATATCAATTGAGGAATAATGTAGATAAAATGTAGACCTATTAATATCAATTGCCTCACAAAGTGAAGAAATTGATAATTTAGCATCTGCATTATCGCTATAACAATCCACGATATAGTTTTTAATTAAAGTTCTAGTTTTTTTAATTCTACGATCCATATATTTAAATTCCTTTACTCAACAAATTGTCGATATTGTATATAAATGTATAAATTAGACATTGTGTTGTCTAAATTAATATATAAATTATAGTAAATTTATAATATAAAACAACAAAATAAAAAAGGAGGTAGATAAGATGTTAGACAAATTAAAAATATTTATAACAGGCGCGACTGGTCATTTAGGCTCCACTTTGCTTAAGCAATTAAACAAATTAGATATCACACCTTATATCTTAGTGTTACCCTCCGATAATGCCTATTCGATAATAAATTGTAATTATCATAAAATTACAGGAAATATTATTAATAAAGAGCAAATGTTTGAAATTATTAAACAAATGGATGTAGTTATTCATTTAGCCTCTTTAATTTCTATTAAAGCTAAAGATGATTATTTAAAATTATATGAAGTTAATGTTGTAGGCACTAAAAATGTTGCGGATGCATGTTTACATTTTAATAAAAAATTAATATATGCCTCATCAGTGCATTCTATTCCTATTAAATTAAACAATTTAGCGATGAAAGAACCTGATTCTTTTAATATTGATTCATCTCATGGTAATTATGAAAAGACTAAATCGATCGCTACTGATTATGTTTATAATTTAAGTCATTATAAAAAATTAAAAGCTACGATTATCTATCCAAGCGGTATTATTGGAGAAAATGATTATCATTTAGGAGAACTATCTACATTATTTATTGATATCGCTAATAATAAATTACCCGCTTATGTAAGAGGAGGTTATGCTTTTGTAGATGTTTATGATGTTGCTAATATGATTATTAAAATAATCAAATTAGAAAAATATAGAACTGAATATATTATTTCGGGTCAATATTTATCTATTAAAAATATTATTCTTACCATTAATAAACATCTAAATAGAAATAAATTACCAGTTAAACTTTCGATTAATTTTGTAAAGATTTTTATTCCTTTATTTTCTTTAATTGCCAAGATTAAAAATAAAAAACCTTTATTTACGTTATATTCATTAAAAACCATAATTGCTAATTCAAATTTTGATACCACTAAAGCTAAAAATGAATTAGATTTTAATCCTAAAGATGTAAGAATTTCAATTATTGCCACTATTGAATATTTATTAATAAATAAACCTTATGTTTTTAATAAGAAAACTATTAATAAATTAAAAGCAAAAATGATACAATAAAAATATGAAAAAAATCTTAATTACTGGAGCCTCTGGTCATATTGGAAACGTGGTAGTTTCTAATTTAATTAAGGATCATAAAAATGAAGTAATTATTAATTGTTTATTATTAAATAATGATAAGGCTCCTTATTTAGATAAAAATAATATTAATATTATTTATGGTGATATTTGTGATACTTTATTAATGGAAAAATTAATCAAAGAAAATGATATTATTATCCATCTCGCGGGTATTATTTCTACTTCAAATAAACACAAAGAAAAAATATATAAAGTTAATTATTTAGCTAGTAAAGATATCGCTGATTTATGCTTTAAATATCAAAAAAGATTAATATATGTTTCAAGCGTTCATGTCTTAAGTTATAAAAACGATCTAATAGATGAAACAGCCTCATTAAATCTAACTTCTCATCGAGGAGAATATGAAAAAACTAAAGTATTGGCCACTTCTTATATTTTAGATTTATTTAATAAAGGTTTAGATGGTTTAATTTTTTATCCAAGTGCGGTCATAGGGGCTCAGGATTATTTATTAGGTGAAACATCAAGATCTATTATTAATATTTATAAAGGTAAATATCCTTTTTATTTAAAAGGTGGTTATTCTTTTGTAGATGTAAAAGATGTAGCAAAAATGCTAATAAAAGGAGCGTTAACCACTTCAATTAGTAAAGAAACATTTATTATATCTAACGGATATATATCCGTTAAAGATTTAATATTATATACTTCTAGTTTATCTAAACATCCAAAAAAACATCTAATATTTGTGCCAAGATTTTTAGTTTATTTTGGAGCTTTATTTATTGATTTATTTAGTAAAATCACTAATAAAAAATTTATATTTACATATAACATGGTTAAAACCATAACCTCAAATGGAAGATTTAATAATTCTAAAATTAAAGAACAATTAGGTTATCAACCTACTGATTTAAAAGATACGATTAAAGATACAGTTAATTTCTTAATTAAATATCAAAATTTAGACTAATTTAATAATAAAAAAAGAAAGTCTATTGTAAGAGAAGGGGTGATAACAAAAGACTTTCAATTTTTAAACTTTTTTAATGTGGATCTCTAGAATCACATAGGGCGAATAAGGCTAATGTTCCAGGACCAGAATGTGCCCCAATAGTTTGATCAATATAATTTAGAATTATATCTTTAGGGCTAACTTTTTCTTTTATTAAAAAAATTAAATAATTAACATCATCAATACAATCAGCATGGCTAATCATAATTACTTGATTTTTTAAATCAGTCGCGTGTTTTATTAAACAATTAGCCATAACTTGAATTGATTTTTTTCTTCCAAATACTTTACTAAAGGGTACTAATTTTCCTTCATTATTTACATGTAGTACAGGTTTAATTCTTAATGCATTACCTAAAATAAAGCTAGACTTAGAAACTCTACCTCCACGATATAAATATTTTAAATCATCAACAGTAAAATAATGGGCTAGTCTTAATTTATTATCTTCTACCCATTTAGCGTTATCTTCTATTGACATACCTGCTTCTTTATTTAAAGCGGCATGATACACTAATAATCCTAAGCCTGAGGAGGCTGCTAAAGAATCAATAACAATAATTTTTCTATTTTTATATTTTTTCTCTAAGGTTTTTTTAGCACTTGTAGCGCAGTTAAAAGTAACCGATAAAGCGCTAGAAAAGCCAATGTATAAAATGTCTTGACCCTTATCTAAGATTTTAGAAAAAAAGTCGATGAAGCTACTTTCATTAATGGCACTTGTAGTAATAACCGCACCATTTCTCATCCGATCATAAAATGATTTTAAATCTGGTTTTTCATTAATATCAAAACCAATGTGTTCTTGTCCTTTTTCATCAATCCAATACATCGAAATAATATCGATATCATGTTTTTTAATTTCTTCTAGGGGTAGATTAGAACAAGAATCACTAACTAATCGATACTTTGACATATTTATCTCCTTTTTTTGATATTTTGGGTTATAAACCGCAATTAGATTTTTAAATATGATCAATACTTAATCAATATAATGTTTTAAAATTAAAAGTAGAGTAGATTTTTATAATTCTACTTTTAGTAGAGTTAACAATTTATTTAGTCTCATACTACATATTTTTAATTATTTACAATTATAATAAAGATACTATAATTATTAGCTATGGGATTAAAAACCAAAGTCTTCATTAAAGAATTAATTAAGCTAACGATATTAGCGTTAATAATCTCAGTATTAATTGCTTTATATCGATATGCTGCTCATTTTATCATTGATTTATCTAATGAACTTTTCTTATCAGAAGATGCCTATACAAAAACATTTGCCACTCTTTTAGGTGTCTTTTTAATATTTTTAGGTTATGCAGTCATTAGACTTGAAGGAAGTGTTCAAGGAGGCGGATTAAGTCAACTTAAATTAATGATAAATAATAAGCAAATTAAATTTAGATATTATTTTGCTGTGCCTTTAATGTTTGTTAACTCATTAATATCTTTCTTTGTCGGTGCACCACTTGGTAGTGAATCTCCTTCTGCTTTTATTGGAGGTGCGACGGCATATGGTGTTAATGATGCAGTTGATAAAAATAATAAAGATGATGCTTATTTAGGTATGGCAATAGCTTTTACTGTAGCTTTTAATGCTCCAATTGCAGGTTTTTTATATGGATTTGAAGAATGTGTCCATTCAATTAATATTAAAAATATTTTTAAGATGATTTATATAATGACTATTGCCTATTTAGTGTCACTTGTGATTATTCCTGATCCCCTATTTGAATTTGAGATATTAAATAATTTTGATTTTAATAATATTTATGCCTTTATATTTGTAATAGCGATTAATTTTATAATAGCTGCCACTATTTTATATTTAGTTCCTAAATTTAAGATTTTCTTAGATAAACACTACACTAATCCTATTGTTAGATATCGTTATTTTATTTTAGCGTTCCTATCTTTAATTATATTACTTACCTATCCTATTCTTTCTGGTAATGGCAATAATATGATTGATTATGTTTTAGGAAATCCTGTAGTGTGGATGGTTGTTATTTATTTAATTGTTAGAATGATATTATTTATATTTGCCGCTAACTCGATGATGACAGGTGGTTTAGTACTTCCAGGTTTAGCATTAGGGGCTTTAAGTGGTTATTTAGCTTATTATTTAGCTAATTTAACATTTGGATTAACTAGTGATTATTTAACCTTATTTATTGTTATTTCTATGGTTACTTTATTTGCTTGTTTAAATGGAGCACCATTTACCGCAGTCGCTCTTGCTATATCATTTACCAATTATCAAAACATCCTAGTAGTTTTAGTATTAGCCCTTATCTGTGTCGCGGTATGTTTTATATTAACTAAAGTATGTAGATTAGATGATATTGTTGATTCTAGATATAAATTACTTAAAACTTCTAGAAAACATTAATTAATGACATTAATTAAATATTTGATTCATATTCAAGAATAGGATTTAAGATTTGATAGTCGATATAAGAGACCACCATTTTTCCTATTTGTTCATAAGTAGTTATAGAAGAATCACCACTAAAGATGGATATCATCCAACCACCTAAACTAAAATCATGTTCTTGCATATATAAATAAGCTTTATCTTGGCTAGAAAAGAAATAAAAGTTAGCTTCTAAATTATCACTACTAACAATATAGATATGTTCATCAAAATCTATTGCTTCCATATCTTTATAATCATAATAGGTTAATTCATAATCTTCTAAGCCATCATAAATAGCAATTATTTCACTAGAAGTATATTCATTTGTTAAATACTTAGTGTATGTACAACTAGTAAGACTTAATAATAAAGGAATGAATAATATTGTTTTTTTAAAATTCATAGATAAATTATTGCTAATTTAAATTAAAAAGTAAAGATAATAACCCTGTTTTATATCAAAAATGTCAAAAAACCAAAATGTAGAATGAATGTAGATTATTTTTATTTTTTCGGTAAAATCCGACCTTTTTGTTCGGTATTTTCCAACCTTTTTGATCGGTAAAATCCAACCTTTTTGTTCGGTATTTTCCAACCTTTTTGTTCGGTATTTTCCAACCTATCTGTTCGGTAAAATCCAACTAAAATAAAAAACCACAGAGCAAGTCTGCGGTAAATATTTTAATTGTATAAATAGGTTTTTATTTTTCTAATTCTTCTTTAATTTTATATAATCCATCCACCATGGAATCGGGATTTTTTTTACCATTTTTATCTTTAAATCGATATGCGAAATGCGTTATTTTATAGCATTTAATACCTCTTTTAGTTATTGCTTTATATGCCTTTCCACCAAATGCAATGATAATACAATCCTCACCACATACATATCTAATTTCTTCTAAAAAAACATCAATATCATTGTCTGTAACATTAACTTTTTTTGAATTTGGTTCAATACGTTTGACTATGTCGGTTAAATATGCACCAGCAAACAATTCATCTTTTCCAATTACATTCCGAATCATTTTATCGTGTTTGTTTCCAAGCGGAGAATGAAAATTTTGAAAAGTACCACCTGGATCGGCTGAAGGATTTAAAGCTGCAAAAACAAACTTTGGATTAACAGTATTCTCATTAATCACACTTGTATCACTGATCTTCTTTTCATCATCATCCCAAACTGCCCAGCTTGAAAATTTGCTGTAATTCTTATTTTTACTTCTTTCAAAAGCGGTTTTTTTATTCATTAATTTTTCTCCTTTCTTAATATCATTGTACAACGACATTTTCTTTAAAATATAATTAAATTTCTAAAATAAAAAATCTCCTCTAATCAGACACTAGATTGTCTAATTTTTAGGAGTAATCATGGTACCCTCGAGGCGACTCGAACGCCTGACCCACAGCTTAGAAGGCTGTTGCTCTATCCAACTGAGCTACGAGGGCATTTTTAACTCTTAATATGTAATCATATTTAAGTCTATATTTCAAGAGAAATAATATCTATTTATGCAGTTTTTCATATAGTTTTTTGGCGACATCTTTTTTTAAAAATTGTCTTAGTTCTTCTAAAGAAGCATCCTTTAACATATTTAAGTCTGGATATGCATTTATTATGACTTCTTTAGATTTACTACCTAAGCCTTTTATATCATCTAAAATAGATGAAAACATCGATTTAGATCTTTTATTTATATGATATGAAATAGCGAATCTATGTACTTCATCTTGCATCCTAGTTAATAAGAAAAATAATTTTTTATCTTCTATAGGATATGTTTTACCATCAGGATCTATTAAACCTTCTGTTTGATGTTTATTATTTTTATATAGACCAAATATAGGAATATCTAATTCTAATTTATTTAATACTCCTTTTCCTACTTTAACTTGATTTAAACCTCCATCAAGTAAGATTAGATCAGGTTTTTTAGCTTGTTTTTCTTTTACTCTTTTATAGTGGCGAGTCATTACTTCTTGCATGGATTTTAAATCATCTCTAGCTTCATCATGTTCTATTTTAAATTTACGATATAAGTTTTTAGCTTTTTCGCCGTTGATAAAGGCCACTAAAGCGCCTACAGGTTCAAAACCTTGCGTGTGGCTATTATCAATTAATTCGATATGATAAGGAATATTAATATTTAATAAATCCGCAAGCTCTTGTAATAATAAATTTTTATCATCATTAATTCTGACATTTAAAAAATATTCATCTAAATTATTATCAGCGTTTATCTTACATTGTTGCACGAGTTGATATAGTTTACCTTTTTCTACACTTGCCATATTAGCGTCTATAACATCTTTTAAATTATCAATGATTTTATCATTGTTAATGATAATTTCTTTAGGTGTGGGATGTAGATGATAAAACTGTAAGATGATATTTGATATAGTGTCTATATCATCTAAAAATATTTCTTCTATAAAGCTATTTTTAGCAAGCAATATGCCTCTTCTATACATAAGTATAGAAACACATACGTAATTATTTCTTGTCGAATAGGCAAATATATCACGATCTATTTTATCGTTTAATTCTACGTTTTGTTTTAAATTGATATGATCAATCGCGTCTAATATTTTTTTATAAGAGGCTGCTAGTTCAAAATTTTCATTATCAGAAGCTTCGATCATTTTATTTTTTATCTCATTATATTTAGCTTTATTATCACCACTTAAAAAAGCTTTAATTTCATCTGTTATTTTATCATATATATCTTTAGATATATCTTTATTAATACATGGGGCCAAACATTGATTTAGATGATAATATAAACAAGGTGTAGATGGTATGTTTTTACATTTCCTAATAGGAAATAATTTATTTAATAAATCTAACATATCATAACAGGCTGAAGAATTTGGAAAAGGTCCAAAATAATAATATTTATTATCTTTATTATTTCTTTTAATACATAAATATGGATCTTTATCTTTTCTTAACGCTATATATGGGTAGTGTCTATCATCTTTTAATAAGATATTAAATTTAGGATAATGAGTTTGAATTAGATTCATCTCTAATATAAGAGCTTCTTTTTCATTTTTAGTAATAATAGTTTCAAAATGATCTATTTCTAATACCATTTTAGCTACTTTACCAGTTTGAGGTTTTAAAAAGTATTGACTTACTCTTTTATATAAGTTTTTAGCTTTTCCAACATATATAATGTTGGAGTTTATATCAAACATTAAATAAACCCCTGGTAAAGGTTTTAAATTATCAATTAGATTTTTGATGTTTTCTCTCATTTTAAATTAACCAAGGTGACACCATAGCCACCATCAAATTGATCACCGCTTTTAAATGATTCCACAAAATTACATTTACTTAAATAATTAGAAATAGCTTTTCTTAAAGCCCCTGAGCCAAATCCATGAATGATTTTAACTTGTTTTAAATTTCTTAAACGACAATCATCTAAATATTTAGCGACATTTTCTAAAGCTTCATCTACGCGTTGACCTATTACGTTAATAGATAGGCCAACACTGCTTTTGATTATATTATCAACATTTGTTTTACTTACTTTTGTTTGGGTTGGAGTATCTATTTTATGTAATTTATTTAATTCAACTTGAAAAGACATTCCTAAAGATGAATTAATAAAAGCTTTATTGTTATTAATTCTTAATACTTTACCTTCAATATTTAAAAATGGAACACTTACATAATCATCTACTTTAATATCTTCATCATAATTAGTGATTTGAGTGTTTTTAATTAAATTAGACACTTGATTTTTAGCTTGTATGACTTCATGTAGTTTTACATCAGGTTTATTAATAGAGGCCATTATTTCATCTATTTCATCTTTTATTTCATTTATTAATTGTTCTTTTTGTTTTTCAACATCACTTAATAGATTTTCTCTTTTTTCATTTAAGAATTTTTCTTGATTAAATAATGTCTTTTCTTTTTTTAATAGTTCTTGTTTTTGTTTTTCTAAATCTTGTTTGATTAATTCATTGTTTAAAACTTCTTGATGAATTTTATTCATCAATAAATTAACATCACTAGTTTTGACACTGTCTAAATATTGTTTTGCTTCATTAATAATATCAATATTTAAACCATATCTAACAGCGACTTCTAAAGCATATGATTGACCAGGCACTCCTTGTTTAAATATATATGTTGGTCTTAAATTAGTTTCATCAAATAACATTGATGCATTACATACATTATCATTAGTAAAAGCAAATTCTTTTAGATGAGAAAAATGTGATGATATCATTGCATAACAATGTTTTTTAATTAGATGTTTTACATAACTAATAGCAAGTGCTTCACCTTCGCTAGGATCAGTGCCTGTTCCAAGTTCGTCTATTAACACTAAATCCTTACTTTTAATAATATTAGCGATCTCTCCAATATTAGAGATATGCGCAGAAAATGTTGATAAATTATTATCTAAAGACTGTGAATCTCCTATATCTAAATAAATATTTTCTATATAAGAAATATTGGCAAAATCTGCACTTATAGCAAGACCTGCTTTATGCATTAAAGTTAGAAGTCCGACAGTTTTTAAAGCGATTGTTTTTCCTCCTGCATTAGGACCACTTATAACAATAATTCTTTTATCTTTATCTAGGCTAAAACTATTCGCGACACAGACAGATTTATTTATTAAAGGATGTCTAGCGTTTCTTAACGTTAAATTACCATCTTCTTGAGACGCTATTATTCCATCTATTTCTATACCATATAAAGCTTTAGCTTGTAAAAAATCACAGGTCGCTATTATTTGATTATTTAAGATGATTTCATCTTGTTGAATAACACATAAATTAGTTAATTCTTTTAATAATCTTCTTATCTCTTCATTTTCTTCTAATTTTAGGGACACTATTTGGTTGTTTAACATTAATACTTCATTAGGTTCAATAAAAGTTGTATATCCAGATGATGATATATCATATATCGCGCCACTTACTTTGTTTTTATATGAAGTTTGTATTGGTATGACATAATGACCATCTCTAAAGGTGACATTTTCATCACTTAAATAAGCTTTATATTTTGTAGTAAGTGATGATATTAAAGACATCATTTCTTTTTCTAATTTGGCTAAGTCTTTTCTAATTCTTGCTAAGGTAGGAGAAGCACTATCAAGGATAGATTGGCTTTTAGATATAACTTTATGAATAGCGTTTTCTAAATTAGATAAATCGACAAATTTTTCAATTAATTGATGCATTAAAACATATTTTTTATCTACACTAGCAAAATATTTAATTACGTGTTGTGTAGTTAATACATCTTCAGCGATTAGATCTAAATCTCTAATAGATAAGACTCCACCTTTTTTAGCATATTCAATTAAAGGAATTGCATTATTTGAAAACGCTATTGGAAAATTACCTTTAGATTCTAAAATATGAAAAACTTCATCTAATAAAGATAAATTATAGTTTAATTCATCTTTATTTTTATATGCCTCTAAAGACTCTATATATAACTTAGCTTTTTCTGTTTTAGCATATTCAATAAGCTTAGCTTTAATATCATTAAATTGTAAAACTTCATAAATATTTTGCATGCTCATATAATAGCATTATTTTACAAAGAGGTAAAATAATAACTATAGATTATTTTATAAGCATTAGTGTGTTATAATCATTACATGTTTAGTGTTATTTTAGATGAAAATACATATTTAAAAATATTAGAAGATTTTAAAGATATAGAAGTTCCTACCAGCGAAGATTATGTCATTCATTTATTTGAAGATGAAAATATATTAATTAAAATATATCAAGATAAAAAACAACAAAAAAAGGCCGTTTTTGCCAAAAGAAATGCTGAATTTGTAGCGATTTCATATGGTTATGAGCCTAAAGAAGAGATTAAAAAAGAAGAAGAATTACCTGCTGAATATTTAAACATAGAAGATCAAATAGGAAGTGATGAAGTAGGTGTGGGCGATGTAGTATTACCACTTATCGTTGTAGCGTCCTACATCAAAAAACAAGACATCAAAATACTTAAAAAATACAATATTAAAGACTCTAAGTCCTTAGGAGATAAACAAATATTAGAAGTTATTCCTAAAATTATAAATAATTTTAAGTTTGTTAAATATACGATTGATAATGAAAAGTTTAATACACTATTAAAGCAAGGATATAATAACAATTCTATTAAAGCTAAATATCATAATTTAGCCCTATATCAATTAGAAGAAAAATATCAAACTCATAATTGTTATATAGATCAATTTGTAAATGAGAATAAATATTATGATTATTTAAAAAATGAAAAGGTTATTTTAAATGATTTAGTTTTCTCCACTAATGGGGAATTATATTATCCTAGCATTGCCCTTTCTAGCTGTGTGGCTAGATACTTCTTATTAAAAGAAAAAGAAAAATTAGAAGAAAAATATGATATGGAATTTCCTTTTGGTTCAGGTATAAAAGCGGACACTTTTATAAAAGAATTTATAGAAAAATATTCCAAAGAAGAATTATATAAAATCGCTAAAGCTAACTTTAATAATGTTAAGACCTATTTAAGTGATGATAATACCTTATTAAAATAATCAGGAATTTGACTTTCAAAAGACACTAATTTCTTAGTTTTTGGATGTATAAAACTTAATTTATAAGCATGTAATAATTGACCTTTATCATATAGTTTTAAAGGTGATTTATTGTATAATTTGTCGCCCACTACTGGATGTCCGATATAAGCTAAATGGACTCTAATTTGATGTGTTCTACCTGTTTTTAATTTACATGAAATAAGTGTAAATTTTTCATATCGTTTAATAACTTTAATGTAGGTGGTCGCCACCTTCCCTTTCGCGGACACTTCCACTTTTAAAGGGTTAGATTTAGACCTAGCTAAAGGCAAATCTATGATAGATTCATCTTCTAATATAGTGCCCTCCACTAGGGCTATATATTCTCTATTCATGGTATGATCTTTTAATTGATCTGCTAAGAAATTATGGGTTTTATTGTTTTTAGCAACACAAAGTAAACCAGAAGTATCTTTATCAATACGATGCACTATTCCTAAACGATATTCACCATTAACATTGGATAAATTATTATCATATAAATACTTTAATCCATTAACTAAAGTATCATCATCATGACCACTAGCAGGATGTACCACTACCCCTTGTTTTTTATTTATGATGACAATGTCATCATCTTCATAAACAATATCTAAATCCATGTCTTTAGGTTTAAAATCTTGAACTTGTTCAATGATTTCATAACTAACTACATCATCTAATTTTAATTTATATGAATTAGATACGTTTTTATTATTAACTAAAACATTACCTTCTTTTATTAAAGACTGAACAAAACTACGACTAATATTTAAATAGTTAGCCAAAAATATATCTAATCTAGTATTAATATATTCACTAGTTATCGTTATTTGTTTCATTATCATTTATAGAAGAGGTATCTTCTACTATTTTATCTTGACTAGTTTCGGTATTAGTTTCAATGACTTCAGGAGTATTTATAACTTCAGGAGTGTCTACACTTTCACCTGTAGTACCTTCCATAGTGACTGTATTCTTTTTGTATTTTTTTCTATAATCTTTTACTTCAGTAACTATGAAGTAGACCATAAGCATAATAACACCTATCACAAGACATGAATCAGCGACATTAAATCTAGCAAATCCGTTACTTCCAAAAAATCCAATAAAGTCCACTACATAATGATTTCCTAGTTCATCAACATAAAAAGCTCTATCTATTAAATTTCCAAAACAACCCGCGAGCATTAACATCCCACTAGCGTACGTAATCCTATTCATCTGTTTACGATAATAATACATAACACCTGCAATAAGAATAAATCCAATAATAGATACACATATAAAGAAAACTGTATTTACAGTTTGACTATCAAAATCTATACCAAAAGCCATGCCATTATTTTGGACATAATGAATAGATAAAAAGTTTGGAATTAACACTATTTCTTGACCTACTGTCATTAAATTTTTAACTAATTGTTTAGAAACTATATCAATAATAAACATCAATACAAATAACCAAGCAAAAGAATACCAAAACCATTTTAAAAATTTAATTGCTAGTTCCTTGCTTAGTCTTAATATAGCCTTAAAATCCATCTTTATATTACCTTTCATCTTTTAAAACATCATTACATCGTTTACAGATGTGTTCATTATTATCAAGATCTACTCCATCAAAGGTATAATTCCAACATCTTTGACATTTAATACCTTCATGATGTTTTACTTCAACTTGTGAATAATTTAATGTATCACCATCAACTAGATTATTATCTTCCTCAAGTGAAGATATAACAAATAAATTATTCGCTTCATTTTTAATTTTAGCAAATATATTTAAATAATTACTATTTAAAATTTTAATTTTAACTGCGGCTTCTTGACTTGAATGAATAATTTGTTTACTTCTAGCGTTTTCTAAAGCTTTTAATATATCACTTCTTAAATCTAAAAATAACTCAAATTCTTTATCTAAATCTTTATCATAATTTTCTTTTTTACAGAAATCATAAAGCTGCGCACTTTCTTTAGTTTTATAAATTAAATTATCATTAACCTCATCCATAGTAAATGGAAGTATTGGTGTTAATAATTTCATCATGTTAACTAAACACTGATATATAACACTTACCACAGTGTTTCTTCTAATCGAATTACCATCACAATATAAGATATCTTTATTTATATCTAAATAAAATCCACTTAAATCTGTTGATAAGAATGTTACAATCGCTGATATTGCATCACTAAAGTTATAATTATCAAAACTATCAATAGTTAAATTAATGACTTTATATAAACGATTTAGGATAAATTTATCCACGAGTTGATATTCGATTTCATCATCTTTATTGTAGGTATAAACATTACCTAACATAAATTTAAAAGTATTTCTAATCTTACGATATATCTCACTTATTTGTTTAACAATACTTTCTGAGATTCTAACATCTTGTTGATAATCAATAGTAGCCGCCCAAAGTCTTAGGATATCCGCTCCATAAGTATTTGCGACCTTACTTGGATCAATACCATTACCTTTAGATTTTGACATCTTTTGCCAATTATCATCCATGACAAACCCATGACTTACCACATTTAAATATGGTGATACACCATAAGTTGCGACACTTATAATTAAAGAAGAATTAAACCAACCTCGATATTGATCACTTCCTTCTAAATATAAATCACAAGGATATTTTAAGTTTTTATCTAAAACATTATAGGCCCAAGAAGATCCGCTATCAAACCAAACATCCATAATATCTTTTTCTTTAGTAAAGTTATTATTTGGAGATTTTAAATTACTATAACCTTTAGGAAGTAAATCAATAGGATCTAATTCATACCAAATATTACTTCCATTTTCTTTAATTAGATTTTCAATATGCTTAAAGACATCTTCATCAATAATAGGAGAGCCATCTTCATTATAAATAATAGGAATAGGAACACCCCAGGCTCTTTGTCTTGATATACACCAATCCGCTCTATCTTTAATCATATTAACCATTCTTTGTCTTCCCCAACTAGGATGCCAATTAACTTTTTCAACTTCTTGAATAAGCTTTTCTCTAATTGGTTCAATGGAGCAAAACCATTGATCAGTAGCTCTAAATATTAATGGTTTATTAGTTCTCCAATCATGAGGATAGGAGTGTTTAAATTTAGATACTTTTAATAAAGCATTATTGTTAGTTAATAAATCTAACACTACTTTATTAGCATCTTCATAAAATAAACCACTTAAAGCTTCACCAGTAGATTCCATCATATAGCCTTTACTATCTACAGGACAATAAGGTTCAATTTTATATTTTAAACATACTTGATAGTCTTCAACACCATGGCCAGGCGCGGTATGAACAAAACCTGTGCCAGCATCATCGCTTACATGATCACCTACTATTAATATAGAATCTCTATCATAAAATGGATGTTTTAAAACTACATATTCTAAATCACTACCTTTAATAGTTTTTTCTAATTCACATGTAGTTAATTCTAATTCTGCTATTAATTTATCTTTAAATGAGGTGAGAAACACTAATTTACCTTTATTAGTGTTATAAACACCATAATCAAATAAAGGATTAGCACTTACCGCAAGATTTGC
>CAYSPV010000014.1:17210-21640 GCA_964433025.1 uncultured Staphylococcaceae bacterium
GCTTCATATTCTTTTAAAAGGGTTAAATATTTTTCATCACTAGATAAAATACCTAGTCTATCCATTTGTAGTTTTTGATTTTCTACTTGTTTTAAAGCATATTCTTTACATTTATTTCTAAATTCTACGATTGGAGTAGTTTTTCTATTTACACCAGATTTAGTAACTCTATTTTCAATAGGTAGACCATGAGTGTCCCAACCTAAAACAAAAGGAGTTTGATAACCTGACATATTTTTATATCTAATAACAAAATCTTTTAAGATTCTATTTAACATATGACCGCAGTGAATATCACCATTTGCATAAGGAGGACCATCATGTAAAACAAACTCTTTAGCGTCTTTTCTATTTAAATTCATAGTCTCATATAATTTCATATCTTGCCATTTTTTAATATAGTTAGGCTCTTTAATAGCTAAATTGCCCCTCATTTCAAAATTTGTTTTTGGCATCTTAAGAGTGTCTTTTAATTCCATATCTTTCTCCTTTTTTTAAAATAAAAACGTCCTCTAAGGACGTTATATTAAACGCGGTACCACCTTAGTTTTAATATATTCAATATATTAACACTTCATTATGTTATTAACGCTAACAACGGATACTTACTATTAGTTCAGTAATCAATTAAGTAAAGTGATATTCGATTTTAGGACTTGACTAATAGGCTTACACCATCCCTATCTCGCTAAAGTTAGGCTCCTATGAACTTGTCTTTACCTTAAAATATTTTATAAAAGATTATTTAATCTTTCAAGAAGTTTGGAAGAATAGAATCACTATCTAAATCATCACTAAAATTAGATGTGGTTTCTGGTTCTAATTCACTTGTATCAATCTTATTTTCCATGACATTAGAATATGTAGATTTTCTATTAAGACTAGTGTCTGAAAAATCATAATCATTTTCAAAATCACTAGCAATAACACTAGCTAAAATTTCATCACTTAATTGGTCGTTAATAGAAATACCAAATACAACATTAACATTACTTCCTGCTGCTTCTAATATTCTATTAACACATTCTTGAGCTTCAAATAGGGACACTCTAGGACCACAAGTAACCGCTACTATAGCTTTTCTTGCTCCAGCAATAGAAGCTTCTAGTAATGGAGAATTAATCGCATTATTTGCAGCATCTTTTGCTCTATCTTGTCCAGAACCCATACCAAAACCAATTAAAGCGACACCTGAATCTTTTAAGGTAGTTTTAACATCGGCAAAATCTAAATTAATAATCGCAGGTAATAAAATTAAATTAACGACAGTTTTAACAGATTGGGCTAATACATTATCAGATTCTCTAAAAGCTTCTCCAATAGGAGCACTTCCTGACATCATAAGTAATTTATCATTACTTACGACAATAATAGAATCTACATTAGCTTTTAAATTGTTTAAACCTTCGACAGAATAGGCAATTCTTTTTTGACCTTCAAAAGAAAATGGACGAGTAACAATGGCTACCACTAACGCTCCTGCTTCTTTGGCAAGTCTAGCAATAATAGGAGCAGCACCTGTTCCAGTTCCTCCTCCCATACCAGCAGCAATAAATACCATATTAGCGCCTTTAACTATTTCTTTTATATCATCAGCACTTGCTTCTGCTGCGGCTCTTCCTACATCAGGATTACCACCTGCACCTAATCCGCCTGTAATTTCTTGACCTAAAATTAATCTATGGGTAGCTTTAGAAGTAGAAAGGGCTTGTTTATCGGTATTAGCAACATAAAATTCAACATTTTCTATTTGCTCATCAATCATCCTATTAACAGCGTTATTTCCGCCTCCCCCTACACCTATTACAATAATACGGGCTGCGGGTTCAAAATTATCTAAATCATAATTTTCCATAAACTACCTCCTTATATATTTCTACTTACTTGTGAAATTCTAGGATGCATATCATCATATCCACCTTGATATTTATCTTGAGCTTTTAATACTCCTAATAAATTAAAATAAGCCGGATTTCTTGCTCCTAATGTTTTAGGTTCAACCATAATGATATGTTCACAATCTATTTTATGCTCGACATATTTTTTAAGACCTCTAAGTAAAGATCCTCCTCCAATAAATACAGCGTCTAATTTTTTAAAATTAGGATCATATCCGTTTAATAATTCACTAATTGCTGTAGTTAATTTATTAACAAAAATATCCATTTGTCCTTTAATGATTTGATTTAATTCAGAAACATCATGTTTAATTTTTCCTTGTTCATTTTCTTCTAAATAAACAGTTGGAGAAAACGCTAATGGTTGGGTGTCGTAACCATATAGCTTTTTAAATTTTGATGCATCGGCTTTATTACAGTGAAATTGTTCTACTATTTGTTCATTTATATTATCTGAACCCCAACTAAAAAAAGTTGAACCAAATAATTGTTTTTTACCAATAAAAGAAACTGTTGTCATCTTAGCGCCAATATCGACTAAAAAATAATCATTAGGAACTTCTTGATAATCACTTAAATATTCACACGCTCCTTGAGAAGAAACAATTACTCTTCTAACATTAATACCTGCACTTTTAACTACGTTAATATAAGAATTAACTAAATCTCTAGGTAGGGCATGTACCATAGCTAAAATAGTAACAGTGTCTGATTTTTCTCCAATTGGAGGTCTTTTAAATATTCTTTCTTCATCTAAGACAAATTGTTCAGGGATGATATCCACTAAATCAGAGTTATGAGATAATTTTTCTTTACTTATTAATGAATGAAGATTTCTAATATCAATATTACCGACTTTACCATCTTCATTAATAACATTAGTGACTTGTTTAGTTTGATATATTTCTAAACCATAAGGAGGTAAAATTAAAACAACATCACTGATTTTAATTTTTAATTTAGCGTTGCTATCTTCAATATTAGATATCTTTTTGATTTCATTAATTAAGGTTATATCATCGACGATTCTTCCATTAGATATACAAGGAGGTGTTTTAACATTTAAAGCATAAACGACATAAACTTTATCCTCTAATACATATCCTACAAGTAATCTAAGAGAAGAACTTGTAATTTCTAATACCGCTACTGGTTTCTTTTCCATAACTTATATTTTATACAAAAATATAATAAAAACAATAATTATTATAAAAATCTACTAATTTACTAAATATCTACTAATTATATACTAAATATCTACAAGTATTAATATTATACTTTTTAACAAAAAGTAAGAAAAAAAGACTGTTTAGAGTGTACATAAACAGCCTTTTAATTAATAAAATTAATTAATCATCACTATTTAGATAATGATCTTTTTCTTTTATAGATGATGATAAATGCTACTATAGAAGTTAAAGCAACAACAGAAATTGTAATAGCAATAATTGTGATATAGTCCATATTTGTAATTGGACTTTCAACAATACTTGCACTTTCTATTGTAGTAGGTTCTCTATTTATGAAGTTTTTAAATTCGCTATCAGTTCCTCCATATTTGTTTATGACATAATCATATTTTTTAATAGCTTTATCAATAGTTGTGTCTTGACCTTCAGCACCATTGGCAAAATAGGCTTTAGCCTCACTACTTAAATTTGTAGTATAATCCACTCCTAACATATTCCACGTATATGAATCTGGAGCATTAACGCCAGTTTCATCACATACTAAATCATCAATAAATGTTTGTGCCCAATCCCTTGCTTCTAATAAATAAGAATCAACCTCTTTAAATAATTGAACAGAGTAATAATTTAATACATGAGATGCAGCCACACAAGCAAAAAATGAGTCGTTATAGACGATTGTATATGAACCATCATTTATAGCCCATGTTTCATCTGTAAGATTGATCCTCCATGTAAACTCAGTAGAGCTTGTATATAATGTAAAATCACCAATTCTGCTGCTAGAAAGATAGCCAACAGAAGCTTCAGCAGTACTTAAACTTTCACTACTTTCTTGATAAAAAGTCCAAGCATCATCACTGCCACCTAATGTAAAAATGGCGATTTCATCGCCACTACCAGTAAATGAACTAAACAAAGTAATTTCAGTTACACCATTACTTGTGGTTATAGAACCAGAAGGAATTTGTACAGAACATCTTGTACCAAGACTATCAGTAGTTTGATTAGCCATAATAGTGTTAGCAGCTAAACTAACAATAATATATTTATCTCCTGCGACTAATTCATCTGTGCTTGTAACAAGACGATAAACATCTCCTTCTGCTGCTTTTACAGGCGTTACATTTGAAGTACTACCTAATGAAACACCAATACCGCTTAAGGCTAAAATACCACCTAATAAAGCGATATAAGATTTTTTAAATTTCTTCATAAGAATCTCCTTTTTCTTTTTATTTAGAATTTATGACTTAATTAAATAGGGCATAAATGTCCCTATTTATGTATTTGTCTATAAATTCTTTTCACAAGAAAAATTCTACTTGTTTTTTTTTTTTTT
>CAYSPV010000015.1:0-21460 GCA_964433025.1 uncultured Staphylococcaceae bacterium
GCTACATAAGGAGGTAATACTAAACCATTATCATCTCCATGTACCATAATTAAAGCGCCTAATAATCTTGTAGAAACTCCCCATGATGTTTGATAAGGATTTTCTAATTTTCCTTCTTTAGATTGATATGAAATATCAAAAGCTTTAGCAAAGCCTGTTCCAAAATAATGGGTTGTACCACTTTGTAAAGCTTTACCATCTGGCATTAAAGCTTCTATAGAATAAGTTTCTAAAGCACCCGCAAATTTTTCTTTATCAGTTTTTCTTCCTTTTACAAAAGGAATAGCGAGTAAATCTTTACCTAATTCATCATATATCTCTAACATTGATAAAGTTTCATGTCTAGCTTCTTGTTCACTTATATGCATCGTGTGACCTTCTTGCCATAAAAACTCTGATCCTCTTAAAAATGGACGAGTAGTTTTTTCCCATCTAACTACAGAACACCATTGGTTATATTTTTTAGGTAAGTCACGATAAGAAGAAATAATTTTTGAATAATGCAAACAAAATAAAACTTCACTTGTAGGTCTAACAATTAAAGGATCTTCTATTTTATTTTTACCCCCAATCGTGCATATTAATGTTTCAGGAGCAAAACCTTCGACATGTTCTTTTTCTTTATTAAATAAAGATTCAGGAATAACTAAAGGCATATAAATATTTTCATGTCCAGTCTTTTTAAATCTATTGTCTAAATAAGCTTTAATATTTTCCCAAATCGCATATCCATAAGGTCGATAAATAATAAAGCCTTTAACATCGCTATAATCCATTAATTCTGCTTTTAAACATACATCAGTATACCACTTAGCAAAATCATCTTCTTGTTTTGTAATAGCCTCGTTTTTAATATTGATCTTTTCTTTCATAATTTCTCCTATCTATTTTAAAAATATTGCTAACTTTTCAAACTTTTTCTTTTCAACTGGTAAAACCATTTCACTTGAAGGTGAAATAACTTCACTAGATACATAGTTTACACCGCTTTTAACCATAATTTCTACAGATTGCCATCCTTCTAAGCCAGTAGCGATTATCGGTTTTTTAAATTTTAATAAAGCTTCAATTAAAGTTCTTAAAGACAATCTAGTAAGATTATTTTTCTTAATTTCACCAGTCATAGAAGTACCTACTATAAAATAATCAAATATCTTATAAAAATTAACATCTAATAATAAGTTTTTATCCATCATAGATAACGCAAGTTCATAACCTAATAGTTTTAAGGTTTGTAAAGAATTAATCAATTCTTTTAAGTGAGATGAAGATTGAGATATTTCATTTTCTTCAAAAATTAAGACTAAATGAACTTTTTCAATTCTAGTTATTTGAGGTAAAATATTTTCAATATTTTCAAAATCTAAAATTGAGGCAGGATAAAATAAAGGTGTTTTAGGTTTAGGATTTTCATCGGCAAATCTTGGTATGACATTTTTTGCTACTGTAGCAAAAAGTTCTCTATCTTTTTGACAAGAATGCGCATAACGCATTAACTCATTATAAGATGTCAAAGATGAATCATAAGTTTTAATTGATTCTAAATAACCTAAGACCTTTTTATTTTTAACATCTACAATAGGTCTAAATAAGTATCTAATCTTATCTTCACTAATTAAAGCAGAAATAGTTTCTTTATATTTTTCAACAGGTAAAACACTAGAAATGTTTTTAGTAAATAATGTAATTGGTTTTGTTTCATTAAATGATGAAATAGAGGCTTCTTGACAAGCTTTAAGAATGCTATTGAAGTCTTTATAAAAATAAGAATTTTTACAAATACCAATATTAAATCTAAAATACTTTTCATAATCATTTAACTGCATAACTTTTTTAACATCACTATAAATAGATGTTGCTAGTGTATAAGCATCTTGTTTAGTGTCTATTTTAAGGTCCGTTAGGATTATTTCTCTATTAGAGATATCACATAAATAACGACTATTTTTCTTATCTTTACCGTATTGATAAACAACATTTTTTAATTTAAATAACATTACTCTTTCTTCTTCTGATTCTTTAAAGGCTAATTCATTTACATAAGTAAATCTTAAAGAATAGGTATATCCTTTTAATGACTTATTAGCGTTTACCTTTTCAGTTAAAGTAGATAAAGTAACATTTCTAGTATTCGTGTTTTTCCTAGCAAAATCATCTTCATTATTTAAAGATAAATATCTTAAAGTCTGCATCTCTAAATGAATGATATTGTTATTTTCAGAAGTTGATACATGTTTAAGTAAAGAAAAAACATTTTGTTTAGAATGTTTATCACCAATAACATCAACTTCAATAAAAGGGGCAACATCCTTTTTATTCATGGTTAAATCAGTTAACCAAGTTTTAATTTTTTCAACATCATTAATATGGAAAAAACCATAAAAACCCGCTAAATCGACTTTATATTTATGTTTTAAATCAATACGATCAAAATAAGTAACAACACCATCTTTAATATTAATGGTAAAACATCTCATCATATTAGAATCATTGATTACTTCTTGAGAATAAGCACTATGTTTTCTTTGTTTAAAAGTAAATGAAATACAAAAATAAACAATTAAAACAATAATTAAAAGTAAGAAAACAAAAAATGTGACAAATACTGGGTCTTGGAAATCAAACCAAACAAAAGTTACATCTTCTAAGATTTTCATAAATTAAATTATATATTTAATTTTATAAATGTCTATTAATTTAACTATTTAAAACCCATAAAAACTCAACAATTTCATATTTTTTTAATAAAAATACCTAACTTTTGCAAAGATAAATAAAAAATAAGTGAATTTTCACTCATTTTTAAATATCACAATATGGCGGAGGAAAAGGGATTCGAACCCTTGCAAGGCTTACACCTCCTGTCAGTTTTCGAAACTGATCCCTTGAACCGCTTGGGTATTCCTCCAGATTTTATTTATTTTACGGGAGCGATATAAAATTTTCCATAAACAGATGATAAATGTGTCACCTGTATAAAAGCTTTATTATCACTAGCTTTAGCTACTGCGACTGCTTTTCTAACTTCAGAAGAACTAACTACCATAATTAAAACAAATTGTGGTTTTTTAGAATATCCACCTTCAGCATTTAATATAGTAATAGCGTGTGGGAAATTAGAAAGTAAAACATCCGCTAGATGTTGTTGAGTGGTAATGATTTGAATTTGAGCTTTTTTATTTCTAACATTAATTAAATCAATAACAAGTACAACTACAACAAGATAAACAGCAGCATACATAATACCTAATACAGGATCCATAATCGCACTTCCATTAGAAATAGCAAGGAAGATACTTAATATCGTATAAATAATTAAAATAGAAGCATTAGTAATCGCATTATATTTTCCAGTATTAGAACTCTTTTTTAAAGAGATGTAATAAGTGATTATATCTATACCACCACAGGAAAAATATCCTTTAAAGGCTATTGCAGATGATAATCCTGTACAAAGACCCGCAAATAAGGCTCTACAAAGATTTCCACCACCTTCACTTTGTACGGCTGTAGCGATTTGTTTAACAAATTCAACATCTTCTAAAGCCGACATAAATACAGAAGTTAACGCTACATTAACTAAAGTTAAAATAGCAAATCTTTTACCGATAAATTTAAAAGAAAGGACAATTAATGGAACATTAATAACAAAGAAAGCGACAGATTCAATAATATTTCCATCCACATTTACACCACATAATTGGAAAATTACACTGACGATTTGTGATATACCAGAAGCACCACCTGTAATAATAGTTATACTTCCTTCAATACTAGGTGTTGCAAAGCAACAAAAGCCAATACCAAATATAAAAGCGGACAAAGCCGCGATAATAGTTGTAACGCTATAATCGATAGCGACAGTAAGTCTAATATGATCGAAGAAGAAATTATGAATTTTCCTTTTATAGCGTTTAAATGTTGAATTTTTCATATGATTACGATATATATTTTATCTAGGTTAAGGCAAAAAACAATAATTTATATAAATTTTGTTTGAAAACATTACTATGTAATGATAAAATCTAAACGCTATATTGTTAAGCCATATAGGAGGAACTATAAATGGGTGTATTAAGAGCAATCGGAGGATTCTTTGCAAAAATAGGCAGATGGATTAGAGATACAGCATGGGTTCAACCATTACTAATCGTCGGCGGTATCTTTGCTATTATATTTTCAATTCCTTATATTGTGGAAGGCGTTCAAGGATGGTTTGATTCATCTGACGCTGTTGTAAAATATTATGCTTCATTTCAAAGATCATTAGATGGTGCGGAAGATCAATCAAGCGAAGCTGATGATTTATTATATTACATAGAAGAAAGATATAATGGCACTGCTACCACTTCTGATATTAATAGATATGGTGATCAATTCTTCTTAGCGTTTGTACAAGAATCTTGTTCAGGCTGTGAAACTGTTCAACCAGGTTTTGAAACTTTACAAAACAACTGGAATACAACCGAATTTATTCCAGATAGTTCTACATCACAAACTTTCAGATTATATACAATCTTTGTTGATGAAGAAACTGATGATGAATTAAGTGGAGATGAAAATAGCTTTACTAGATATTTCTGGGAAAATCATGCTGGTTTCTTTGAACAGGCTGCCACTGCAGTAAGTGATCGTCCATATTATTCATATATGGGTGGAGAAACTTCTGATTATAATGATTTATTAGAAGATATTTCTGATCCTGATTCATTCCAAACTCCTACTATTTTCATGATTGATTTTAATAACGCAGATGAAAATGGTTGGATTTATGGTATCGCTGATATTATCTTTAATTTTGAAGGCCGTGATGATGGTACTTCAAGTTATGCATTAGCGAGAACTCTAATTGATTGTTGGAATCATACAGGCATCTTTGCTAAACAATAATTAAAAGATTACAATTTAAAAAAAATAATACCTCTTATGAGGTATTTTTTATTTATGTTTGTTTATATAATCTAATACTGGTTTAGGAAGTAGATGAGAGACATCCGCACCATTATCATATAATTCCATTACTGTTGAAGAATTAATAAATGATTTATTAGTGTGTCCCATAAAAAAGATCATATCAATATTATCATCTAAATATTCATTAGCCGCGGCTAATTGAAATTCATATTCAAAATCAGTAACCGCTCTTAGGCCTCTAATTAAATGTTTAGCCTCCACCTTTTTAGCATACTCCACAGTCAATCCATCATAACTATCAACTTTTACATTATCCATATCTTTAATAATTTCTTTAATCATAAAAATACGTTCTTCTACCGTAAATCTAGCTTTCTTTTTTTGGTTATTAGCCACTAAAATAATAACTTCATCAAATAAAGATAAACTTCTTTTTAAAATATCTAAATGACCTATGGTCATTGGATCAAAGCTTCCTGGATATATAGCAATTTTTTCCATCTACATTTTTCTCCTAATTACGTAAATAATTGTATCTTTATATTGGTATTGTTTCATTAAAAAAATATTATCATCTAATTTTAAATCATATTTTTTATCACATTCTAAAATTAAAACAAAATCATCATTTAACATTTGATTGTCATATAAATAATTAACAATATTTTCATAGATTTGATATTTATAAGGCGGATCAATAAAGACAATATCAAATTTAATATTTTCATTATTTAATTTATTTAAACAATCTAAATAATCTAATTTAAATACTTTGTATTTATCATTATTAATTTTTAATGAATTGATGTTTTTAATAATCGTATTATAAGAGTCTATGTAGTTATCGTTAAAATAGCAGAAGGAAGCACTGTTAGATAGACTTTCTAAGCCGTAGGCTCCTGAACCAGAGAATAGATCTAAGACCACTGCTTTTTCTATCTTATCTCTAATAATAGAAAATATGGCTTCTCTTATTCTATCTTTTGTAGGTCTAACCTTTGAAGCATCCTTAGGATAGTCAATTATTCTAGATTTATATATTCCTGAAATAATTCTCATAATTAATCCTTAACAAAATCAAATAAATAATTGTTTATATAATCATATATTTTTTTAACTTTTTCATATTGATTATTATATGTTTTCACCTTAGGGTGATCATTTAACAATTTATAAGCATTAATCATATTTTTAAACAATTGATTATTATCAATCTTATTGTGTTTTAAACTATCAGAATACGCTATTTGGGCCATATCAAATTTATATGATAATATCTTAACTTCATCATCATCTTCCATTTCTTTTTCTAGTTTATTTAATAAGATGATATCTTTATGTTTATTTAGATAATCTTTTAAGATATCAATATCGTCTAAAATAATTTGATTCATAGACTTATTTAAACTAAAAAAGTTTAAATTTTCAAGCATTACTGATATGATATTTGCATGAAACTAAGAATAATAAAAGATACAAATCCTTTATTAAGAAAAAAGTCTATACCTCTAGATTTACCTCTTTCATCTAATGATATTGAATTATTATATGAAATGTATAACTATTTAAAATTATCTCAAGATGATGATTATTTAAAAAAACATCCTAGCGTTAAATCTGGAGTAGGACTTGCCGCTCCTCAGGTCGGAGTATTAAAAAGAATGTTTGTGGTCTATGTAGAAGATAAAGATCATACATATTCTTATATCTTAGTTAATCCAAAAATTATTGAAACATCTTTAAAATATGCTGCTTTAGAATGTGGCGAAGGATGTTTAAGTGTGGACAAAAATTATGATGGCTTAGTACATCGTCACTATAAAATAAAAATGCAAGCTTATAATTTACTTACTCAAAAAGAAGAAATTATATCCGCTACAGGTTTTTTAGCCATAGTCTTACAACATGAATATGATCATTTAGATGGAATATTATTTTATGATCGTATCGATAAAAATAATCCCATGGCTAAAAGAAATAACGAAGTACTAATATAAGTATTGTTTAAAAATAAAATTTTTAATATAATAAAGCCAGAAATTTTATTCATATATAATCTTTAAATTAAGGAGGAAATATGTCTAAATCTACAATGCCAGTTTCTATTTATGCGCTCGGCGGACTTTGTGAAGTAGGTAAAAATACTTACTGTATCGAAAATCAAAATACTTTGATTATTGTTGATGCAGGTGTTTTATTTCCTGGAAATGAATTTCCAGGGATTGATTATTTAGTGCCTGATTATACTCATTTAAAAAACAATAGAAATAAAATAAAAGCTTTATTTATCACCCATGGTCATGAAGACCATATAGGTGGTATTCCATATTTAATTCAAAATGTCACTATTCCTTTTATTTATGCTCCTAAACTTGCCGCGGCTTTAATTAAGCACCGCTTAGAAGACTATCATTTAGCGGATAGAGTAAAAATAGTTGAATATGATGAAAACAGCGTTGTTCCAATAGATGATTTTAAAGTCTCATTTTTTAGAGTAACTCACTCTATTCCTGATTCATTTGGTATCGTAATTGATACTTCTGAAGGAAGAATAGTCACTACGGGAGATTTTAAAGTCGATCTAACTCCTATTGGACCAGACATTCAATTAAATAAAATGGCTAAATTAGGTCAAGAAGGAATTGATTTATTATTAAGTGATTCCACAAATTCTGAAAATGAAGGTTATACACCATCAGAAAGAAATGTCTTTGATTCTATTAATGAAATATTTTTAAAAACAACAGGAAGATTAATTGTATCAACCTTCTCATCTAATATTAGCCGTATTCAACAAATATGTGAATGTGCTCTTAACAATAATAGGAAAATCGCAATCGTGGGAAGAAGCATGGAAAATGCAGTTAAAATAGCTAGAGATTATGGCTATATTAAAATACCTGATTCTATAGTTATTGATATTTCAGAAATTAATGATTATGACAATAATGAAATAGTTGTCTTATGTACTGGTAGTCAAGGTGAACCAATGGCAGCCCTTTCAAGAATCGCTACAGGTGATCATAAAGATATAAGAATTATACCTGGAGACACTGTAGTGTTTTCATCAAGTGCTATTCCTGGAAATGGGGTCTCTATTGATAATGTAGTTAACCAACTCACCAAATGTGGAGCGGACGTTATAACTAACTCCATCTTAAGTGATATCCATTCCTCAGGACACCCAGGAAAACAAGAATTAAGACTAGTCTTAAAATTATTTAAACCTAAATATTTTATGCCTGTTCATGGTGAATATAGAATGCTTACTATTCATGGACAAATCGCTCAATCTGTAGGTATTCCTAAGAAAAATATTTTTATTTTAGATAATGGGGAAAGTGTAGTGTTAGCAAAAGGTAAATGTGAAAGAGGATATCAAGTACCTTATGGTGTTACTTATATTGATGGTACTGATATAAATGGTTTACCTCAATCCGTAATAGGAGATCGTAAATTATTAGCTAGTGATGGTATGGTCGCTGTAGTTTTAGGAATTAATCCTAAAAACAATACTTTAATTAATCCACCACATATCGCTACACGTGGTTTTGTTTTTGATAAACATATAAAACTAATTGGTGAAATTGAAAAAGAAATAGAAAAAGCGGTATTAATGCTTTTAAGTGGTAAAACTAGTTATGCTGAATTAAAAGCGACAATGAAAAATGTTGCTCAATCTAAAATCTTAAAACACACGAATCGTAATCCAATGATTATTCCTTTAATAATCACTCAATAATAATATGATAATTCTTGCTTCCGCTTCTTTAAGAAGACAACAATTAATAAAAGAGATCACTAATGATTTTATTATTTGTCCTGCTGATATTGATGAAAGAGAGTTATCTCTTTCTAATGAAGAATATTCAAAGGATCTAGCTAAGCGTAAAGCTTATGATGTTTTTAATAAATATCCAGATGATGTGATCATTGCGTGCGACACTATTGTCATATTTAACAATCAAATCTTTAATAAACCCAAAGATGAAAAAGAAGCATATTTTATGCTGTCCACTTTATCTGATAATAAACATATCGTATTAACTAGCTTTACAATTCTAACAAAAGATATAGAAATTAATAACACGGTTAAATCAATTGTCTATTTCAACAAATTAGATGATTCTTTAATAAATGCTTATATTAAAACTGGAGAGTGTTTTGATAAAGCGGGAGGCTATGCAATCCAAGATAAAAACTTTAACTTTGTTAAATATGTTGAAGGTTCAATTGATAATGTAATTGGATTTCCTGTTAAAGAAATTAAACAAGCTTTAATAAAATTTAAGCTAATCTAAGATATTTTTTATATATTTTTTATTTTCTTCATCTAATGTAAAAGTAATTTTATTTGATAATAAAATATAATTTAAAAATCCAAGTTCTTTTAATTGTTCAGTGTTTATAACATCTTTATTTTTAAAAGTGATGGTTAGTCTTGAACCAGTGATTTTGATATCTATGATATTATCTTTATCGCCTAAGGCGATAAATAATTCATTTTTATCTATGACTTTTTTATTTGGTTTTTTATTTTTCTTTTCAAAATAGATGATAAAGATGATTAATAGGATTATGATAACCGCTAGAGATGCGATTAAAACATAAATACCCCAATTTAAAAACTCTTGTAAAGCATCTAAAATCATATATCAAATTTATCCTTAATACGCTTAATATAAGAAACATTACCCTTACTAAAATAAGAAACATATAAATTACTTCTTGATACTTGTAAGGAATTAATTTTATTTTCTAAAGTTACATAATCAAAAGATACTAGTCCTCCATGATTAATATTATCTATTTCAATTTTAGTGTCATAATTTACAATTATAGGATTTGATAGGGTATGAAATACTTTAGAATTAACATTGGCTAATGGGGTGATTTGAAGTACATCTATATCACTTGCAATAAGAGCACCACCTGCAGATTTATTTAATCCTGTAGATCCTTTATTTGTAGATATAATTAATTCATCACCTGCATAATTTTCAAATAATTCATCATTGATATAAATCTTACATCTAAGCGTTTCAATCATATTAGATAATCTAATCTCATTAAAAGCGTAAAATTCTAATTCTTCTGTTTCAGTCGTGGCTACGCCTTTAATAAGATTGACTCTATTAATTTTTAATAGTCCAACATCTAATAATTCAAATATTTCTTCAATATTTTCATAGCTAAAATCATAAAAGAAACCTAAAGCGTCTTCATTTATTCTAATGCCTAAAAATATAACATCATCTAATCTATCGATATTGTTTTGAATAGCCTTTAAAAAAGTACCATCACCACCGATATAAAAAATGATGTCTGGATTTTCATCATCTATATCTATGTCTCTTTTAAAAGCTTCTTCTTTAATTGTTTCTACGATTTGATAAGCATTATCGCTTTTTTTATTAAATATTGATATTTTCATCTTTTTTGGCTTTCTAATCCTTTTAAATATTCACAGTTTTCATAATTATCACATTCATTTTTATTACATCCCCACATAGCGATTCTTCTAGCTCTTGGAATAAATGATCTTATTTCTTCTTCATTATATCCTACTTGAATTTTAGAATCGTCCACCATAATGGGTCTTTTTAAAACAGATGGATTTTCTATTATAAAATCAATTAATTCATTAAATGACATATTATCAATATCGATATTTTTTTCTTTCATGATTTTACTTCTACTTGAAATAATATCATCTGTGCCATTTTCTGATTTCATTAAGATTTCTTTTAGTTCTTTTTCTTTTAATTCATAAGAAAAAATGTTTTTTTCAACATAGGGTATTTCTTGTTCTCTAAACCACTGCTTGACCTTTTTACAGCCCGAGCAATTAGGGGATGTGTATATCTTAATCATCTTAAATTCCTTAAAGTTATTTTAGACTGATTTGCTATTTATAGCAATTAATTATTTATTAATTGTAAAAAGCCCTTTAAAAAGATAAAATCTTATGTGAGGTTATTAATTATGAGTCATACATTACTTACAGGAATTAAACCAACAGGTAAATTAACATTAGGTAACTATATCGGTGTTTTAAAAAATATAAAAGACATTCAAAACCAAGGAAATACGATCTTTTTTATTGCCGATTTACACGCTTTAACTTTACCAATTGATCCTCAAGAATTAAAAGATAATACGATTGAGATTGCCTGTTTTTATTTAGCCTGTGGATTTGATACTACTAAAGGTATTTTATTTTTACAAAGTGATGTATCCGCTCATAGTGAACTTAACACTATCTTAGGTAATTATTTATACATGGGTGAATTATCTAGAATGACCCAATTTAAAGATAAAACCGCTAAATCAAACAATAACACTATTGGTTTAGGTTTATTTACTTATCCTGTTTTAATGGCAAGTGATATTTTACTTTATAATTGTGATATTGTACCTGTTGGTGAAGATCAAGTTCAACACGTCGAACTTACAAGAGACGTCGCTAATAGGTTTAATAATAGATATGGTGAAACATTCATAGTCCCTAAAGTACAAATAAATAAAGTTGGTAAAAGAATAATGTCATTATCAGATCCAACAAGAAAAATGTCAAAAAGTGATGAAAAAGGTGTCATCTATTTATTAGATGATTTAAATGTTGTGCGTAAAAAGATAATGTCCGCGGTTACTGATTTAGGAAGTGATGTTATTTATGATCCTATTAATAAACCAGGTGTATCTAATCTTTTAACTATATACGCTGCATTAAAGGATATATCTATTGAAGAAGCTCAAGACCATTTTAAAGATTGTCATAGATATGGAGACTTTAAAAAAGAAGTCGCTGATGTTGTGTGTGATACATTACAAGATTTACAAAGTAAATATAAATATATTTTTGAAAATAAATTATATGTTGAAGCTTTAAAAATTGGTAAACAAAAAGCATCTAAGATCGCTAATGAGGTTTTAAATAAAGTTAAAAAGAAAGTTGGGTTATTAGTTAATGAATAAAAGATATTTGATTGCCTTTGATATGGATGGCACTTTATTAGAAGATAAAAATAAATCTATAATGCCAGAGACAAAAAAATATTTAAAAGAGTTGTCTAAACAAGGACACATTATCGTTTTAGCATCAGGAAGACCTAAATCAGAATTATTACCTTACTATAATGAATTAGAACTTAAATCACCGCTTGTCTGTTTTAATGGTATTTATTGTTATAATCCATCTGATAATAATTTCCCAGTTTTAAAAAAGACCTTTCCTAAAGAATGGGCTGTTGATATTGCAGAGACCTTATGTCCAAAATATGCTGATAATATATTTATAGAATCTGATGAAGATATTTGGATCTTAAAAGAAGATCAACATTTAATAGATTTAATGTGGCCTCATGGTATTAATCGTAATTTAATTTATGGTGATTTTAAAAACACGATAAATGTTGATCCTATGACTTTAATTATTTATAAAGTTTTTGATGTGGATATGTTAAATAAGACTGTGGGTAAGTACACAAATAGTAATATTAGACTTTGGTATGGAAGTGAATTTGGAGAAATATTTTTCCATAAAACTTCTAAAGCAGAATGCCTTGAATACATTAGAAAATATTATGATATTGATATTAAAAATACAGTCTGTTTTGGTGATTACACGAATGATATAGAAATGATTAAATGGGCCAACCATGGAGTGGCTATGAAAAATGGTATTGATGATATTAAAAAACAAGCTAAATACATAACCAAAGAAGACAATAACAATGAAGGAATTGTCTCAACATTAAAAGAGATTATTGAAAATAATTAAATATCTAAATATTTAAAGAATTCTTCTTCTAACTTATGATTTGAGTTATATGATTCTTCATAAGTTTTTTTATTCGTACTTATATAAAACTTACATTTAGGTTCAGTACCACTTGGACGTGTAGAAATAATACTTCCATCTTTAAAATATAGTTTTACTAAATCGGATTTAGGTAAGTTTATAGTTTCTGTTTTATTATCAAAATATCTAACTTGTTTTACATAGTCTTCCACTTGTATGACTTCAATATTATTAATAGATTTAGGGGGATTATCATGTAATATAGACATAAGATTATTCATCTTAACATTACCTAAAGAACCCACGAATTCTTTAGATACACATCTATCAATATAATAACCATATTTTTCTTGCAAATTGATATAAACTTGTTGCAAATCTAAGCCCTTTTTAAAATAATATAAGGCCATTTCTGCATACATTAATATGGCTTGAATACCATCTTTATCTCTTACAAATGGTTTAATTAAACAACCATAACTTTCTTCATAGCCAAAGACAAATGTTGGAGAATTATTAATTAATTCATAATGATGAATTTGTTCTCCAATAAATTTAAATCCTGTTAAAAATTGCTCAACTTTAACACCATAATTTTCAGCGATTTTTATACCTAATGGAGAAGACACGACTGTTGTATACATTACAGAATTATTTGGCATCATATTTTTTTCTTTATAGTTAGAGAATATATATTCCATTAATAACGCTGCACCTTCATTACCATTAATTAAAACATATTCACCGTTTTTAGTTTTAACACCTACACCCACTCGATCACCATCAGGATCAGTGCATAATATTAAATCAGCGTCTATCTCATTTGCGTACTCTATTAAATATGTGTACGCTTTTGGATCTTCAGGATTAGGGGATAAGGTATTGCTAAAATTAGGATCTGGATCACATTGTTTTAGATAAGGATAAAAATCATAATTTAATTCTTTAAATAGGCGGCACGCAAGTACTGAAGCTGCACCATGTTGAGGAGAATAGACAATCTTAAATCCTTTTTTATCTAAGTCTTTATTAATTGATATATTTTTAACTTCATTTAAATATGCATCATCAATTTTATTGTCTAATAAGATTGTTGTGCCCACTTCTTCAGCTTCTTTAATATCTAAATCTAGGGCATCACCTAAAGATGATATTATTTCTAAAAGTCTGTTGATTTTAGAGGGCACTAGTTGGCAGCCTTGTTCATCATAAACTTTATAGCCATTATATTGTTTAGGATTATGTGAGGCTGTAATCATAATACCTCCACAGGCTTTTAAATATCTAACGGCAAAAGATAATTCAGGAGTAGGTCTTAAACTATCAAATATATAAGCTTTAATACCTAATTTATTTAATATCTCTGCACATCTTAAAACAAATTCTCTAGACATATGTCTATTATCAGATGATATTACTACACCCATCTCTTTAGCATTTTCATATTTTTCTAATAAATATAAACCAAAGCCATAATTAGCTTTGCTAATAGTTAATAAATTAAGTCTATTATCACCAGGACCTAAAACACCTCGCATTCCCGCAGTGCCAAATTCTACATCTTTATAAAAAGCATCATCTAATTGTTCTTTAGACATGTTTTTTAATATATCTTTTTCTTGTTGACTAACTTTATTTGAAGTTAACCATTTGTTTAGTCTTTTAGATATTCGATCCATAATTAATCTCCTTTTATATTTTCTAGACTTAATAAAATATTATTTAATTTATCATCTAAAGGGGCAATAAATTCTAAATTATTTAAATAATTTAACATTCCATTTCTTATTTTAAAAATTATTTGATAAGAATGCAAGAACTGCCACTTTAAAGAATATTTATCTTCAAACAATTTATTAATATTAAAATCACCATATTTAGGATCTCCTATAATAGGATGATTTATATATTTTAAATGGGCTCTTATTTGATGAGTTCTACCAGTTAATATAACTACATCAAGTAAAGTATAACCATCAAATTGTTTAATGGGTTTATATAATGTGATCGCAGTTTTTCCACCTTCACTTATAGGTAAAGGTCTAACAAGATTATTTTTATCTTTATATAAAGAAACATCTATTTTACCTTCTTTTAAGATGTTACCTTTCACTAGTGTTAAATAATGTTTTTCTATTTGTTCATGATCTTTAAAAATATTAGATAATTCTTGTAATACTTTAATAGATTTTCCAAAGATAATTAAACCAGAAGTATTTCTATCTATTCTATGAGCGGCACTAAAAAAGAAGTTGATGTTTGTGTCTTTTAAAGAGTAGTAAGTATATTCTTGCATTAACTCCGTTAATGATTTTTCTTTATTATCTTTAGCTTGCACTAGCATTTTAGCAGGTTTATTAACCACGATTATATTTTCATCTTCATAGATGATATATTTTTTTATCTTATCTGATCCTTCTTTTAAAGGGGTTAAAGACACAAAAGAATCAAAGTCTTCATCACTTACAAAGATTTTAATAATATCATCTTCTTTTAATTTATCTTTTAGCTTAGCTTTTTTATTGTTTAATTTAATTTTATTTGTACGAAAATATTTATAAATTAAAGATAAAGGAGCGTTTATAAATAGTTTTTTAATATATTTTTCTATTGTTTGTCCTTCTTCTAATTTTAAAACTTTAATTTGGCGCATATATGGTTATTTTACAAGTTAAAAAAACTATTTTAAATATCTTTTTACTTTGCTATAATTTAGTGGCATTTGGAGGAATACCCAAGCGGTTGAAGGGGCGGGCTTGGAAAGCTCGTAGACCTGTAACAGGGTGCAAGGGTTCGAATCCCTTTTCCTCCGCCAAAGATACTGACAGATGTCAGTTTTTTTATTGTAAATAAAAAATCGCCTTTTGGGCGATTTATAATTTCATTTGTAAGCTTCTTATTTTTTACCAAAGATAATATGGTTAAATAGTAAGGTCCAAATCGCATCAATATAACCCCAAACAATACCTGTTGGGATGGTAACAAAAATAGCCATAAGTAATGAACCTAGTGTTCTTCTTCTGTTCCATCTTGACCATCTTACTAAAAATTCAGTAAACCAGTTAATAATTGGAATGATTAAAAGAAGAATTCTAAAAAGACGACCTCTTTTTCTAAATCTGGCTTCAATTTTACCTCTATTTTGCTTCGCCATTTGTAGTTTCCTCCTCTTGTACTTTTTCTTCTTCTATTACATTTACATTAGTTAAATTTTCTTTCATCATGGCAAGACGCGCCGCACGTCTAGAGGCTTTTTCAGCTTCACGATCATATTTTGAGGCATATACACACAATACGATAACACCAAATATGACACCGATCGCGGTTAAAACTATACCCCAATATAGAAATGACATACCAAATATAGAGATATAAGTTTGTTCAGCAGTATATAAGCCAAAATCACTTACTTTAACATCAGCAAATTGAGTAATTAAACCTAATATAATTTCCACTACACCCCAAATAATAAATACACCAGCGATACAATATAAGACTATTTCTTGTGTAGTAATATTAATTTTTCTTTCTTTTTTTGTTTTTTTCATAATAATGTTTTCCTTTTTACGATTAATTATTATATCACCATTTTATATTTTTATAATATAAATTAGTTGTCTTGTCTATTATCCGCAGATGATTTATTTGCTTCTTGTTTTGCTAGTGCTTCTTTTGCTAGTTGAATCATTTCTTCAAATACTGGTTTATAAGCATCTTTCCAAGCAATTTCAGCATCCTTAATATAAGCATCAAGTTTAGTGAAGTATTCTTTAAAAATATCATTAAAAGATTTATTATCTCTTCTTTGTCTTCTACCTTCTGTCATTTCTAAGATTTGAATAGCTTCATCTAATAAATCTAATGTCTTATTATCAGTTAAATGACAGTGTTGTCTTGCAAAACGTAAATATGAAGCATATTTAACGATTTCATTTTGAACAATGTAATTTGATTGAGGTGTGGTTTGACCTTTTGATTCATTCATGACTTTATTAAATTCGGCAAATGATTTTTCTAAATCAAGCATAACAAATTTAAATAAAATAGAACGATATAAGGCCTCATCTGTGCCTATTAATCTAACAATAACATCTTCTAATTCATTTTTTTTTCTTGCATAAGCAAGATAAGAATTAATAACATCTCTTAATGTTTCATTAATTCCTACGACATATTCATAGATTTTAATGTGTTGAGTGTGATCCACACGTAATGTGTCGTTATTAAACATTAAAACTGTGGAATCATCACCATAAACATCATCTAAAAATGTTTGAATTTTTTCAGCGATTTCTTTTCCTTTATCACCATTATTATCTAAAAAATTTCTTAAAGCAGATTTTTCTTTTATCCCTTCTTGGATAGCTCTTTTTCTTGTCTTATAGGCATTGATGTTATGATCTCTATCTATAACAAATTCTAATGTGTCACGTACATTTAACATGACAAGGTATAAATTAGCAATATAACGACTTGTATTATTCATCTTTGCTCCTTTCTAATAACACCTTTTCTAATTTATAAACACGAGATATCTCATGTTTAGCGTATTTTTTTACACTTTTGCTAGCTTTTTTCATGACATAAGAATTATCAAACTCCCTAAACATACTTATGTCATTTCCTGAATCTCCTATAACGTAGACATTTTCTTTATCGTCTCTATTAATAAGATCTAGATAAGCTTTTAAGGCTTTGCCTTTGCTACATCCTTTAGGAGATATTTCTAAACAAATACCCATCCATGAAGTTTCTATTGTAGGATATTTTTCATGAAAGACTTTGTTTAGATTTTTGTTAAACGCTACCATCTTTTTAGATAAACCAAAGAAGCATTTAACAGCATAAATTCTACCACTTTCAAGTTGAGAATTAAATGTTTTTATAGAGGGGATATAATCTTCTCTATAAATACCAAATTTTAACTTATACCATAAAGAATAAAACTTAAAAAATCTTTTTGTTACTTTAACGTGTACTCTTAAGATGATTGGTTGATCTTTACAGGTTAATAAATAAGCGATAGGTTTATATTCTTTTTTAATATCATCTAAAATAGATTTGATATTTTCATTAGACAAGGCTAAGTCTTGTTTAATCTCTCCATTAACTTTAATAATGGAGCCTGTTAAAGAAATATAGTCTAAATTTAAATCTAATTCTTTTAATACTTTTTCACAAAAGGCAGGAGTACGAGAAGAAATTAACACGACTTTATTACCTTCTTCTACAAATCTTTTAACAAAAGCAGTGTTTTTCTTATTGACTAGTCTTTTATGACCTTTTGGATAAAAAAGTGTACCATCTAAATCTATGGCTAATATTTTTTCCATACCTTGCATTATACATATTTTAAAAATAAAAATATATCTTTTTTATTTTTTATTCTATGGATTTTAAAGCTTCCACCATTTGGACTTTTTTAATCTTATGAGTTAAGAATAGATTAACTACCACTGCAGTGCCAAAAGTAATTAATACGGCATATAGATAAGATAAAGGATAAACAATATAAATGAACTCCACTAATGGAGTGGTATTAACCATTAATACTAATATTTCCATAGGCATACCAAGTAGCATTCCAAATGCTACACCTATAATAGTCAGCGCTAATGATTCAATAAATAAAGATGTAGCAATTTCAAATCTAGAAAATCCTAATACTTTTAATGTGGCAATATCTCTTGCTCTTTCTTTGTAATTCAATAGACATAGATTGTATAACACCACTACTGCTAGAAGTATGGCAAATATTCTTATAGCTAAAGTCATAATCTCAATTGAAGACATAATACTATCAACATTATCTATACTTTCTTGTTTAGAAATACAAGTAGCGACATTTTCTACTTCTAAAATATTCGTAATTACTTCATCTACATCATAATCTTCATCTATTTCTACCCAGGCATTGGTTTTATATTCATATAGTTCTGAATAATTGTTATAAGCACTGTTGATATAGATACCATGCATAAAAGTAACTTCCATAATAATTCCAACTTCACCTTCAAAAGTTAAACCAAAGGATGTAAATGATATCGTATCTCCTACACTTATATCTAATTGATCCGCTATCTTTTTAGATACCGCGATTTTTTCATAAATATCATTATCTTCTATAGGGAAGAAAGACGAATTATCACTTAATACATAAACATAACTATCATAAGATGTACTATCAAATGTAATAGAGGCAGGCAGATAAGTATATTCTTCTGCATTATTTACCCCTTCAATAGACAATACTTCATCTACAGATGAAGTTGTCGATGAATACGTTATAAATGCATCCGCGTTAAAAAATATAGAAGTATCAATATCAATACCATAATTTAAAGTATCATCTATTCCAAATCCACAGACAAGAAGAGCGCTACACCCACATACACCAATAATTACCATTAATGATTTAGTAATGTTTAATCTAATATTTCTAATAGCCATTTTTAAAGGTATTAATTTGCTATCTTTAAAGCGTTCATTTTTAGGAGCTTTAATAGTTTTAGTAGTTGTATTTCTCATTGATTGAGCTGGGTTTAATTTAATTGATTTTCTTATTACAAAATAAGTAACAACCGCTGTTGCTAAAATAACTACAATAGATGATATAACAGCTTCTAATACACTTATAGTGTATGACATTGCAGGAAGTGAATATAAAATAGCATATTTTTGATTCATGATATAAGGAATAATCAGTGGTCCTAATATTAGACCTATTATAATTCCTGTAAAGACGATTAGGGTCGCTAAAGACATATAATGAATTATTATTTGTCTATTAGTTAAACCTAATGCTTTCATCGTACCAATAGTGATTCTATCTTTAATGATGATTTGAGATATTGTAGTTAGAACTACTAAGATGGCCACTAAAAAGAAGACAATTGGAAAGATATAGGCTAATTGTTCGGCTTGAGTTATATCATTTTGTACCACCATATTAAATGATTGATTATCTAAAGTAGTGACAAGTAATAAATTTGTATCCTCTTTAGCGTAAAAATATTCTTCAATTTGATCAGAAATAGAATCTGCTAAAGAAGAATCATTTAATTTAATGATGTATTGATTAGGGGTAAATATTGACGCTACTGCATCTTTTAAGACTTGAATAACATCAACATTTAGATATTGATCTAAAATTAATAACCCCAATTTAATTGTGTAATATTCATCTCCTACAGATACAGAAGTAGGAACAGCAAAGTTTTCATCAATTAAATCATATAAAGTATTTAAAAATAGTTGTTGGCTTAATAAAAAACTAGAAGTATTAAGTAAAGCAGATTGGACATTTTCTGCTTGTCTCATCGTTCCTGTAGGTGTGATATTTAAGGTTAGATTTGTAGTATTAAATATATTAGTTTTTCCATCCATTACTAAAGCATTTAATACATCCATTACACTAAAATCTATACCTTCAAAAATAGCACTGCTCAACGCATTTCTATAAGTAACCCAAGATAAAGAAACAGGAATGCTTTTATAATTACCATCAGAATCAAGAAAACTTACATCTGTTGCGTCCAATAACCTATAATCAAAAATAAAAAATTCATCTGTTGATGTATTATCAGTGTCCACTGCAGCATTTATGCTAGGTAAACTTTCATAAATTAAAGCTGTAGATGAATAAGAATTAATATCACTAGATATAGAAAATCTTTCTTCTATAGTGCCATTATTTCCAATAATAGATGAAAGATTATCATAGTCTTCAGAATCATTTGAAGACACTGTGATCCAAATATCTGCGACATTAGATTCTTCATATAAACTATTGATTCTATTTGATATTGATGATGCGTTAGATGTAAGACCTACATATAAACACATCGCAATCGCAGTGATAAAGATGACCGCTAAAAATTGAAACTTAGAATAAATAAAAGTTCTAAGATTCATCTTATTAAGTAAAGAAAAAGTAGATACTTTTTTTACCATTTTATTTTTTCTGCACTTATCGGTGATTTATTTATTTCATCACCAATAATGTGTCCATCTTGTATGTGTATTATACGATCCGCTGTTTGGGCTATCTTAACATTATGAGTAACGATAATAATTATCTTGTTGTATTTTTTAGATACATCTTTTAATAATTGAATGATTTTACCACCAGTTTTACTATCTAAAGCACCTGTAGGTTCATCACATAATAATAAGGTAGGATTTTTTACAATTGCTCTAGCAATTGCCACTCTTTGTTGTTCTCCTCCACTTAATTGATTTGGGAAATTCTTTTTTCTTTGTTTTAGACCTACCATATCTAAAACTTCTTCACTATCTAAAGGATTTTTTGCTATTGATTCATTTAATCTAACATTTTCTAAAGCGGTTAGATTTGGCATTAAATTATAAAATTGAAAAACAAATCCTATTTCTGTTCTTCGATATTGACCTAATTGTTTATCATTATATTTAACAATATCATGACCATCCACTAGACATATTCCACTAGTGGCATTATCCATTCCACCTAAAATGTTTAACATCGTGGATTTACCTGCACCAGAAGCTCCTAATATGACCACAAATTCTCCTTTTTTTATTTTAAAAGAGACTTTATCTAAAGCTAATACTTGTGTATCACCTTTTCCATAAACTTTAGAAACGTTTTCTAAAACAACTTGATAGTTTTCATCATTAATTTCATTCATGAAAAAATGATAACACTTTTAATTTTATAAAAAAATATTTTTTATAATAAAAAGGGCTACTTACAAACAAGCA
>CAYSPV010000016.1:0-21273 GCA_964433025.1 uncultured Staphylococcaceae bacterium
GTACAACAGTGTATAACTCTCTACGAGCGTGTTCTGAGACAATTTATATTAATGTAATTGAATAATAAAATCACAATTATTAATGAAAACAAGTCCGCTACTGGGCTTGTTTTTTATTAAACGTCATTTGAAAAATATTACCTTAAGTATGCTTTTATTTTATCTATGATATAATCAAATTATAAAAGGAGAAATTAATTTGGGGAACTTATGAAAATTAAAAACAAAATTATCTTTTTAATATCATTACTTTTATTACCATTTATGTCTTCGTGTAACACTAGTAACGACGACGAATTGGATTATTCTTTATATTATTCTTATGGTGATGGAATTAAAGGTGTCGAAATTTATTGTTGGAAAAGCGATGATGAATGGTATTCGGTTCTTATATATGGAACAAATAGACAAAAAACAGAGGATGAGATTCAATGGCTCCAATATAACCTCCCTTGTCCTCTTGAAAAAATGAGAGAGATTCTTGCATCATTTTCTGACTATACAAGAAACACTATATCATTGACAATAGTTAGTTACCCCGCTCTTCGATCTGAACTTAATTTTGTGAAAAGTGATTCAATAAAAGAAGTTTTAACTTATCTTTATATTTACACTGTTTTAGATATTGATCCATCAGATGTATACATTCCATTTAAAAGTAAAATTTCAACATCTGGTGTTTTTAATCCCTACTTTTATATAAATCAAATTTAATTTCCATATTCTTTTTGCATTTTCTCTTTGTGTTGTTTTAATTGTTCTTCAGTTGCAACATAAATACTTAGCTTTTGATGTATTTGTCTAAGTAATCTTTCATCTATTTCATTGCCGGGAAATTGACGATAATCTTTTATAAATTCCTTTAGTGTATATACATGATCTGAATCAATACCGTTTCTATATTCTAATTTAAGAAATATAACGACATTAAAAATATCAAAACGATTATTCAGTAATCTTTTTAAAGCTCTGCAGTGATTTTCATTTTGTTTGACTGGATTTTTAGGTGTTTTATTAGGCATATATGGATCGTCATATTGTTGTAACCATTTTTCATCTTCATCACTACCTGAAACATAACCAATCCAATTTTTAACTTCAATACAAAATATTCCTTTACGAGATATGATAACTGCGTCTATTTCTGTTTCATTATTTTTTCCAACAGGTATAAGTAAATTAGTTAATAAATATTCATCTTCTTTTACAAGTTCTTTTAAAAATATATCTACTATATATTCACCTGCACGACCTGCTTTTTCATCTTTTGGAAGAAAAAGGTGTGAAGCCCTATATTTAATATTTAAAAGTGTTTTCTTTTTACGTTTAAAAAGAATAACAATAATTAAAATAACAAATAAAACACCTATTACAACTAACGCTATCCACCACATAAATTTATATATATTATTTGTTTACCAAATAAATAAAAAACCTACTTGGATGACTATATATATAACGAGTAATATACAAAGAAGAATTAAGAAATAATACAATCTTCTTCTTGCTAAAAGTTTTTTATCATTGTTTTCCATATTTAATATTTTATACTATTTGCCACTCGTGGGTAAGGTTGAACATCTCTAATATTAGACATACCAGTTATATACATTAATAATCTATCAAAACCAATACCAAATCCTGCATGTTTACAACCACCAAAACGTCTAGTGTCTAAATACCATTGTAAACCTTCAACAATACCTAATTCTTCCATTCTAGCTTTTAAATAATCTAATCTTTCTTCTCTTTGAGAACCACCAACAAGTTCTCCAACAGAAGGTACAAGTAAATCACAAGCAGCGACTGTTTTATTATCATCATTTAATCGCATATAAAAAGCTTTAATATCTTTAGGATAATCAATTAAAAATACAGGACAGTTAAACACTTCTTCAGTAATATAACGTTCATGTTCGCTTTGTAAATCCATACCCCAATTGATTTTACTATAATCAAATTTATGACCATCACTAACAGCCTTCTTTAATAATTCAATCGCATCTGTATAAGATAAAATCTTAAACTCAGAATTTAAGATATGATTTAATCTATTTAATAATGTTTTATCAATCATCGTGTTAAAGAAATTCATTTCTTCAGGACACTTATCTAAAACATAATTAATACAATATTTAATACAATCTTCAATGACTTTCATATCATCGTAGAGATCTGCAAAAGCGATTTCTGGTTCTATCATCCAAAATTCCGCAGCGTGTCTAGTAGTATTAGAGTTTTCCGCTCTAAAGGTTGGACCAAAGGTATAAACTTTTTTATAAGTTAAAGCAAATGGTTCAACATGCAATTGACCAGATACTGTTAAATTAACAGCTTTTTTAAAAAAGCTGGTAGGATCTTTTAAATCAGTTACAACATTAAAAACTTGTCCTGCTCCTTCACAATCATTACTAGTAATAATAGGAGTGTGTACATATACAAAGTTATTGTCTTGGAAAAATTTATGTATAGCCATAGATAATACACTTCTTACTTTATATAAAGCATAAAATGTATTAGCTTTAGGTCTTAAATGAGCAATTTCTCTTAAAAATTCAAAGGAATGTCTTTTCTTTTGTAAAGGATAATCATCATCAACATCACCCACTAGGATAATATCATCAACTTGTATTTCAAATGGTTGTTTATTATTAGGAGTTAACACTACACTTCCCTTAACAATAATAGCTTGACCAGTTTTAAGAGCTTTAAATTCATTATATTTATCGTTTACTTTTTCTAGGGTGTACACTAATTGGATATTGCTAAAATAAGTTCCATCATTAAATTCAATAAAACCAATCGCACCATTATCTCTATTGGTTCTAATCCAACCACATAATTCAACTTTATCTATATTTTCTTTATCTTTAATTTTATTAATTAATTTATCATTATCTATTTTTAAATACTCCATAAGACCTCCTAAATAAATAGTATAGCATAAGTGATACTATTTATAATCTAAATAATCCTCTATTTCCCAATTTGGATCACAACCTAAATCTAATTTAGCAAACACTTTTTTATCATATAAATAACTTGCTACTTTTGCTATCATGGCTGCATTATCTGTTGTAGCCCATAAGGGAGGAATAATAACATCTTTGTTGTTATTAACCGCTAATTTATTTATTTCTTCTCTTAGATATGAATTAGCAGAGACACCTCCCGCTAAAACGATTTGATTAATGTTTGGATAATCTTCTAATATGTGTTTTGTTTTTTCTAAGATCATATCTACTGCGGTCTCTTGAAAAGATCTAGCCATATCTTCTATATTAATCTCTTCTTTTCTTTCTTTAGCGTTATGCACTAAATTAATAACATTAGTTTTAAGACCTGAATAAGATAAATCATATCGATCTTTATTTAAAGGAGATGGTAAATGATAAGTATGTTTACCATTTTTAGATAATTTATCTATGTATACTCCACCAGGATAAGGTAGACCTAACACTCTTGCTACTTTATCAAAACTTTCTCCAATAGCGTCATCTTTTGTTTGACCAATGATTTTAAAATCAAAATCTTTTTCCATTAATATTAATTCAGTATTTCCACCTGACACTACGATTGCAAGTAAAGGAAAAATAAATGGTTTAATATATGTATTTGCATATATATGGGCCGCTAAATGATGAACAGGAATTAAAGGTTTATTATAAATTAAAGACAAAGTCTTTATAGCTTGTAAACCTACATGTAGTGCTCCTATTAAACCTGGACCTCTAGTAATAGCAAACGCATCTATATCTTCTAATTTAACGTCAGCCACTTTTAAAGTTTCATCAATAACAGGAATAATGTTTTCAGCATGTAATCTAGAGGCTACTTCAGGCACTACTCCCCCATATTTAGCGTGTATATCAATTTGAGAAGAGATGATATTAGATAATAAAACATCATCTTTAATAATCGCACATGCTGTTTCATCACAACTAGATTCAATAGCTAAAATTGTTTTTGACATAAGTTGTCTCTCCTACCATATAATATGCATCTTCTCCATCACTATAATACTTCTCTTTAGTGGTCGCGATAACAAATCCAAACTTTTGATATAAACTAATCGCAGCCTCATTAGATTTTCTAACTTCTAAAGTAATATAAAATACATCATTTTTAATTAAATCTTTAAACATTTCATTTAATAAAGTTGTAGCAATTCCCATTCTCTTATATTCATCGATAACCCCTAATGTTGATATAGTGGCACTATCAAAGGTAATCCAATAATCTAAATATCCAATGATTTGATTATCGATATATGCTACTAAAACAATAGATACAGGATTATCTAATATTTCATATTTGATATAGTCATATTCACTTTTAAAATCTTTATTAAATATCTTTGATTGATATTTAGCTAATATGTCTATATCTTCTTTTGTGGCTTTTCTTATTTTATAATCCATAATTTAATCCTTTAAATACACTGGTTTAACATATATAGAATCAACAGGTGTAATATATTCTTTTAATTCAATCATATTAGTGGATTTATCATTATTAACACCTTTTAAACCTATATATGAAACATCTCCACATACATCATAATCTGGATGATTTTTTATATATTCTAAGACTTCTTCATTGCTCATTATACTATCTTTTAATATAACTTCTTCATCATTATAAACACCTATATAAGACCTTCCACTTCTAGCGTTTATCAAGCAAATCGAAGGTTTTTTTAATGATTTTAATATTTGTAATGATGAATATGGATAAATTTTAATATTAAGCGCATAGCTAAATATCTTACCTATAGTAAGAGCGATTCTTATACCTGTATATGAACCAGGTCCTATAGTTAATAAAACACAACCTATCTCTTTAGGATCTACACTATTTCTTTTTAATAAATTGTTTAATTCACTTGTCATGTATTCTGATTGTTTTTGCCAAGCATCATATTCAATTTTATCAATTAAAATATTATCTTTAGATAGACCTACAAGAAGTGATTTATTTGAAGAGTCTAATATTAAATCATACATAAATTATCTACTCCTTAATTTATTAAATAAATTATCTAATTTATCTATATCACTTCTTATAATGATATTTCTTATATCATCTTTAACATTTTTAAACTGTATTTCTAGATATTGTTTAGGTAATAATTCTTTAATGTATATTGGCCATTCAATAACACATACACCATCACCATCAATAAATTCTTCTAAACCAATATCTTTGTTTTGATCTTCTAATCTATAAGCATCGATATGATATAAATTAATAGTGTCATTAAAATAACATTTTAAAATATTAAAAGTAGGTGATAAGACTTTTTCTTTAATGTTAAGACCTTCTGCTAAACCTTTTACAAATGTAGTTTTACCCGCACCTAGATCACCACTTAAACAGATGAGCAAATTAGGATAAACATAATTAGATATTAATTTACCTAATTCAATTGTGTCATCTTTATTATTTGATATGAGGGAAACACTATTAGTCATCTTTAAAAGTTTCAAACCTTTCTAAGAATTTATTATAGTAGTTTAAGATTTGTTTATCATTAAAAGGAAACTTATGTTTTTTAATCATATCGGTTACTTCTAATATTTGATTTGATAAAATCAAATTTAAATCATCACTATAATTAAATTTTTTCTTATGAAAACCATATTCTTTTTTATCTAATATTTTTAATTGTTTTTTTTCGTTATATTTAATATCTAAATCATAATCAATATATTTAATTGTATAATTATCAATTAAAGCAGGAGAAGCGATATTACAATAATAAGAAATTCCATCTTTTTTAATCATACATATAACATTAAACCAATCTTGTTTAGAAAAAACAGATATCGCTGGTTCTTTGCTAAACCAGCTCCTACCATTTGTCTCTTTTACTTTACTTTTTTTAGAAGCGGTAATTATATAGTTATGGTCATTATAAAGAATATAGGCTCTATCCCAAAAACGATGAAAAGTACCATTGTGTTTAAAACACTTTATTTCTACCCAACGATTAACTAAATTCATAATAAAACTCCTTTAGTTTATTGTTGGTTTTCTTCTATTTGTGTGTTTTCACTACTTTCGTCTGTATTAGTTTGTGTTGATACGACTTCTTCTACTTCAGGTTTAATTACTACATCAGTAGCGATCCTTTTAGATTTACAAAGTAAAGATAATAATTCTAAACCTAGTAATTGTTGATCTCTTAATTGATTAATATTATCAATAGTGAATTCATTTTTATAAGGCATAGCTAAGATATCATTATCATAGGAAAGGTAAAGCGCACTATGACCACCCCAGATAACTAAATTAACACCTAATAAATGTTTATCTCTATTAACTTCAAATTTAGATAAGGTATCTAATAATTTTTTATCTACGATATCTTCATAATGAAGACCTTCAGATGCATAAATTGTTAAAGTATCTTCTTCTTTAACTTTAACTAAATCAGAAACATCATTAGGTAAATCAAAGTTTTTAACAGAGCCATCACTGCTTAATTTGATGTTTATTATGACTCTACCATCAAATTTTAAAAGATTTTCATAAGTAATATATTTACCTAAAAATAAATCATAATTTCCTTGTTTATCTTTACCATTTAAAGATAATTCACAGGCTAAGAAATTATATTTATTAAAAAATCCTTTACAAACATTTCTACTTCCAACATCACTTATAGATTGATAAACACGATCAGAAGTTACTTGCACTAGTTGTAGACGTTCACCTTCATCTGCAATTACTTTTGAATATCTTTTATCTTGATACATATAACTATTAAATGATTTAGTGACAAATGATATGTATTTAGATGCATTAGGTCTAATAAATCTAATAACAATATAAACGATGATTAAAACACCTACACCTCCACCCATTAAGGAATAAGATAAGATGTTATATACATCATTATCAGAATCTAAAAACATAAAAATTGCCCCTATAATGATAATTACAATCATTATTGGATTAGTGATTTTAGTAATTAATGAAACACGATTGTTTTTACTAAAAAATTCTTTTCTTTGACTTTCAATATCACTAGCAATATTTGATAGGTCAACACTTGTGTCAACACTATAAAGTACTTCTGATACAGAATCTTGATTAAGACCTGCTATGACGTTTTCTTCTTCTTGATTTATATCATCACTAGAAGTACTAACTACATCTTTTTTTTCTTCTTCTAACATAGACGTTACCTCCATTTGATAAATATAATATATTTAACAATCAAAAAATAAGCAATAAAAATGTATTAGATGAAACTAATTTAAAGCTTGATGTTTCATACTTATTTGATGATTAACAATAAGTAGAGGTTTATATAAGATTATAAGACCCACTAAAGATAATAAACATGAAGCGGGAATATAGCTTAAATTATAAATTAATGCTGCACCTAATGAATAACCATAATAGATCATAGAAGATAAAGAAGATGCTGTTGTTCTAGCAATAATAACTAGTATTACTCCTATAATCATAAATAAGATTCCTTTATAAGTTATCTTTTTAGAGTTAGGAGGTAACACTAACTTTCTAAAAATAGAAAGAATACATACACATCCAAATCCTAATAAATAATCAAAAGGAAAATAAATTAATCCCCATCCATCTAATATACAAGTAGAAAATCCATATACTATACCAGACGCGATAAATGTTTTAACTAGGTTGTGTCTTAACGCTATTATCATTAAAGGAAGCATTGCAATATTAATAGAGCCACCTGTGGCCACTACTCTAATCTTTAAAAATTCTAATCTATCAATACCAATAGCGAGTGCTACAAATAAAGCAATCTCCACTATATCAGAAACAGAAAAAGCATTATCTTTTAAGACTAACGCATTCGCGTACACCGCTAATAAAAAACAAATAATAGCAAGTATTATAGGCGTCACTCCTATCCTAACTAACTCCTCATCAACATCTATTCCATAAGCATAAAAACCATTACTAAAACAAAACAAAATACCCCCTAGAGCTAGTATTAATAATGATGTAATAGGTATCCATTTATACTTATCAGAAAAGATTAATAATATTGTGCCTGATATTAGAAGTAAGTACGCTAATATTATTAGAAGTAATGGCCAAGAAAAGCCATTTGAAAGCATGTTAATAAAAGAATAATTAACACCGTCAATATAAACAAATTGAACAAATAAAAAGCCAACAACAATAGCAAGTATAATACCTCCTAATATGTATTTGGCTAAAGCATTAATTTTCATATAAATCTCCTCCGCTAGTATTATCTAGATCAGGTATGGTCGAGTTTAACTAAACTCCTCTCAGCCTGTATCACAAGCTCCCAAAAACTATTATATAAAAAATTAAAATTAATATTCAATAAATCTTAAATATAATTTATATTTAAATTATGGAAAATAAATCACAAGTTAAGATTTTATTATTATGTATATTTTTAGGTATATTTGGTATACATAGATTTTATCAATATAAAATCACCAGCGGTCTTATTTATCTTTTTACCGCTGGTATTATTGGTATTGGTTATATATATGATTTAATAACCATAATTTATAAGATGGTTAAAGATAGAAAATCTAAACAAGATTAAACATTATAAAATCTATAGGATTGTTTTAAAATCGCTATAATCGATATGAAGATTATTATTTTATTAGTGGTCTAATAAAACTATCCAAATGTAATACCAATAGCGATAGCCACAATAATTAAAATAAAATATAAAATGCCAATAACAACATTAATACCTACACTAATAAGGGCTCCAATCCCTGCTGATTTAGCTCTTTTTGGATATTCATCTTTCCAAACTAAAAATAATATTAAACCTACAATTGGAATAAAAAGACCTAATACCCACCAAGCAGAAGTACTATCATTTGCTTTATTATAAGCATAGGGATTTTGTTGATAAGCATTATTAAAATTAGATGGTCCAACATTATTAATTAATAGACCACAAGTACTACAATATCTAGCGTCGTCTAAATTAGAACAACCGCAATGAGGACATGCCTTCATAAACTTATACTCTTATAAAAGACTGCTAGAAGAAGAAAGCGACAACCGCAATGAAGTAAATGATAGAAATAATAACTTCTATACAAGCAACTACAAGTGCACCTATACCAGCAGATTTAGCTCTTTTTGGATATTCATCTTTCCAAACTAAAAATAAAATTAAACCCACTAAAGGAATAAATGCGCCTAATAACCACCAGGCACCAATACTATCATTAGCTTTACCATACGTATAAGCTTTTTGTTGGTTGGTATTTGTAAAAGTTGTTGGTTTAGTCTCTTCAAGAGATTTTCCACAAACACCACAATATCTAGCTTCATCTAAATTAGCAGAACCACAATTGGGACAATTTTTCATATTAAATAACCCCTTATAAATTAATAATCAGGTGCACAAAGTAAAAGAATGCCACCAATAAAACTTACAAATAATAATGTGCATACTTTAAAACCGACACCACAATCAGCAGTACCTTTATAATATCTATAAACTCGTACTGTCATTGGAATACACCAAATAAGCGGAATTATTGTCCAGCCCATACAAATTGTGCCTATCAAACAAAAGATAAACGCCGCAAGTTTCATAAATTTTTCCTCCTAAGCAAAATCATACCCCCCCCCCGTATTTTTTTGTCAAGCAGAATTTTTCGCTTCAGTTCTTGTGTTTCGGTTTTGCCACAGCGCTATTTTTCACATCAATTACTCAATTTTTCTCACAACAGTATTTTGAAGTTAACTTTTTTTATTATATAAAAAAGAAAATTCGGGGTCCTCCCCCCGAATTCCCCCGAATTCCCCCGAATATGTTTTATTTAAAATGTGCTTCTAATAATAAAAAGATGTATTTTTAATTTTAAAGATTATAATAAAAGTATGGATAATATATATTACTTGAATCCGCAGGAATATATAAAAGCTACCTTTGATGCGGATATGTCAAAAGAATATAGCTTTTATTTACACCACTTAAAACCTAATGCATCTATTTTAGATGTTGGTTTTGGTTCTGCTAGAGACATGGTCTATTTTAAAAAAGCAGGATATAAAGTTTATGGTATTGATTTAGAAGATGAATTTGTAAAACACGCTAAAGGGTTAGGATTAGATTGTGAATATGCAAATATCATTAGTTTTGAAAGTGATACTAAATTTGATGGTATATGGGCATGTTCATCTTTAATTCATTTTACTAGTGACCAACTAGTGGATGTCTTTGAAAAAATTAAATCATTATTAAGTGATGATGGTGTTTGTTATTGCTCATTTAAATATGGTGAGTGGGAAGGCTATATAGCCGAAAGATATCAAACATATATTAATGAAGAAAAACTTAAAAAATATGATCTTAATATCATAGATATGCATATATCTAAAGACTCCCTTAACAGGGGTAATAATTGGATAAGTTTTATCTTTAAAAAATAGTTAAGACTAAAAGTTTTCATATAAGAAAAGCCACGTTAATTCGTGGCTTTTTTTGTGAAAATCTTTGCAAAATCAAACTTTTTTAATAAATTATAAAGATCTATAAGCAATAATTGTTTGATATGGTTGAAGTGTAGAATAACTTCCAGTATTTAAGGTATCTAAATAGAGCGTATAACCACTTAAAGATAGAGCATCTTCTACAGGATAGCCATTTTTATGATAAATGACATATTCTGTATTTGTGGTTGTATCTTGTAATGTAATTCTAATAGTAGTGTCATCATTAATAGATTCTACGGTGACGTATTGCGCTATTTCGGATTCACTTAAATGTAAGGCAGGAGTGTTAATCTTAAAGTTAATTAAAGATTTATAATTTTCATAAACATCAGAGTATGTAATCTTTCTTGAATAATCTAATTCATTAATTTCATAAGATGATTCATATGAATTACTATCACCTTGTTTAGTTCTTAAAAATTCTTCACCTGCTAAAATAAAGGTTGTACCTTGAGAAGTTAACACGACAGAGTTAGCGAGGACCGCCATTTCTTTAATGTTAGAAGTTATACCTGCTGCTTCTATACGATCATATAAAGTATAGTTATCATGACAAGTAACATAGTTAACAGTCTTATCAGGATCACTAATAGAAACACTATCGGTTAAGGTTATACCTTGTATACCTGCAATAATCTTATTTACATCGGATGTTGTGCCAAATGTATTAGAGGTAATCCAACCTGTAGATGAATCAGAATTTAAACCACCTTTAATTAAAGCATCTCTCATTTGATCATTAAATTGACCATAACCTTCATACCTATTCGCGTTACTTTGAGTAGCTTGTTGAGTAGATGATAATGTAGTGGTACCACTTGTCCAAGGCTCACCATAAACAACAATATTTTCATTAATGGTTTTTAGATTTGCTACTAGTTCATTCATCGTAGTTAAATCATGTAAACCCATTAAGTCAAATCTATAACCACCTAATTTATATTCAGAAGCCCAGAAGGCTGTTGAATCTTTCATATATCTAGAAAACATCGCAGTTTCAGAGGCTGTTTCATTTCCACATCCTGAACCATTAGATACTGCACCAGCAGAAGTGTATCTATAATAATAACCAGGCATTAAAACATCAAAATTAGAACCATTTAGACCATAGGTATGATTATAAACAACGTCCATGATGATATTAATACCTGCACTGTTAAAGGCTTGAACGACTTGTTTAAATTCTTTAATACGAGCATAACCATCATATGGATCAGATGAATATTGACCTTCTAAAACATTGTAATTTAAAGGATTATATCCCCAGTTAAAGGTCATTGTAGTTTCATCATTACTTTGATCAAATATAGGTAATAATTGTACAGCGTTAACACCTAAATCTTTTAAATGATCAAAACCAGTGGATACAGTTGTACCACCTGAAGTATAAGTTGTACCTTCTTCAATTAGACCTAGATATTTATATCTATTAGCTTCGGTTCCTGTCCAAGTTGAAGATGAGGTCATATCTGAAACATGAGTTTCATATACTACTAATTCTTTTCTATCATAAGCGATTGGAGATACATCATCCCAACCATCAGGATTAGTTTTACTAAAGTCTACGATTAGACCTCTTAAACCATTAACACCTGCTCCATAAGCATATGGATCCACTATTTCTCTTCCACTTGGATATGAAGCACTATAAACAGTATAAGTATAATAATAGTCATATAAATTAGCGTTAATAGTAACACTAAATAAACCATTATCAGCTTTACTCATTTCTGTCTGATATGTAGTAGTATCATCACCTAAAGTAGTAGATACACTAGTAGGTGTACCATTAGCGTATACATTAACTACGATTCTGGAAGCATATGGAGACCATACTCTAAAGGTTGTTCTAGAGGTTTGAGTATCCACTATTGCTCCTAATTCAACATCATCATCTACTGCATATTGTTCTTCAAATGCATCAGTAGCGTAATATGAATACGCTGAAATAGATGTTGATAATACCATACCTGTTTCTTCAAATGTTAATTCAGCAGTATAGGCTGCAGTAATATCAAATGTAAATGGAGTGTCTAAATCAGATAAATAAACAATGACTAAAGAGCTATAAGCCGCTCTATCATAGAAAGCTACACCATCTTTATATAATGTGATATGACTTAAGGTCTTATTAGCGGATGCTGTAATAGTAGTAAGAGCGCTATTAAATCTTACATAATCAATCGCATCAGCGTATGTCAAACTATCATCTGTATAAATAACAGAATCTCCTTGTAATAAATAGATATGATAGATTTGATTAGAATCTATTTCTAAAGCATCAAAATCTACAAACCTATCATCACTTACATCTTTAGAATCCCATGTTCCAACTGTTTTAACAATAAATCCTAATTCATTGTTTGGTAGATCTTCACCTAACTCACTTAATGCATAATAAGCTATTACTCCAAAATCATCAGAATAATTAAAAGCATATTCTGCTCCATCACTACCATTATTTTCCCATAACCATAAAGCCCAATTTTCATAACCTGTATGATTAGTTCTTTGATAATGGATCATAATAGCAGGTTCATTTAAATAAGTGATTTCAGTAGGAAGACCACCATAAGGACCATCATTAACTTCACTTGTAGTAGTAGTAATAGGATCCTCTGAAGTACTTGTCTCATCTGTTTCATCAGAGCAGCTAGTTAAAGGCACTATCAGCGCTAATAAAACAAACAAAGATAAAATTTTTTGTCGCATAAATATTTACCTCTTCTTTATTGAATTAAGTATATTTTAACAAAAATGACACATTTTAAAAGCCCTGTTATTAAAAATGTTATTTTTAACTTAAAAAAGAGACAGATATTGTTTAGAATATCTAATAGTAAAGTGAGGTAAAAAATTATGTCTTCAACAAAAACATCAAAACTTAGTAAGGCTCATATCCTATTTTATGTAGCGGGTTTATTATTAATTATTAAATATCTATTAGGTCCTGATTTTGTAACAAGCACTAGTGATATATTAGCCTTTATTGTTTCATTATTTAAACTAATAGTGGTCGTAGGCTTTTATTGCTTTTTCTTTTTTGGGGCAAAAGGCTGTTCAGGCACTATACGTGCACTCGCGCCCTGTTTATTATTATTCATCATCTTTGGTGAATACACTGTTTCATTTGGTTTTGATAGTTCAGTAACTAGCTATCTATCAAGCGTTGCATCAATGCTTTGGATCTTAATTTTAGTATGTGGATTTGTTTATTTATTTGTTCATAATAAATTAATTGGTATTGTCTTTACATGGTCTACACTTATTTATGGTCTATTTGTATTAGTATCATATTTTGTATGCTTAATCATTGATTTAGTAAATGGAAATGGTGTTAACACTAAAGACTTAATTATGTCTATACTATTTATCGTATCCCTTGGCCTTATTGGATGTGGTTCATATTGGGTTAGCAAATCCCAACAATGGTAATAAATTAAAAGCTTATAATATGAAAAGAAGCGGAACGCACCGCTTCTTTTTTATTACTCAAATTAATCAAAAGATTAAAGTGGAGATTCAACTATAGTGTAACCCACATCACGAATTATAAGTTCTAGATAAAGAGAAATATGGGCAGCATTATGACCATGCTCAAATGCATCTTCACTAATAAGGAAATCACCATCAAGATTTAAATATACATAAAGTTCGCTAGAACCAACTTCATAAGTAATTGAATAATCTGTTATATAAGAAGAAAAACCAGTCCAACTACTTAAACCCGCTATCGATAGTAAAATACTGATAACATCGGTAGTTGTTCTAAACATATAATATGAGCCACCTCCAGCAGTCGCATAGAATTCTTTATCTACTAAAAGATTTGGAGTATATATAATTTCTGCAACAGAGCTATATCCATCATAAGTGCCTGATGACCATTCTTCAGTATTTCCATCGCCATAGTCATATTTTGAATATAGATCAACTTGATTATCATATATTTCCCAGTATTGAAATAGGTTATAAGATACATCAGGTATCGAGGATTGACCATAATATGCTGTATAGCCTTCTTCTATATATCCTATGTTTTGATCCACAAAAGTAGATATATAACCCTCTTCAAAAATCTCATCATCATAACATAAATCACCAAATGTTTGGGTATCTTGATCATAATCAAAAGGTGTTAAGCATTGAGAATAAATTACCTGTGTAGTGTAATTCATATTATTAGGATCAGAGAAGTTATCACTTAGCCAAATACTTAAAAGCCCCTCGGGAAGAATATCGATGCCTGGTTCGTATACATTTATGTGCATGACTATATCATAGTATGATGAATAATTACCATTTGACCAATATCCATAATAGGTATATTCAAATCCAACACCAATATATAATGATGTTTGATAAGGTTGTTCATAATATGAATAAGAGAACATATACTCTTCATAATTACCGTTATAGGAATTGCCTACAAAAAACCAGCCTTCGCTTTCTAATGTTTCTATTATGTATGATTCATACCAATCAATACTATGAGAATAATCTCTAAACAAATCACTTGTTAATGAACCATAATAGCCATAATTAGATGCAGTCCAGCCTGTTTGTATTTCATCAAACCATGGTAATTGATCTGTAATACCATATTCTGCTAGTAACTCCACTGCACCATCAACTTCAGACCATGATGTAGGAAGAGTATATTCAGTAAATGTATAACCACCTATACTAGTGGTGTTAATATCATAAACTTTTACATTAATGTCGTAATACAAAAATGTATATTGAATATCAATAGTACCATCATCATTTAAGGTCCAAGTATATGAACCTTCATCGATACTATAATAGCTATAATAATCTAAATATTTAGATACATATAGATACTCTGGCATGGTATAGATTAAATAATCTTCTGTGCCCCTATTAGCGTATACATAGGTATTATTACCTTTATTTTCAAACATGTAGGATAGAATGGAGAATTGAGTTTTTACATCTGCAATGCTTCCAGAAGTAGAAACACTATTTCCTCTAAGATTGGTATTACCACTTGTAGTGCTAAATGATTGATAACCATCACTTGTATTTGCATAGCCATATAAGGTTTCACCATCATCGATAATAATGATATCATCAGTCATTTTTAATGTAGCTTCATCTATGACTTCATTTTGATAGGTTATGGTGACATCTGAACTATAATTGCCATTTGATAATTCATTAAAAGCACTTGCAAGAGCGGATGTACTTCCATCATCTTCAACAGGCTCTGTCCAATAAGCATCAATATCAGCAAGTGTTACATATGTATAATTAAATTCATACCATCCAGTATATGGAACACCATAAATTGTTTCATAATACTTATCTGATACTAAAGATACAGATTCAATATCACCACTAGTGGTGTCTATTGTTACTGTAATTTCACCTGTTCCATAAAAACTACTAGTATCACCACCAAAAAAGAAGCAAAATATTTGATACGCTGCAGTTTTACTTAATTCAAAAGTAACTGTATTACCTACAAGTGTACCCATAGATTCACTTACAAATACAAAAGGATTGTAGTACCTAGAATAAAAATTATAAGAACTATAATAGCTGGACACTACTTCATTAGTAATCGGATTTAATTGTTTTGTTCCAATTAAATTAAATTCTGTACGTGGAAAATATTCAGAATGTGTAATCTCGTTTCCATCTTCATCTTTTACGATGTAGATATAAGCATCTTCACTTAGATAACCTTCAAGATAATAACTTTCAGAATATACAACTTCTTGTGAAGAGTCTTCCGCTATAACCATAGCAGCAGTTCCTTTATAAGCAAAAGGTGTTTCTTGTAATTGGTTTAAGACACTTCTAACAGATACATCATTTGTTTCTGTAGTAGAACCTCCACCTAAATCTGGGTCTGGATCTGGATCGGGATCAGGATCTACATAGTCGCCGCCATTATTTGGATCCTCACTAGTTGTGGTAGTTGTAATGGGGTCATCCGATGTAGTAATTGTTGTTGTGGATTCACTATCACTACTAGTAGTGCTACTAGTACTTATAAAAAATTCACAACTTGAAAGAGTTAGGCTTAATATAGCAAGTAAAAATAAGCCCTTAAAAGTTTTTTTCATAAAAATCTCCCTTAAAAATGTAGAATTTGTTTAATAAAATCGTTATGTACTAATCAACTTTATTAAGTACGAACAATTCTATCGTTTTTTTTTTTTTTTTTCAAGGGGGTTGCAGAAATTTAACTATTTTTATGACTTAATAGTGATTTTTATTAAAATTCATCAAAAAAAGCGGGTTTTTGCACCGCTTTTATTGTTTGATTTAATATGGTAGACCCTCTGGGACTGTTATAATAGTGTCTCCCACATTATAAATTGAGAATTCTATAATATTTTCTATTAAAGCAACGTTGGAACCAAATGTTGCTTCATCGACATAATAATAATTATAAATGTATAAATATACATAAAGTGAGCCATCATTATCATTATAAGTAATCGTTTGACCTTGTAGATAATAACTATTAGACCAACTAGGAAAACCTGCGATACATAATAATTTACTAGCGATACTTACATTATCATTTGTTATGTAATATTCATAAGATGAATTATTTTCAGATCGTAAATAAAATGATTCGCCTAATAAATCATATGGAGTATATGAAACATCTGCAATACTATTAACACCGCTATGAACTGTATCTAATGTCCAAGATGAATATTCACCGCCGTTAATGCTAGTCCTTGTGTATGAATTCACTTCATTATTACTATAGTAATAATAATAGTCTTCATAATAATATTCATCAGCAATTTGACTTTTATAGGAATCCTCACCATAAAAAGTATTATAAATTAGTTCTTCATAGCCTATATTTCCATCAATTTGTGATAATAAAGTACCAGAATTAACAACCATATTATCGTAATAATAACCATTAATTGTGTATGTAGTCTCATCATAATCTGCAGGCAATATAATTTGAGTATATTCTTCATTTAATGTGTAATTCATATTATTAGGATCAGAGAAGTTATTATAAAGCCAGGCATTTATACCATCATATTCAACATCATCACCTGTGTTATCGTCGTTATTGTCACCACTATTAATTGGTGAACAAATAGTGATACATATCTCTATATAATCCACTAAATTATAACCAACACCAACAATAATAGATAATGATGTTTGATCATCTATATCATATCTAAAATACATTGTTTCATAATAATCTAATACATAATCATATTGATACCATCCAGCATCTTCTAATACTCCATTTAGATAATTTGGAACACTATATCCAATATCAACAGAAACATAAGCGATTAATTGATTATCCAAAACAAACCAATCAACACCTAAATCAGAAAAGAATGGAAGTTGACCATCAATACCATATTCTAAAAGTAATTCTGTTGCCCCATCAACATCATCCCAACTAGTAGGTGCTTCTTGTTTATTAAATGTATATTCACTAACATCAGTATTACCAATGTTATAAATATGTGTGGAAATATGATAATTATCAATCATGTATTCTATATCAATATTTCCATATTGATTTAATCTCCAAATATAACTATTTTCATCAATACGAGAACCTTCAAGGTCAATTATTTGACTAACATATAAATATTCAGGCATGGTATAGATTAAATATTCTTCTGTTCCCCTATTAGCGTATCTATAACCAATATCACTTATTTTTTCAAACATATAAGATTTAATAGAAAATGGGGTTTGTAGATCACTAACACTGCCTACTTTGGTGCTGCTATTACTTATAAGTTGTGTTTCACCACTTGTACCATAAAATGATTGATAACCATTTTCAACATTAGCGTATCCATATAAGTTAGTAAAATCATCGATGATAATCATATCATCAGTCATCTTTAATATTACATAATAAAAGTTTTCATCACTATATAAATCCACAATAGTTATTTCAGCAGAATAATTACCCTTTGCTAATTCAATAAACATATCGCTAAGATCGCTAGTGGTACCATCATCTTCTATAGGTTCTGTCCAATATGTATCAATATCATCATAACTTATATAACTATAAGTAAATTCAACCCAATAATTATATGTATCTTCACTAAATGTATCAGTTTTAAAACAAACAGATTGTATATCACCACTTGTAGTGTCTATATAAACTGTAAGTGTACCTGCTCCAGGATAACCAGAATTACCAAAAAAGAAATCAAATATCTCAAAAGCAGCATCCATGTCTAAATCAAAAACAACACTGTCATCAGTTAAAGTGCCCATAGAAATATCTACGTAATTATAAGGATTATAATATCTAGAAGAAAATCTACTACTACCATAACGAGAAGATTCTACTTCATTAGTAATAGGATTTAATTTTTTAGTTATTATCGCGCCATTATCTGGATCTTTAAAATATTCTACATGTGATATCTCATTACCAGATGCATCTTTTGTAATGGAAATATATGTATCTTCACTAAGATAACCTTCATAATAAGCATCTTCGTAATACACTACTTCTTGTGTAGATTGTTCAACCATAGTAGCAGACATATAACCACTATAAGCAAAAGGTGTTTCTTGTAATTGACTTAAGACACTTCTAACAGAAACATCATTTGTCTCTGTAGTGGAACCTCCACCATTATTTGGATCCTCACTTGTTGTTGTTGTAATATCATCACTTGTTGTTGTAACACTGCTAGATGAGTTGTCACCAGTTGAAAATCTAATTAAATCACAACTTGTAAGAGTTAGGCTTAGTATAGTTAATATAAATAAACCTCTAATACTTTTTTTCATAAAAAATCTCCCTTAAAAAATGTTGAATTTATTTTAATAAAATTGTTAAAGTCAACTTTATTATGCACATTAATTTTATCATTTTTATTATAAAAAGGTGATATAAATTCTATGAATTTAATAAATGAATAAAATTCATCAAAAAAAGCGGGTTTTTGCACCGCTTTTTATTGAAATTACATTATTAATTATTCGCTTTGATATACAGCGTATGGATAACTTGAATTATAGTTAGGATCAGTTGTGGTTCTAGTTAAATATGTTGCATATGAACCATCCACTATATATGATGACCAATCTTCGTTAGCGATATTCATTCCAAAATATCCTGCATATATAGTTAAATATACTGTACCTTCAGAGAAATATAGACCTCCAATATAACCACCATAAATATTAATAGTAGGAGGAGCAGTACTGCCTTTGGCATATATATATTGACTTACTTCACCAGCATAAATATTTATAATTGCTTGAGGTCCAACATATAAATCATAATTGTTGTCCCAAGTAGGAGAATTATTTTCTCCAATATAACCTCCATACATACTAAACTCACATCGATAATTAACATGTATACCACCTGCAGTAGGAGATTGACTTTCAAATGTTGATGTAGCGGTATTATTAGTTACTGAACCACTCCAAAAGTTTATTGTTCCATAGTGACCATATACTGCACCACCGCTAGAAGCAGAATTACCAGTTAAAGTAATATCATAAAAATCAAAAGCAGAGCTTTCTAAATATAAAGCACCGCCTGCAATATTGGCAGAATTATCACTAAATGAAGTATTAGTAATTGTGCCAGTTGTATAGTAAGTATAAATCGCAGCACCACCATTAATCGCATAATTATCATTAAATTCACTATCATTAATAGTTAATGTTGTAATATCTCTTGATGAAGAGAAAATAGCGATTGCACCATAAGTACAAGCATAATTATCAGAAATTATAGAATTATTAATAGTAATACTAGAAGTATAATCTTCTACTCTATTAGAATCTAAGAAAATCGCACTTCCTGCATGTAAAGAAATATTATATAAAATTCTAGCGTTATTAATTGTAAGGTGTGATTGTTCAGCATAGATCGCACCACCTGAAGCATAAGATTCATTATATGAAATTTCACCGCCATTCATGATGAATGTACAGTAATACATATAAATAGCTCCACCATAAGCACCACCAGATGTTAATTCCGCTACTCTAGATAGATTAAATCCAATCGCACCACTATTCATTCTAATAGTAGCGTATTCAGCACGAATAGCGCCTCCACCATATACATCACCACTTAAGGTGAAATCACCACCAGTGATAACACCTGAGTTATAAGTATAGGTATAAGATTCATCACTATAGAGTGATAAGGTGTTTTCAACACCTTCTGCACCATCTTGACAATCAGATATAGTAAAATCTGATCCTTGTTCTACAGTAATAACAGAACCTTGTCCATTACCAGATAAGACTTTACCGTTTAAACATAATGTTACAGTACCTGATACTGTTAAGTTAGATATAGAATTAACATTTTCTGTTAAATAATATTTACCATCACTTAATGTAGTAGTCTCATCAGTGATAACAGACCATACATCACTATCAACATGATCTTCATGAGGTTCTTCTACTACATCTTCGATTGGATCTTCAATAGGATCCTCACTAGTACTAGTGGTGGTAGTAGGATCTTCTTCTGATGTTGTTGTGGTTGTTATAATATCATCGCTTTCAGAGGAGTCGGTAGTAGTTACAACTTCACAACCTGTAAGTGCTAAACCTAATATAGCAAGTAAGATTAATTTTTTCATAAAAAACCTCCCTTTAAACTAAATATGTTTTAATAGGTCATTATTATAAACGCTTATTAAACCTGTTGCATCTAAAATTTAAAGAGAGGTTAATAATTATACTAATTATTCACTTTGATAAACTGCGTAAGGATAACTTGAATTATAGTTAGGATCA
>CAYSPV010000017.1:0-1593 GCA_964433025.1 uncultured Staphylococcaceae bacterium
TCTGTTGTTCCTTTTAAATGTGGGGAACCATTTACTAATAAAACTTTCATATTAACCTCCAAAAATAAACTACTTTTATTTTAATATAAAAAATAAAAAATTAATAAATAATATCGATAGTGAAGTGAAAGTGTAGTAAAACTTCACTACTACTTCACTATTTACTTCACTGATAATGAAGTAGTGTTAATTAGAGGGAAAAACTAGATTATGATTAGAATAATATTTACTAGATTTCTTTTGTTCATATCTTAATAAATAGCCCTCTTCTACAAGCTTATCTATAACATTTTTTCTAAAATATGTTGATGGTGTTATATTAAGATATTTAGCAATTTCTACGATAGTTTTGGGCTCATTATAACAATAAGATAATATCTTGATATTATTGCCATTTTTAATCGTTCCCTCAACATAGACATTAGGAGCAACGTTTAAACTAACAGGACCGCCTTTAAATGATAAATCTGGTAATGTTAAAGAAAAATAATTAGAAGAAGATGTAACATATGGAGAATATTGTTTTCCATATGGAAGATAATCTTCACTTATCTTATCAAAACCACTGCCCTTCTTTTCCATTAATTTTAATAATGAAAATACGTTGCATATAACTTCATTTCTTCTAATAGGAGGAATAGAAGCTAAATCTTTTTCTTTATCTAAATGTTTTGAGCCTGGTAAAGAACCAGGAGAAACAATTTCTAATCTATCTTTATAAAGATTTATTTCTATTTGACTACCATTAATAAAATAATTTCTATGCACTAAAGCATTTACAATGCTTTCATTTAACGCTCTTAAAGGATAAGAAATTAATCTTTCTTGTCCTTCATCTTTTTTAATAAAACCATCTGCAGAACGTGTTAAAACAAATTCTTGTATTTGTTTAAATTCTTCTAATAAATTACTACATATAGTCTTTGTAGCGTAAAATATGTTATCACCTTTACTAACACCTAAATATTGAACACACTCTACGAGTGTTTTTTCATCATGATAATTATCTTTAAATAGTTCTGCACCATTAGAAAGTCTTTCATCAACAGAAATAAAACCAATTGATATTAATTCTTTAATAGTTAAATCTTTTTCATATATTTGCTTATAGTAATTTAAAAGATAACTAAAATCATTAGGATCATATTTATTATCAGTAAAAGGTCTATCAAAAGAGATTTGTTCACTATTCATGACTAAATCTCTTATTTCTTCTGCAGTCGCTAAAGAAGTTAAACCAAAATGTCTAACATAAACAGAACTAGAATTATTAAATTTTAAAATAACAGGAAGGTTAGATGATTTTTCAATATATATTTTCAATATATATCTAATTGGACTTGTATTAGGTACTTCAATTTTAGAAATATGATAATTAATATTAGGTTCAATATGTAATTTAGTTAATCTATGCACCATTAAAACAATTTTATCCACGATTTGATGATCTAAAGCGTATATTTCATGTGTTTTATCATTAACACCAACATAAATCGTACCACCAAAACTATTAGCAAAAGCGACAAACTCTTTTAACCAACTAACTTCTAAACGTTTGGTATTATCTTTTTTATTAACACCTTCTTCTAATAT
>CAYSPV010000017.1:1693-18427 GCA_964433025.1 uncultured Staphylococcaceae bacterium
AAATGGAGGCCTCCACGAGAATCGAACTCGTACTCTACGATTTAGGAGATCGTTGTGTTATCCGTTACACTAGGAGGCCAAAATAAATGGTATCGATTGATACCACTATTTGTTAAAGAATTCTAATATATCGTTATAAGCCTCTTTTTTAATTGGCTCTAATTCATTTAAGATTTCATGTCGACAATTAGGGTATACCTTGGTTGTTACATTTTTAATATCATATTTAGCATACATTTTCCTTAATTTTTCTGGTGCTTTACCATAATTTCCTACAGGATCATCTTGACCAGAAATAATAAATATATCTAAATCTTTTTTAATTTTCTTTAAGAATTTATCTTTATATAAACGTCTTAAACCTTTTAAAAATTCATAGCAAAATCCATTATTAGGACCAAAACCACATAATGGATCTTCCACATATTTATCTACGATTGCAGTGTCATTACTAAGCCAATCATAAGCGGTTCTTGGATTTTTAATTTTATTATTAAAATTACCAAACATTAATTTATTAAATAATGTAGCTTTCTTTTCTCTATTTTTAGGTTTAACTAACATTTTTGCAAGTAGAAAGCCTGCAGAAGCTGCAGGGTTTTTACTACCACTTCCACATAAGATAACTTTACTTACATGGTCTGGGAAACGTTGAATATAGTCTTGGCAAATAAAAGAGCCCATAGAATGTGCAAAGATATAAATAGGCACCATTGATAGTCTTAATAAAGTAACTAAATCATCCACTGCGGTAACCATCTTTCTAAAGCCACTTGTAGGCCAAATACCACGATTAGATAAATCTTTATTTACATTTTCACCTTGTCCATACATGTCTATACAATAGACATTGTAGTGGTTTTGACATAGAAATCTAGCAAATTCATCATAACGAGATGAAGTTTCTTCCATACCAGTAATAATGATGATGTTGCCTTTAATTTTGGCATCACTAGTCCAAGATAAACCATATAAATTGTTATGGTCTTTTGGCACTAATTCGATTCTTTGTCTTTTAATTGTCATAAAGTTTCCCTCCTTAATTAATTATAACCATTAGGATTTAATTTTTGCCAATTATATGAATCTTTACAGGCTTGTTTTATATCATAATCACATGTAAAGCCTAATTCAACTTTTGCCTTACTAGCGTCTGCATAACATTCATCAATATCGCCTTCTCTTCTAGGCATAATCTTATAAGCTATTTTAATATTATTAACACTTTCAAAAGCGTTTACTAGATCTAATACTGATACACCTTCACCTCTACCAAGATTATAGATGTGTAGACCCGCACTGTTTTTTAAAGTGGATAGCGCTAAGATATGGCCTTTAGCTAAATCTAAGACATGAATATAGTCTCTAACCCCTGTCCCATCATGAGTATTATAGTCATCACCATATACGTTTAAATAAGATAGTTTGCCCACTGCTACTTGAGAAATATAAGGCATTAGATTATTTGGTATACCATTAGGATCTTCTCCTATTAAACCTGATTGATGCGCGCCTATTGGATTAAAATATCTTAAGATAATAACATTTAACCAATCATATTGTTTAGCTAAATCTATTAAGATTAATTCAATCTGGTATTTAGTGTCCCCATAAGGATTAAAACATTTTCCTACTTCTGCATCTTCTTTAATAGGTACAGATTTAGGTTTGCCATACACTGTTGCAGAAGAAGAAAATACAATATTTTTAACATGATATTTAATCATCAGATTAAATAATATTTTAGAACCTTCAACATTATTTAAATAATATAGATCTGGTTTTTCTACAGATTCTTTTACTGATTTAAGACCTGCAAAATGGATAATAGATTCAATATTTTCATTTTTAAAAACTTCTTCTAATTTATCTTCTTCTAAAATAGATATTTGATAAAATTTAGGTCTTTTACCTGTAATTTTTTCAATTCTATTTAAAACTTCAATTTTAGAATTAATTAAATTATCTACAATAATTACTTCTTCATTTTGCTCTATTAGTCTTATTATTGTATGACTTCCAATATAACCACATCCACCAGTAACAAGTATTGCCATAATATTTATTCCTTATTTATTAATTTTAAAACAATTTCTTTAGCTAATGTAGGATTAGCTTGTCCTTTGCTAGCCTTTAAAACTTGACCCACTAAATAGCCTAAAGCTCGATCTTTTCCATTTTTATAATCAACAATACTTTGTTGATTATTTTTTAATACTTCTTTTACAATATCTTCTAATTTAGAAGTATCAGATATTTGAATTAATCCTAAACTATCTGCGATGTCTTTAGGGGATGTTTTATCATCATCTAACATTTTATTAAAGACATCTCTAGCTTGTTTATTTGAGATTGTTTTATTTGAGATTAGATTAATTAACTCACATAGTCTTTTACTTGATATAGGAAATTTATCTATTTCAATTTCTTCTTTATTTAAATAAGCTTGAACATCCACGATTAGCCAATTGGCTAAAAGTATTGGATCTACTTCATTTTTAATAGCCTCATCAAAATAATTTGAAGTTTTTCTGTTGGCCACTAAAACGGAAGCAGTCTTTTCATTTAATCCTAATTTTAAATAACGCTCTAAAATAGAATCCGCTAGTTCATTTGATGTATTAATCGCGTCTTCAATAAATTCTTTGCTTAACTTAATTGGAGGAATATTAGGTTCAGTAAAATATTTATAATCCACTGCATCTGTTTTAACTCTCATTAAGACTGTAGATTTACTAGCTTCATCATATCTTCTTGTTTCTTGAGTTACTTTGTTTCCTGAAAGTAATATTTCTTCTTGTCTTTTAATTTCATAATCAATCGCGTTTTTAACATTAGAAATACTATTTAAGTTTTTAATTTCTACTTTTGTGCCTAATATATCAGAACCTTTTTCTTTTAATGAGATATTAACATCACATCTTAAAGATCCTTCTTCCATCTTTCCATCACTTACATCTAAATAAGAAACAATGCTTCTTATTTTTTCAACATATTTCATCGCTTCTTCACCACTTGACATATCGGGTAAAGAAACAATTTCTGCAAGTGGAATACCTGCTCGATTATAATCAAGAAGAGTGTAATCAGAAAAATGTAATTGTTTACATGTATCTTCTTCTAAATGGATTCTTTCAATTCTTATTTTCTTTTCATAATTACTAGTTTTAATAATTAAATATCCATTTTTACCTATAGGTCTTTCATTTTGAGTAATTTGATAACCTTTAGGTAAATCAGCATAAAAATAGTTTTTACGATCAAACCATAATTCATTATCTATTTCCATATTAAGAGCGTGTGCTACTCTAATTCCATTAATAATAGCTTGTTTATTTACTACAGGCATTGTGCCTGGAAAAGCTAAATCTAATAAAGTAACTTCACAATTAGGATAAGCACCATAACTAACAGGAGCATCTGAAAACATCTTAGATTTAGTTTTCATCTCAACATGTATTTCTAAACCAATAACAGCCTCAAAATTAGACATATTATTTATTAACTCCTTTAATACTTAAATTTTTTAATTTAGTTATATTTTCTAGACTTAAAGAAAAGTTTAATAACTCTTTATCATTAAATGGTCTAGCGCTTATATTTATGCCATAAGGCATATTGTTATTAACATTATCTATTCCTAAAGGAATAGTAATAGAAGGATAACCACCAAAGTTGGAGAAGGCTAAATAATCATCTATTACCTTATATTCTTTTCTTAAAGCATCTGAGGCGTTATTCACTAATGGGGCAATATCTTTAGAAGCAGGACATAAAATAAAATCATAATTATCAAATACTTTATTAAAAGTATCTACGATTAAATGTCTTGCTTTTTTAGCTCTTAAATATAATTCTTTTTGATTTTCTTTTAATAAAGAATAACTTCCAATAACAAATCTTCTTTTAATTAACTCAGAAAAACCATCAGTTCTAGCTTTTTTCATTACTTCTTGATAAGTATCACCTTCAAATCTAGGACCAAATTTAATACCATCAAGATTAGCGTTATTAGATGTAGCTTCACAACAAGATAAGATAATATAAGTAGGATAAATCGCCGATAATATTTCATTATCTAAATCAATAAAATCAACTTTATATCCTTTATTTGTTAAATCATTAACTAATTTATCAAAACTATCTTTAATAGCGGGATTAACTATTTCATCATAGATGTTTTTGATTACCACTACTTTTACATCAGTGTTTTCTTTTTCTATATCTAAAGCATAATCTATTACTTCTTTATATGATGAAGTCATATCATGTTCATCATGACCTGCTAAAACAGATAATAAACAAGCAGCATCATATACACTTCTTGTAAAATAACCAACATGATCTAAAGAAGGGGCAAAAGGAAATAAACCATATCTAGAAATTAATCCCCATGTAGGTTTATAACCTACAAGTCCAACATTATGAGCAGGTTTTCTAACTGAATCTCCAGTATCACTTCCTATAGAAAATGGGACGATATTAGAGGCCACTGCGGCAGCACTTCCACATGAAGATCCACCTACTAAATATCTTTTATCTTTATCATAGGGGTTATATGTGATGCCAAGATGGCCACTTGTACCTGTACCACCCATAGCAAGTTCATCTAGAGTTGTTTTTCCAATTAAAATAGCACCTGCTTCTTCTAATTTAACCGCTACTGTTGCATCAAATAAAGGAATATAGCCATTTAAGATATTACTTGATGCTGTTGTTGGTATATCTTTAGTGGAAAAATTATCTTTTAAAACATAAGGAATACCCCAAAATAAATTAGAAGTAGGTTCTTTTAATTTATTAGCTTTTTTTAAAGCTTCTTTTTCACAAATATATTCAAAACAATTATTAGTGTCTTCTTTTGCCCTTTTAATAGCTTCTTTTGTTAACTCCAAAGGAGTTACTTGCTTATTTACTAACGCTATATGTATTTCTTGAATAGTCAAATCTAAATAAGACATCTTAGTGCACCACCTTTGGTAATTTAATTTGACCAAGAACTACATCATGAGCGTTCCTTAAAGCATCTTGTTGACTTAATGGAGTCTTTGCAATATCTTCTCTTAGATAGCTAATTGATACATCAAAAGGAAAAATCATTGGAGATACATCATCAATATTTTTAAGTTTTCCAATAATTTGCATTTGTTGTTGGATAATATCAAATTCATTTAAAAGAGTTTGATATTGTTCAAAAGACATATCAAATAATAAGTTATTCGCAGCTTTTTTTAATATTTCTAATGTAACTTTTTCCATATTGACCTCCTTGTCTTATTAAATATTAATATTGTTTAAATAATTTTTAAATAAAATTTATTTAATTAATTCTAAAAATGTTGCTTCATCTATAACATTGATATTTAATTGTCTAGCTTTATCTAATTTAGATCCAGCTTCAACACCTGCGATAACTACATCAGTAGATCTAGACACTGATGAAGTAACTTTAGAGCCTAAATCTTCTAATATCTTAGTGGCTTCATTTCTAGACATAGATGAAAGAGTGCCAGTTAAAACACAAGTTTTACCGCTGAAATAGGAATTAGAAGCAATAATTGTAGAGCCTAAATAATTAAAATTAATACCTTTTGCTCTTAATTTTTCAATCATATTCCTGTTATTTTCATTTTGAAAATAATTATAAATGCTTTTTGCTACGATTGGACCAATATCATTAATTTCTAATAATTTTTCTTCACTTGTAGACATTAATGCATCTAAGGAAAGGAATTTAGACGCTAGGGTTTTAGCCATTTTTTCTCCTACTTCTTTAATGCCTAATCCTGTTAATAATCTTTCCAAAGAATTAGATTTAGATTTTTCAATTGCATTTATTAAATTATCTACAGACTTAGATTGCCAACCATCTAAAGATATAATGTCTTGTCGATATTGACTTAAATCATATATTTCATCTATAGAATGGAAAAATCCTTGATTAAAGAATTGTTCTACGACTTTCTCGCCCATTCCTTCAATATCCATAGCACCTCTACTAGCAAAATGAATCATTGATTCAATTTGTTTTGCGTCACAATTAGGATTTAAACAATAATGCATTGCATCTACTTTAGTAAGTGGTCCATGACATATTGGGCATTCTTTTATCATTTCAAATTTAATTTGAGTTCCATCTCTTCTAGATTTATCTACTTTAACTACTTCAGGTATAACATCTCCTGCTTTTCTTAGATAAACATAATCATTAATCATTAAATCTTTATCTTTGATAAAGTCTTCGTTGTGAAGAGTCGCTCTTTGGATTAGAGAACCCGCGACTCTTACAGGCTCTAATACTGCATTAGGAGTAATCTTTCCTGTTCTTCCTACAGTAAAGATAATATCTTTCAATTTCGTAGTTACTTCTTCAGGTGGGAATTTGTACGCTATTGCCCATCTAGGAGTTTTAGATGTATAGCCTAATTTATCATATAAAGACATATCATCTACTTTAATAACAATTCCATCAATATCATAATCTAATGAAGATCTCTTATTAGTGTATTCTTTGATGTAATCAAAGACTTCTTCAATACCATTACATAGTCTTCTTTCTTTATTAGTTCTAAAACCCAATTTATCTGCGTATTTTAAAGCTTCACTATGATAACGGATATTAAAATCAGAAGCATTAACAAAATAATACCAAAAAGCTTCTAGTTTTCTTGAAGCCGCAATTTTTGAATCTAAATTTCTAATAGAACCCGCAGCAGCGTTTCTAGCATTTGCAAATAAGGGTTCACCAGTTTCTTTTCTTTTTGCATTTAATTGTTCTAATGATTTTTTAGGCATATAAACTTCACCCCGTATTTCAAAATCATCATCACAATCTATACTTAATGGAATGCTATGGATAGTAATTACATTACTAGTGACATCTTCACCAACATTTCCATCACCTCTAGTCACTGCGTATAACAAATTCTTATGATAGATTAAAGACATACCTAAACCATCTATTTTAAGCTCTGCCATATAGGTGACTTTATTTAATCCTGTTACTTCTTTTACTTTACGATCAAAATCATATAAATCATCTTCATTAAAAGCATTAGCTAAAGATAACATCATTCTTTTATGAGCAATCTTTTTAAATTCACTTTGGACCTGTCCACCTACACGTTGTGTAGGAGAAATATTACTTTTAAATTCTGGATGTTGTTCTTCTATTAGAATTAATTCTTGCATTAAACGATCATATTCAGCATCAGAAACACTAGGATTATCTAAAACATAATATTCATAATTATATTTTTCTAATAAGTCATATAACTCTTTAACTCTTTGTTTTAAATCTGACATAATCTACCTCTATTAAATTTTTTTTAAAAATTTATGATTACCCATAAGTGATTTTAAACCATGATTTTCAAAATTAACAGTAATAATACCATCACCATCATCACTTACTACGATTCCTTTTCCAAATGTTTTATGTTCTAACATATCTCCCACTTTCCAAACAATATCATTTGTTTCAGGTTCTATTTCTTTATAAGGTTCTTCATTTTCATATCTTTTATTTTTATAAGGTGAATGATAATTAACATAAAACATATCATCTTCTTTTGAAAATGAATATGAACGTTTAACTGGTTCATTAGAAATACTAATTTTAGCTTGTTTGATAAATTGGGAAGGCGCTAATTCGGTTCTAACTGTATAAGAATAAGCACCATTAACATAAGTTACATATAATCTTTCTTTAGCTCTTGTAAAAGCTACATAGGCTAATCTTCTTTCTTCTTCTAAACCTTTTTCACCTTCACTAAAGGCTTTAATATGAGGGAATATTCCTTCATTAAATCTAACTACAAAAACAACAGGATATTCTAATCCTTTAGCTGTATGAGCGGTCATTAATGTTACATAATCACCATCTTCAATATCATCTTGAGCGCTCAATAAAGCTGTATCTTGTAAATAATCAGAAAATTTAGAATCAGGATTACTTCTTAAATAAATACGCATATCTTGGAAAAGTTGTTTAACATTTTCCATTCTTTCTTCACCATCATCTAGATTTTTTAATTCATTATAATATCCAACATCAGATAAGGTCGTTTCAATAAGTGTGGAATATGCTTCCATATTTTCATTAAGATCTTTTTTTAAGATGTTTAATCTTGCTACAAGTGTTTTTAATGAATCTATAGCTTTTTTATTTAGTTCCGTGTTATCGAAATGTTCGCTGTTGATGTATTGATATAAAGATAAATTACAAACAGAGGCTTCATGTTTTAATTTAGCAATACTTGTTTCACCCACTCCTCTTTTAGGAGCGTTTATTATTCTTTCAAAAGCACTGTCATCATTTTCATTAGCGATCACCCGCATATAGGCTAATACATCTTTAATTTCTTTTCTTTGATAAAATTTAATACCACCATAAATACGATAAGGTATTTTAGATGCTACTAAAGCTTTTTCAAAATCTTGTGAGACATAACTACTACGATATAAAATGACAAAATCACTATAAGAATATCTATTAGAAGCTTTTAATCTTAATATCTCTTTAATCGCATAATTTGCTTCACTTCTAAAATCATTAAAACCTCTGCACACAATTGCATCTCCTGCAGAAGCTCTAGTAAATAAATCTTTTTTAATTCTTAAACGATTATAACTAATTAAACTATTCGCGCTACTTAATATCTTTTGAGTGGATCTATAATTTTCATTTAAAATTATAGTTTCTATATCTGGATATTGAGATTCTAATCTTAAAATAATGTCTTGATTAGCCCCTCTCCAAGTATAAATAGTTTGATCAGGATCACCAACGACATATAAAGAAGTGTCTTCTTTTTTAAGTAATCTAATCATATTAAATTCTGTATCATTCGTGTCTTGAAATTCATCCACTAGGATATGATCAAATTTATCTTGCCATTTATATCTAACACGAGGAAATGTTTTTAAAATATAGATTGTATTAAGTAATAAATCATCAAAATCTAAAGCATACATTTTATCTTTATGCTCTTCATATAATTCATATATTTTTAATAAGTCTTTATCTTGTTTAAATGAACTTTTAATAACAACATCTGCGGGATATTTTTCTTCTAATTTACAACTTGAAATAAAATTATATGCCTTTTTAATTATTTCATCTTTTTTAGAATACCCTAAAGATAAAGCGCAGTCCTTAATAATTGTTAGAGATTCATCTTCATCTAATATCGTAAAAGTAGATGGAAAATCAATATTATGGATTTCTAAACGTAAAAAATAGGCTGCAAATGAATGGAATGTTTTAATTTTTAAATCTGAATAATCAAAACCTAATAGATTCACTACTCGATCATGCATTTCTTTTGCCACTTTATTTGTAAAAGTGAAGGCAAGTATTTTATCTGGTGTAACAAAAAGGCGATCCATTAAATAGGCTATACGATAAGTTAAGACTCTAGTCTTACCACTTCCTGCACCTGCTACGATTCTTACATGTTGACTTTTAGTAGATACAGCCTCATATTGTTTGTCATTTAAAAGTCTTTGATATTCCATATATTGCACAAGCAATATAATAGCAAAAAATACACTATTATTCAATTAGACTAAGACATAATGTACAAAAATTTAATATAGCTTTAATATCAATAAATGAGACACATTATTGTATAAATGTAGCATAAATTATATTAATTTATGATAAAATATAGTGCAATTTTATGGAAGCAAGTAAAGAAGTAGGAAGAAAACGTCGAAGATTGGTCTTTACGACCTATATAACAGTAGTCTATAACTATATCTGGTCTATAGCTAAGTTAGTCATGGGTATTTATACCCAAGCATACTTTATTTTTATAAGTGGTATTTTAACTTTATATGTGGCTATTGCTAAAACGATGTTTTTAAAAAATCGTAAAGATCAAAGTCAAAAACGTAAACTCAATATCGCGCTTATAATGGGACTTTTATTAATTGGTATAGCTATAAGCTATATAATTTATATGTCTAGATTATTTTTTGTAGATGAAGATGTCACTAATCGTGGCTTTATAATATCTATGGCAATTGTTATATTCTCAATTGTTGAATTTATCTTTGCTATGCGTAATTTTAATATGGAAAGAAAGCAAAAAGAGATTTTAAATTATTCCTTAAGATCTATAAATTTATCTAACAGCATCGTAATTATTATAAATGCAGAAAGCTCTTTGCTTGTTTTTATGGATATTTATGATTCATATTTTATGGCTATAAGTGGGGTTATCGCTGGGGGCTTAATTTATATAATCGCAAGTGTATTACTTTATCGAGTCATCAAATTAAAAATAGGATTAAAAAATAAATCAAGCGAGCAGGGACAAAATTAAATCTTTACTATAAGTATTAACCACCACCTTTCCACCTACTATTTCAATTAATGTAGGAGTCCCAATAATAAATAAATCATCCACACTGCTTACCCCGATTGTAGAATCAATATCTTCATTAATGGGAATTGATTCATTGTATTCAATAAAAAAGATGTCATCATTATTTAACCCGATATGTATAATTTCATCTTTAATAGAGATACAATAAAAGCAAGTTTTAGAATATATATAAACAAAATAATGATTCATATTTATATTAAATATGTCTTCATAGTTGATATGTTTATCATTTACTAGATCATAATCATATGTTGAATATGTATCATTATTTTGAGATATCTGACAGGAATTAATACTTAATAAAGTTAAAGATAATAAAGTAAATATAGCTTTCATAATTACTAATAGTCAAAAAAATATGAAATGACTAAAAAAATGTTAAAATTTAGATATGAATTTTTTTAATAAAAAAGAAACATTAATTCAAAACATGACATTTATGGCCCTTATGAGTGCGATAAATGTTATTTTTGCTTTGCTTATTTGTTTTGTTTGGTATTTAGCCATAATACTTGTATTAGTATTACCACTTACATCACTACTCGTGGGTCTATATTGTAAAAAAAGATATTTTCCTTTGTATTTAATATGTAGTTTAGCTTTATGTTTTTTAGTTACTATATATGATCCTGTAAACACTATATTTTATGTATTTCCTGCCTTAATAAGTGGATTTGTAATGGCGTTCCTAATCAATTTAAAAATGCGCGCAGTATATCTAGTGGTCGCAGTTAGTTTAGTAAATCTTGCCTTTAACTACTTATCTATTCCTTTTATTAGGTTTTATTATAATCAAGATATAATCGCGATTTTACAATCGCTACTAAAGGCAGAAAATAACCAATATTTTTATCTGCTTGTGCCTCTACTTCTATATCTATATTCACTACTTCAATCATTTTTAACCTATATCATTATTAAAGATGAATTAAAGAAGTTTAAATATGAAGTAGATAAAAGCGATAGACTTATTTATATAAATATAATCGTTGGTACGATTATGCTTATATTACAGGGTATATTAAGTGTTTATGCTTTAGAGTGGGCCTATTTAGTAATGATTATTGGATTAATATATTTTATTGATTATTTAGTGATAAGATTTAAAACAAATCCAAAGATATACATAATCACTTATGGGGTAATTGTTTTTATTAATATATTCTTATTTTTAAGCTTATATCAATATATGGAATCTTCTAAATCTTTGCTTACTTTAAATGGTTTTACCATCTGTATAATATTTGATTATCTTATTAACTATCAATTGTTAATAAGACTAAAAAAAGATAAAATAAATTCATAACGCATATGGCAAATTTTTTTAAGACATTTTTAAAAGGTATATTATATGTAATTACACTTCCCCTACTGATTGTAGGGCTTGCTATATATTTTGTAATTAGCTTGTTTTCATTTGTTATTTTATCTATTAAAGGTCTTATTTTATTTTTTAAAGGTGAATCTATTGTAGGTGATATGCCAGAAGATATAGAAGCTAAAAAACGCTTAGATTTATTAATGGATCCAATAGGCGCTCTTCAAAAAGCTCAACAAGAACAACAACAAAATACACCTATTCCTGTTATACAAAAAGAAGTAGTAAGTGAACAACCTCAAGCTCCTGTTTATGTTCAATTAACACAAGATGAAACTAAAAAAGAAGAAATAATAAAAAAAGAACAAGAAATTCTTCCTGAACCACCAGAAGAAACTACCGTGGACATTTTAGAACCAACAGAAGCTCCAATAAGTGAAGATGAAATTCCTTATAAAAGAGAATCTCCTCAAATTAAAAACATTCAAGAAGAATTAAAATTAGATAATGATAAAATTGAAGAAATATCTATACAAGAAAGTCAAAAACCATTTTTTGAAATACAAGATGATGAAATAGATTATCAAGATGATTATGAATCAGGTGTAACCATAGAGGGTTTTAGCGATGATAAATAACACGATCTTATTTGCTTTATCTGAAACTGATAAAAGAATATTAATCGCTTTATGCTTTTTATTAATATTCCTTTTTGTGGTTGTAGGTTATATTGGTTTATTAATATCAAGAATTATGAAAAGCCAAGGTAGAAGAATGGATACCTTAATGCATGATATTGTGGTTACTCGAGTAGTAAGTGATAGAAAAGGATTTTTAAAAGTAGCTAGAAAGAAAAATTGGCGATACTTTTTTAAAACTACTTGGATTCCACTTCTTATCTTAGTGTTTGATTTTATCTTATTATTAATCGCTGAGAGCTTAAATGATTTTAACTACAATATCTTTGATTATGAAAAACAAGGATTCACTACTTTATTTTTCTTATGGGATTTTGATGGAGCAGAAAAAGCCTCATTTTTTGGTTTATTTGAAATTATGATTGATTGGCCTCCTTTATTAAATTCACCACATTTTGAAGTAGAGGCTATTTGGTCATACTTTTTTGCCCCAATCTTTTTAGTGGGCATCATCTGGTACCTATTCAACTTACAAGCCCTTATAGCAAGAACTATTAAAATGTATCAATTAAGCAATTCTATCTATGTTAAAAATTTAGAAAACTATAATTTAAATCAAGAAAATATGGAACAAGTTAGAGCTAATCAACAGGCTATTAATCAAGCTCGTATAAATCAAATATTTAATACATTTAATCAACCAAATAATTTAAATAATTTACCTACAAATAATTTAAATAACACTGCAAATCCCCAATTAAATAATCAAAATTTAAACATTAATCCTAATAATGTTTTAGATAATTCAAACAATAACAACAACAATAATTTTAATAATAATTAAAAGTTAGTTTGACCATAGATATGATCATAATTAATCTTATTTTCTAATGCAGGGAATTCTAAAGATTCATAATAAAATATTGATTTTGATGCTGAATGAGTTTCTACATCAATTAAAGCATGCACTGTATATGTTTCTCTTGATATTAGTTCAAGAGGTCTTAAATATTCATCTAATAATATACTTATTCCAATAGCCTCAAAACTAGGATAATCATTTTGATATGATATGGAGGGTGCACCATCAAAGTTAGTAGTGGTTATCATATATTTAGAATAATCATACGCACTTTGAGGATCTAAATTTAAATTGATTTGATATCCTTCAGCGGTCTTAACAATTGATGAATCAAATTCCATATCTTCTATTGTTTGTGTTTCATCAATTTGATAATAACTAGATAAATCATATTTAAAAATCGTATCTATATTAATACCAAAATATTCTAAATATGAATCATAAGTATAAGTATCATAATCATTTGAATCATATGATGCAGACATGTTGGAATTCACACTGTCACCACTTACAAGATAATGATTAATATTATTTCCATCATATATAAATCTTTGGGCCATTTTTAAGTTGTCGCCCACTGCGATATCTTCTTTAAAGATATTTGAATTATTTTGAATAAATAAACTACAAGTGTTTTGTTCATTTGAAATAAATAAAGCATTAGATATAGCTTGATTATATGAATAAATATATAAATCAGTATTGTCTATCATATAAAAAGCAATATAGGCTAAGTCTATTACTTTAAAGTTTGCTAATGTCTCATCACTAGAAAAATCTATTTCACTTAAATCTCTATTATTAACATAGTTAATAAAATTAATATAAACTTCTGAATTTGATTCACCATTTGATAATGTAATTGCAGTTATATTATTAATAGAAAACATAGCTTTAAAATTATATGTATCAGATTTATTTAATGAGATGATATATTCATCATTTAAATATAATCTTCCAAGGGAAGAATTATTATTAAGTGATAAATTAAATGATACAAAATCATTTAAATAAACCTTATTAGAATATACATAATCATTACATGTAAATGATATATTTTCATTGCTTGTGAAATTAACATCCACAAAATCATTTGATAATTCACTTTTAATATAATAAGTGGTTATATTTACATCTACATCCGTTATTTCAAAACTAAAATAATTATCATTATTAGTGATATATTTTTGATTGTTTATTTCTATATATGATAAATCATAATCACTTGTGATTTCTTTAATAGTAAAGGTTAGGGTCTCTCCTACGACATAGGAGTCACTATCAAATTCAATAAGACCATAACTATCATTATTATTAACAGTTAAATTAATATCTTTATAGGTATATGAAGAAGCACTGTTACTGCAGGAAGTTAATAATAAGATAGATGTTAGTAAAAAGAAAATTTTAGACCTTTTCATGAGATAAATTATAGCGTTTTGTCTCAGATAAACAACACTTTTTATATTTTTGTTGATTATTTTTTATACATGAATTATCATAAGCCCGAGGTGGAATTATGAAAAAAATATATTTATGTTTAATGGCCTCAACACTTGTCTTATCTAGTGTAGGTCTTACTTCATGTGATTCAAATATCACATCTTCTAGTGAAGAAGTTGAACGAAGTTCAACAATTATTATTAGTGAGGGAATCACTAATGGAAGGGTCAGTTTATCAACTGGCACTAATGTTGTTAGTTTAAATACTGAAGTTACTTTAATCGTAGAACCTGATAGGGGTTACACTACTGAAAATGTTACTTTAAATGGTGAGATATTATCTTCTCCATATAGCTTTATAGCTACTCAAACTACTTATGTTGTAGACGCTAATTTTGTGGTTGATACCACTACTTATGGTCAAACTAAAATTGAGGTAGATACCATACAAAGAGTAACTATAAATGAATCTAAAACATTAGATGCAGTTATCTATGGACCATCTAACAATGTCCTATACGAATCTAACGATGAAACAATTGTAAGTGTAGATCAAAACGGCACTATTACAGGCAATAACCCTGGATTTGGTGTTGTATCTATTACTTCTTTATATGATCAAAGTATATCTGAAGATATTTTAGTCTATGTCACTCCTACATATGTCAGTGATATGATTGATTCTTATACAGGTTATGATTATGAAAATGGAGTTAAATTTTCTGGTAATGTGGAATTAGAATTTGAAGGATCTTTATTTTCCACGACTGGTCAATTTTTAATTCCTTTAGATTTAGATATACAAAATAGCGATGATTTTAATTTACATTTAAATCTAGATTTTAAAGAATCTAGAGATAATTCTGATAGTTCTTGGGGTAAAAGTTTTATCTACTCCTTAGTCTATGGAGTCTTATTTAATAAAATATTTACTGAATTACCTGTTTTTGATAGTGACGCTAAATCGTTAGATATTTATTTAGATTCTTCATTAGATGTAATAACTACTTATAGTAGTTATGCTCCTAGAGATGAATCTAATTATTTAATTACTGGTTATACTAGCCAAAATATATTTGAAGTGTTAGGGAACACTGTTTCTTCTTTGGGTGGCATATTAACACCACTTCTTCCAACACTTGTCTCTTTACTTAGCGACGACAGCGGTCTAGATATTACAAGTCTAACCCTCTTAAACAGTGTTCTTACTTATGAAGAAAATAAAATATCTATTAATGAATCACTTATGCCAGTAGTAAATCAATACTATGAAGTATTAAGAGATGAAACTATTCCGGGTTTATTAAGTGGTGATTTAAGTGATTATGCATCTATGATTTCTTATTTCTTCCCTGAATCTATAAATGAGATTTATTTAGAATTTGTTTATGATGAAAATGATACATTTTCAGGTTTAGAACTTGTAGTTAATGCTCAAACTCAAACAATTGATTATTCAACATTTAGTTATGTTAATAAAGACTATGACTTTATAACCATTTCTTTATACAAAGAAGAAGATTTAAGCTCTACTTATTTTGATGATTTATATAATCAATTAAATAATGATCTATCTGACTATAATCAATACACAGATCTAAATGATCAAATTGATGAATTAAGTGCATTATTTGAAGATGATTATAATTCAAGTGTTTATTTAGCTAAAAATGACACTACATATTTAACTAGACAATCTGAATTATTAAATAACTATTTATCAAATGATATAATCTCTAAATTTGTAAGTCTTCCAACATGTGCTTTACCATTCTTAGATTATGATATAAGTGTTAATTCTACATCTTTAGAATATACAGTTTCTAATGGTAATGTGTATTATCAAGTCAGTATAGGTGATGTATTAGAATTTGATATAGATTTATTAAATCTAGAAACAAGTGAAAGTGCAAATTTCTATTTAACTTGTTATTCAAGTAACGCTGCTGTAGATTACACTAATAGCACTTTAACTATTAATTCATTACCTAGTGATAATGAACCAATTACAGTAACCTTAAATGGTACAACAGTGTATAACTCTCTACGAGCGTGTTCTGAGACAATTTATATTAATGT
>CAYSPV010000018.1:0-18132 GCA_964433025.1 uncultured Staphylococcaceae bacterium
ATATGACTATAATGATGAAGTAGTTAAAGGTCTTGAAGTCTTATTTAGAAAAGATGAAGACACTCAAAGAGCGATTTATGAATATAAAGTTTCAAAACCTATTTATAAAGTTAAAAAAGCTACTTTAAAAGCTAAATATAAAGCAGATTTAAAACAAGCTACTAAAGAAGTAAATGAAGAATTTGCTAGACGTAAAAAAGAAGAAAATGAAGATTATCAATTATCTAAAAGATTAAATAAAGATAAAACAACACGTGCCGCACGAAAAGCGGATCACGATATCTTTAAAGAAACTTTACCAGCTGAAAAACTTGGTGAAATTACTTCAAAAAGACAAACAATTCAACAAGATTTTGATATGAATATGTCTTCTTTAACTAGTGAAAATTCTAGAATTAGATTTAATGTAAAATCCACGATTAAAGAATTTATAGCTTTAAATAGATATTATAAAGATCCATTAGCAAAAGAAACTAAAGACTTTAATAAGAAAAATAGTGTTTTACAAGCTAAATTAAATTATGAAGAAAGACATTCATCATTATTATTCTTTATGACTGTTAATGAAGTACCTTATATGCTACCTAATAATATCTCTAATAAGATTATTCAAGGTTTAGGTAGTAGAGTCTTTACTAAAAAATATCGTTTAGAAGTTCCTCATGATGCCTATATTATTTCAGATAATGGTCAATTATCTGGCACAGTTGTGGGGTTAGAAGACTATGTTGATTCTAAATATTATAAGGTCCACTTCGTGGATAGTGAAGGTGTTGAAAGATATTTATATTTATTAAGTGATAAACCTTTAAAAGAGGGATCCACTATTAATTTTGATATCGACTTTAATAAAGTTGAGATTTATGAAAATAGCTTAAATATCCGCTTAGTATAAAGATTATTAAAAAGGAGGAAAAAGAATATGAAATTTAAATACGTACCTTTATTACTTATTCCTTTATTAGTATTAAGTGGATGTAATCCTGGTGGAGGTCTTGCTTATGGAGAAATCGTTAATCAAGTTGTAGAAACTATTGATGATCCAGAGGATATAGTCCAATATTTAGGAAGTTCAAATGTTGAACTAAATGAAGTACAATACACTGGTTATACCTATTTTCAAGTTCAAACTTCGGATGAATATAATCATCTAGAAGGATCTGAAGATGGTCCAATTACTGGCACAACAACTGTCTATCAAACTCCATACATGTTAGAAGACACAACTTATTTAGCACTACGTATTATTCAATATGATGAAGATAGTGAGACTTATTCCATGGTTGAAGATTTATCCACTATTGATCCTGATACAGATTATTATTTAGGGGCTGAATTTGATAATGATCGTTATTTAGGTTTTACTTTTTTAACTGGTGCTTATCAAACTGATGGTGCTCTTACAGCTTCTAGAGAAGCTACAAACATCTTAGCGTTTAAAATTAACGTATTAGAAGATAATAAATTAACTATTCAAGTTAATGAAGATAAATCTACCGTAAGGGCTAATTTAGGTGATTATTTAGCTTTATCTATTGATGGCATTACATATAGACCAACTTATTCATCAGATGAATTTGTTTGGGAATGGCAAGAAGATTATTATACTTTAATTTATAATCACACTAATGATGAAGGTGAAGAAATAGAAATATTTGTATATGGCTCTTATACTACCACAGGTGCTAGATATGTTTATGCTATGGCATCTCGATATGCTAATTCATCTATCATGTTACGAGTGCCTCTACATCTAGATTACACTAATTTTTATGTAACTAGTTCAGATGGTACTTTAAGTTCAACTTCACAATATTACACAATTAAATATGCTTTAGTAAGTGCTAATACTGGATCAGATTATGATTTAAGTATTGGAAGAACTTCTGATGGCCATATCATCTTTTATGCGGCATCTACAAATAAGGCCGCTAACTTCTATGGATTTATTGATGAATCCACTGCTATTTATATGTCAATAAAAGCAGATATAGCTTTAGAATATGATGAAAACGGCTATTTAATTAGAGAAGCATTTGTACCTTTACAATATCAAGCAGAAGGTAAATCTGCTTATGGAGATTATCATTATTCTTACTATGCAGAAGAAGATTAATAATTTTTATAAATTATTATTTTTATCATTAATCTCATTAAGCACTACATCTTGTAGTAATCCTAATGTTCCTGAAGAATTAACCTTATATTTAGATAATATGTCTTTTTCTAGTGCCATTAGAACACATTTAAAAGGTGTATTAGAGTTTGATATTACATATTACGAATATGGTGAAATAGAAGGCTATAATATTGGTACTTTTACTTATGATTATTATGATAGTAATAATTATTATAGCCTAGTAGATCAAACCTTTTTTGGATATTATTCTGTTAATGATATAGTGTCTAATATTCAATCAGTTACACTTGTGGAAGATAGTGAAGAAGTTAGATACCACTATCAAGATATAGATTATTTATCTGATGGAAGTGAAAGTGTCTTAACTGATGATATAGTGTCTGCAGATTATATCTATTCCATCTTTGTAGAATCTTTTTTTGGTGAAGAAAACCAAGGATTATATGTTAATGGAATGTATTATGGAGATACTTTAGATTATATGAAAGATTCATATTATATGAATATGACTATTAATGAAGATAATACATTAACATATCTTCAAGAAGAATATTATATATCTGTAGATGAAACTTATATTGGTTATTCATATACAGTGGATGAATATGGTATGTTACTTACTTATTCTAATAAAATGTTTACTGCAGAAGTAGATGAAAATAATAATCCTGCGATTACTTTAATAATGAATATTAATATTGATTATGAATTAACAAATATAGATTAAATCTTTGTTACAGTATCAAGTGATGAATTAAAAAAGACAAGCACATTTTCTTTCACAGCACTTGTCTTTTTCTATTATATTATCCTTATAAAAGTTTCTACTTGAATACTTTTAAAATTTCCAAAATGATTTTTGACTTATTAATCTTGATAAATCTCTTTTGCCATCCGAAACGCTGCCCACGCCTTTGGCCAGCCTGCATAAAAGGCTGCGTGTGTTAAAATTTCGGCCATTTCTTCTTTTGTAACACCATTATTTTTTGCTTCGCCGATATGGAATTTTAGTGAGCTATCTAGAATACCGCTAGCCATAAGTGCTGTTACTGTGACAATGCTTCTATCTCTTGCAGGTAGCTTATCCTCACGTGACCACACTTCTCCAAATAAAACATCATCGTTAAGTTGTGCAAATTTTGGTGCAAAATCACCCAGGGCATCTCTGCCCGCTGTTACCTTTTTCATAATCTATCTCCTTACTTTAACTTGCTATATTCTTCTTCATTCACTGGTTCTAACCATTCATTAGAACTTCCTTCTGCGGGGACCTCCACCGCCAAATGAGAAAACCAGCTATCAGGGGCAGCTCCATGCCAATGCTTCACTTCTGGCGGGATATTTATAACATCACCAGGCTTCATTTCCTGAGCCTTTTTTCCCCACTCCTGATAATATCCACGTCCAGCAGTGCAAAGTAAAATCTGTCCGCCTTTGTGATGAATATGCCAGTTATTCCTACATCCTGGCTCAAAAGTTACATTTGCAATTGCAACTCTTTCTGTTGTTAACATGGACAAATAACTCTGTCCAACAAAATATTGTGCATATGCATCATTTTTTTCACCCAATGGGAAGATCTGTTTAAAATCTTTTTCTTTCATGATTAATTCTCCTTTTAAAATAAAAAATGTAGGTGTGGAAATTGAAACTATCTGCTTCATTCCTACACTTACATTATAGTTTTTTACTTGGATTATATCAAATACTGGTTTTTTATATCCTACCAACGCTTTCAACATCGATACGCTTATTCAAAGTTTATATATCGAGCTCTTGTATTGAGTTATGTACAAATCCAGTTGATCATCCCCCTCTTCATTCATTATTTAAGATAACTGAACTCATCACCTTGAATTATGGTATATCTTTACAAATCTTATAAAAATTATTGCAAATCTTTACTTTTTTTAGATTTTTTATCATATATAATTCCATATATTCCAAAAGATATTACGCCTACAATAGAAACACATAAAACACCCCATCCAACATTTTTTAATGTTGATCCTGGATAGGTGATTTCTAAGGTGTATTCACCCTCAATAACACTTATAGCGACAAGTCCATCAACATTACTTATTTCTAGTTTTTGAGTTGTACCATCATCAAATCTTGCAATAGCGTTATAACCATCATAATAAAATTGAGGGATTTGAAGTAGACCATCTTCATAACAGATAATATCAAAATTAACATCAGGAGTGTTTAAATAAGTAATAGTGACTTCACCACTTCCTTCTAAATACACTGGTGTTATATATTCTTCAATATCATATAGCATCGTTCTTTTATTGACTACGATTCTACCTACATCGACCGCTAATGAGTTTTCATAACTTGCCTCAACATTACCTTGATAAATATCATAAATAATTTGAGGTAGATATTCGTTTTGTGCTCCAAATTCTCTAATGTTTTCTTTTATCCAATTTTCATCTACTTCATAATATCCAGGATTAGTGGATGGTAGAGAATATAATCGTTTATCAACAATACCCATATTAAGAGTTAATAAAAAACATGATAATCCAATAGTGATTGGACCTAGATATTTAGAGAACTTCGCTAGGGGTTTTAAGATGTAAGCAAGTAATATGATTATAAAGAATCCCACTATTGACCAAAATCTAAATGGGAATTGAGCTTTATAAAAAAATGATGGGGATATTTTCCAAATAAATGAAGTATATAAATATAAAAATCCAATGATAATGATAACTACTGCACCTACAATATTAGGTAATATCTCTTTATATTCTTCTTTTATAGATTTTGTGTTTTCTATATCATTATTATCTTTTCTTTTAAGTAATCTTCTAAGTGGGAAGATGTATAGCAAGGTGTATAGACAATAATATAGGGATAACGCTAATAGGACTTCTATTCTTTGAGATGCAAGTAATGCAGGAACAAATAATATAAGACCTAATATTACAGCTCTAAATATGTAATAGCATATTTCTATAATTTTATTGTTTTTATTTGATAGATATTTTTTATATAGAAATTGAATTAATAAATCTAAGGCAAATGAACCAAAACAAGTTATAGGAAATAATATTAAACCTAATATCCATAGATAAGCACTGTCAGTGGGTCCTGATATATTATATTGTTCTAACCAAGCAAAATTTAAAAATCCTGAAAACTGAGTGGTCTGGCTAAATCTTCCTAATACTTGTTCTAGGGTAGTCCACATTATTTCATCATAACTGACTCTGTAGATGCCACTATTTAGGGCTTGTATCATTGGAAAAACAAATACAAATACTAAACCTATTACAAGTATTATCGAAATTAATAGATAAATAAAAAATCTAATGTTTTTATCTTTTATTTTTTGAATTATCTTTTTGATATTAAATAAGACAACAATAACACCAAATGATACAGTTAATACTGCAGTAAATGGATGAGACATTATACATATCGCTAGTGATATGGTCATTATTATAAATGGTGATACTTTTGTTTGTTTATCATAGATAAGTAATTTATATAAACCATAAAAGAATATAGGAATTAAAGATATAGCAAATGCTTCTGACCAAGCAAATCTAAAAAAGAAACAAAATGATTTATAAGGTAAAAAAGCAAAGGCGATACCACCTGCTAAAGCATATGAATTTCTATTAGTGATCAACTTAACTAATTTAAAGGTAAATATCGCGCCTATAAACTCAGATAAAATCGATACGATTTTAATAGAGTTAACTATACTAATTCCAAAATAAGATAGGATAGCCGCTAAATAATGAGGAAACATGCCATAAAATAAAGAAGCATTATAGGCAAATATTCCCATATATACATGGTTTGTAGAATAAAAGAATCCATTTTTAAAACCATATACTAAATCAGTTACTAAAGATAAATGAGTCGCGACATCATCTCCACCAGTAATAAAAGCAAAATCTAACCATATCCAAAATAAAAGTAAAGATGAGGCTAGTAAGACAAAATATGGAGTAATCTTTTTAAATAGATTATATATATTATCTTTATTAAAGGCTGATTTTAATTTTTGAATGCTCTCCATAATAAACAATATTATAGCTATTTTAGCTATATAAACAAATAATTGGTGAGTCTAACAGGATTTGAACCTGCATGAGAATAAATTATACTCACTAGATTCTGAATCTAGCGCGTCTACCAGTTCCGCCATAGACTCTTTAATATTTTATCATAAATTAATATATTAAATTAAATACCAATGACTAGGATTTGAATTAAATAAAATAAACCATAAAACACTAATTGGTGAGCTAAATAAAATATTAATGAATGTCTTCCTAAAAAACATATTGGTTTTTGCCACTGATAATGTCTGCCTAGATGTTTATGATTTGCATAATAAGTTCTACCAATAAATACGCCTAAGAAAAAGAATAAGATGTAGGGAAATAATGACATATAATCAGCCTGATTATATGCATATCCATTAACAGTAATACTATTGGGAGTCCAAAATATCCATACTAGACCTGGGCCACTTCCAAAATATTGATAAAGTATAGGTAAGATAACTATATAAAATAAAAATAATCCTAACCAAGTCGCGGCAAACACCTTCATCGATTTATGCTCGATAAAACAATAAATTAATACAGATATCGCAATTACTCCAATAATATTAAAATTAATTACTGAACCTGATGGCATAAAACTATTAGCAAGATTAGTAATAACACTAACTGCGATAAATACTCCCACCATTCTTACTGCTCTTTTAGTATTTGATTTAGAAAAAGTACAACTAATACCACTTAAATAAACAAACATTGTAAGACCAATAAATTGGGCCACTAATCTTAAAGGATGATGCCAATATGTAGAAGCAAAACTACCTAATGTATTTAAAGCTTCTATACCTGTTGCCCTATACCAAGTAGGGAAAAAATAAGCCATATCCCAACAGATATGATCAATAAATACTAAACATAAAAAAAGACCTCTTAAAAAATCAATTAAAGCGATTCTTTTATAAAAAGGCGAACTTCTTTTAATAGGTGTTATCACTTCTTCCATGCTTTTAATTTTATACCAATAGGCTAATAAAGTTAATTTTTATTAACACTTTTTTAACTTATTTAAAAAAGAGGCAAATATAAAAATGGTCAGGACGATGAGATTTGAACTCATGACCTCTTGGTCCCGAACCAAGTGCACTACCAAGCTGTGCTACGTCCTGATACCATATTTTAAATATTTTTAATAATTAAAATCAAACAATGACATTTGATCATCTTCACTTAAATCATCAAAAACATGGAGGTTTTGCAAATCTTTTATGTTTGTAGAATTTAATTTGCTACGTTTTTCAAGATCGGCAATTGAAGAAAATGGTCTTTCTTCTCTAGCTTTAATAACAGATAATGCAGCATCTTCTCCTAAATTATCAATAATAGAAAATGGACATATTAATGATTTATTTTGATAATCTATAACAAATGTTGAAGCTTGAGATTTTGATATAGAAATATTTTCAAATTTATATCCTCTTTGAGACATCTCTACCGCTACTTCAAGAGTGGACATTATTTCTTTTTCTTTATCAGAGATCTTTTCTGTTTTAGAACGTGATTTCATTTTTAATTCATTATATCTATTTAAGATAGCTTCTTTACCTTTAATCATTGTTGATATTTCCCATTTTTTACATCTAATAGAGAAATATACAGCATAAAATTCTAAGGGATAATAGACTTTAAAATAACCTACTCTGACCGCCATCATAACATAAGCAGTTGCGTGTCCTTTAGGAAACATATATTTAATAGCGTTCGCACTATCAATATAGTATTGAGGAACATTATGTTTTTTCATAATGATTTCAAATTCTTCTTTTATTCCTCTGCCTTTTCTTACATCTTCCATAATAGAAAATGCAACAGGAGCATCAATTCCTTTAGAGACTAAATAAGTCATAATATCATCTCTACATCCAATAACTTCTTGAAGTGTAGCAATTTTTTTATTTATTAAAGTTTGAGCATTATCTTGATAAACACCAGTACCATGACTTAAACCAGATATAATAACTAAATCAGAAAATGATTTAGGTTGGGTTTCTTCAAGTATTCCTCTAACAAATGGAGTACCAAATTCAGGAAGGGCTAATGCACCTGTAGCTTCATTTAATTTATTATCTTCTAAATTAAGAGCGTCTACACTTGAAAATAAAGATAATACTTTTTCATCGTGCATGGGGATATCTTTAATGTCTATGTCCACTAGTTCTAACATCATTTTTAACGCTAATGGATCAACGTGTCCTAATAAGTCTAATTTTAAGATAGTATCATGGATACTATTAAAGTCAAAATGAGTAGTCTTCCAATCTGATTCAGGATCATTGCCTGGATATTGAATAGGAGTAAAATCATAAACACTATTAGTGTTAGGAATAACAATAATACCACCTGGATGTTGACCAGTAGTACGTTTAACATCTTGACATCTAGATACTAAATAATTGATCTTAGCATTACTAACACTATTAGGATCAATACCTCTTTTTTCATAATAGCCTTTAACATATCCAAATGCGGTTTTATCTTGTACTGTTTCTATAGTGCCTGCTCTAAAGACATTATCTTCTCCTAGTAATACTTTTGTATAATCAAAGGCTCTTTTTTGATAATCACTAGGGAAGTTTAAATCTATGTCAGGTGTTTTTTCTGCATTAAATCCTAGGAATGTTTCAAAAGGAATATTTTGTCCATCTCCTATTAGTTTACTTCCACATTTAGGACAAACCTTATCAGGTAAATCATAACCACTTACAATGTTAGGATATTCATCCTTTGTCCATTCAAAATGATGACATTTAGGACATATATAATGAGGAGGTAATGGATTAACTTCTGTAATATTTGCCATCGTAGCGGCAAATGAAGAACCAACAGACCCTCTAGAGCCTACTAAATAACCATCTTCATAAACCTTTTTAACAATTAGATGAGCAATATAATAAATAACTGAATAACCATTATTAATAATACCGTTTAATTCTTTTTCTAATCTTTCTGCGATATATTCAGGTAAAGGATTTCCATATATTTTATAAGCATTTCCATAACATAAATCTCTTAACATCTGTTCAGAGTTTTCAATTTTTGGAACGTATAATTTATCATTTGGAATAGGAATTAAATCTTCACATTTGTTGGCAAAAAAGTTGGTGTTTGCCACTACGATTTCATAGGCTTTTTCTTTTCCTAAAAATTCAAATTCTTTTAACATATCATCTGTGGACAATAGGTTTTGAGATGGGTTTTCGTATACTACTAATTTACTATTTTTATCTTGATAAGGTGGTAAATATAATGGGTGTTCCATATGTCCCACTGCTTCTGAAGCAATATAAACATCTCTAGCTTCTTTTTCACTTTCATAACAATAATGAACATCACCAGTTGCACACACCTTTATATTTAATTCATCTGCGACATTAATGATATCTAATAAGATATCTTTAATTTCCTCTAATGATCCATAATCTTTATTATTGACTAAATATGTATAATTTCTTAATGGTTGAACTTCTATATAATCATAAAAACTTACTGCTTCTTTTAAAGCATTAATAGATTTATGAGACGCTATTTCAAATATTTCAGAATTAAAACATGCACTTCCAAATAAGAGATTTTTATGATATTTGACTAATAGATTACGAGGCACTCGAGGTGAGCCACCTGAAGATGATAAATAATCAATATGAGAAGCTGAAATGATTCTATATAAATCATGTAGACCTTCATAGTTTTTGGCTAACACTACAATATGATATGGGTGAATATGTTTTAAAGCTTCTTTTGATATTTCTAATTTAGCTAAATCACTATGAAGCATATTAGGATTTTTTTGAGTTAAGATTGGAATCATTCTTAACCAAACTTCCGCTAAAACATTAGCGTCATAATCCGCTCTATGGGCGCTTGATGTAGAATATTCAACTTCAAATTTACTACATAAAGTTCCTAATCTATGGTTTCTAGAATTAGGTATTAAATATCTAGATAAAGATAATGTATCAATAACAGGATTTTCTAATACTGTATCACCTTCTCTAAGTAATGATTCATTTAAAAATGGAATATCAAAATCTGCATTATGACTTACAAGTATTGCATCTTTTATAAAGTCTTTGATTTGTTCTTTTGCCTCTTTAAAAGTTGGTTGATTTTTAACCATGTCATTAGTGATTCTGGTTTTTTCTGTAATAAGCTCTGGAATATCACATTCAGGGTTAATTAGAATATCAAATCTAGACACTATAGTGCCTTTTTCAATACGTACACCTGCAAATTCTGTAATACGATTATGTCGACAACTTAAACCAGTTGTTTCTAAGTCAAAAACTACGTAATTTGCGGAGATTAATTTAAGATTTGCGGGGTTTTTGATAAATTCAAGTTCATCATTAACCATGTAAAGCTCCGCACCATAAAGGATTTTCATATTATATTTTTTACCTGCTTTTTGAGCGTCAGGATAACCTTGAATAACACCATGATCAGTTATTGCAATAGCCTTCATTCCTAGCTTAGAAGCATATTTACAATATTGCTCCATTGTAGACACTGCATCCATGGTAGACATCTTCGTATGTAGATGTAATTCAACACGTTTATCAAGACTTTCTTCTTTTATAACTTCATCTTCTTCTAATAGTTCTATTTCATGACCTTGAATAGATATAGATTTATTTCTTTCATCATTAAAAGGACATCCTCTTATTAAAACATTACAATCTATAGCTTCTTGATAATCTTCGATATCTTTTAATTTTGTAAAATTAACAAATATAGCGTCTAAATTATTATCATAAATTCCAATTACGTGTTTATTTTTATCAAATCTATCACTTTGACATTGAAATATTTTTCCAATTATTTCGATGTTTCCACTGCTAATGTCGATATCTTTAATACATTCAACAAAGTTATAATTACCTTTAGTGTTTCTTCTTATAGCTTCTTTCCTTTTAGCGTTACTTATAGCCTTTTCTTCTTCTTGTTTAAGTATTTGTTTTTGACTTATTTCTTTTGCTTTATTAAGTTTTTCTTCTTTTTCTTTTTGAAGTTGTTCAAAATCTATTTCTTCTACTTCCTCTACTTTTGCTTTAATGATTTTGATTTTAATTTCAAAGAAATTATAATAGCCAATAAATTTTAAAAATTCTTTAAAATCTTCTATAAAATCATTGTTTTCATCCGCGGTCTTTTTATCTTTAAATATAAAAATCAATGTCGAATTTTCTTTTTTAATATCATAACTATAATCGACATGATAAATAGACCTATACCAGTCTTTAAATAAATCATATAAATTATCAATATTAGGTCTATTTCGATATGAAAATTTTAAATCATAATCATAACTTATATAAAATAAAGCATCTTGAAACTGTTTTAATAAATCATATGACCAAGGATTATCTTTACATATTTGCATATCGATGCGATTCGTTAATTGATTTTTTTTACATAAATCAAAACTTAAATCATTAAAATCATCAATATTTTCAATATTAATTGATCTTAAAAAACGAATCATTACATCATTACTCATCTAAAATAACCCCATTATATCTTTCACAATTAAAACAATCATTAAACCAAATAGTAGAGCTAAACCAATATAAGACATAATAGTCTTAGCTTTATCTGGTACTTTTTTACGGCTAATACCTTCAATAGCGATAACCACGAGTTGCCAACCATCTAAACCAGGAAATGGTAAAAGATTAAAAATCGCTAAGTTAACAGATATTAAACCCCAATAATAGATAAAATAAGATACACCATAATTAGTTAAAATTGATGATGTTGATGTATAAATGGACACTATTGAGCCAAGGTTTTCCCAACCTTCACCTACAAATAAACCACCTATAGTTCTAAATATTAAACCTGATCCTTCACCAAATTGAACAAAGGCATTAGTCCAAGCTTCTCCAAAGCTTTGATAATATGAACTGCTATATAAAGATAAACCGATCTCGCTAAATCCATCATCTTCAACATATATAGTCATAACTTTATCTTCACCAATACAATTAATAGATACACTTCCATATTCTATTAGTTCATCGTGACCTTGTCCCCACTCACAATCCGTGTGTTTATAATAAGTTGAGTCATTCACTTCATCATAATATGTTGAGAGTACACCGCTTTCAATATCTTCACTTGTAAAATTAGTGTGACAATAAGAACAATAATAACTACCTTCGCTATTACTATACATTGGAAGATGTAATTCAATATAACTTAGATTTTCTGTTTCATAAGTTATAAGTTCTGCAAAGTTTGCAAGTTGTCTTGTATATGTAAACTCTGTATCATCATCATCTGAAGAATAAGTTAATTCATAATCAAATAAACGATAATAATTAAATAAACTATCTAAAGATAAATCATTAATTGTAGCTTCACTTTGAAGAATAGCCACTGCGATTTCTTCAGATGAACCATCGTTATAATAGGCTATTGAATTTAAAGAATAATACCATACTTGTTCACCGCTTGAAGGATATCTAGGATCAATATAAATACTAGAAAAATCACCTTCATCAGTTTCAGGATCATAAGTAGTTATTCCTGCTTGTTCACTTATGGAACCTTCTTCACTAATAAAGGCATTTATATAAGGAACATTAACTGTAGGGAAACATTGATTATAAATATAAAATAATAGAATTGATAAAATGACATTCATGATAATACCTGCAGCCATAATAACCGCGGCTTTACCTTTATTAATACCCTCTAGTGTTCTTTTCTTTTCTATTGTCAGGCCTTCTTTTATTTCTCCTTCATCACCCGCCATAGAGACATAACCACCAAAAGGAACTACTCTAAAAGAAAAATATGTTTCACCATTTTTTCTTTTTTTATGAATAATAGCCTTACCAAAGCCAATAGAAAAATCATCACAATATACTCCAAAAGCTTTAGCAGCGGCCAAATGTCCCGCTTCATGGACTAAAACTAATGTGGAAAGACAAAATATAAATAAGATGATTTGTAAGATTGTCGATAACCAACTTGGCATTAATTTAGCTCCTTAATAATTTGTCTTGTTAAATTTCTTGCTAGTAAATCATATTCTTTATAAAGATCATATGAGATTTCTTTTTTAGGATCTTTTATTAAAGACATGACTTTAAAAATAATTTCTTCTATTTGTATAAAAGAAATTTCTTTATTTAAAAAAGCTTCACAACATACCTCATCACAGGCATTAAAGATAGCGCCATAAATAGATTTTTTATTTATAACTTCTTTTGCTATTAAAATAAGTGGAAATCTATTTATATCTAGATCTTTAAAATGGAAGTCTTTATTAAACTTATGATAGTCATCACTTTGATATAAATCACAGTGATAATTAGACTCATACAATGCATAGGCAATGGGATTATGCATGTCAGGTTTGCTAATCTCTGCAATGTATGTATGATCGTTATATTCTACCATAGAATGAATCTTAGATTCATCATGCAGAATGACCTTTATTGTATCATAATCAAAATTAAATAAATAGTAGGCTTCGATAATTTCAAAAGATTTATTAGACATTGTATTAGAATCTATTGTAATTCTTTTTCCCATCGACCAATTTGGATGTTTAATAGCATCTTCTACCTTAATATCTTTTAGCTGATTTTTTGTCAAATTTTTAAAATTTCCCCCTGACGCTGTTAAAATTATTTGTTTAACGTTATCATTTCTTTTCTTTAAACATTTATATATTGCGGAGTGTTCACTATCAATTGGGTAGATAATAGATTTAGATTGTTTTAATAATTTGTTTATAAGTTCTCCACCCACGACTAAACTTTCTTTATTAGCTAAACATAAAATCATATTATTTTTAATTGCATGAATTGAAGGATATAGACCACAAAAACCTACTAAAGCGTTAACCATCATATCAGCTTTAATCGTATCTATAAAATTATTAAATCCATCTTCTTCACTATAAAAAGTTACATTAGGGTATTTATTTTTAAATGCTTCTTTTTGCTTATCATCTTTTAAAAACGCTGATTCTATTGAATTAAATTCATTTAATAGCTCTTCTAAATATGAATAATTATTAAAAACAGAAATTGTTTTTAAATTAAAACTGTTTTTATCTTTTTTTATTATATCTATGGTTTGTTTGCCAATTGAGCCACTGGCGCCAAGTAAAATAACATCTCTCATTTTTTTAAACAAAAAGATTTTCCCAGTTATTAGAAATAATCGCATTAAATATAGTAATTAATATCGCAGATGACATACAGGAAAATAAAATAGAATCAAGTCTATCTAATACTCCTCCATGACCTGGTAAAATAAAGCCAAAATCTTTAACATCATAATATCTTTTAATAGATGAAAAAATAAAATCACCTAAAGAAGATACACAAGAAATAACCACAGCGATTATTAATAAATAATACCAATGATCTATATCAAATATTTCAATTATTGGGTGGTCATAGGCTGCCATTAATAGACCAAATACTAAAGAAAAAGATATAGACCAAAATACTCCACCTGCAAAACCTTCCCAGGTTTTTTTAGGTGATATTCTTTCATTCATTTTATTTTTTCCAAATAAAATACCAGTAAAATAAGCTCCTATATCATTCATACAAGTCGCACCCACTATTAATAATAAAAGTGAGGCAGATTCAGCATAATCGTATGTTATATTAGTGCTATTTCCATTAATAATATAGTTTTCAAATAAAGGATAATATCTTAAAAATAAGATGCATTGTAAACCTAAACCAACAATAATAGCAAAAGAAAATAAATACGCTGCATCTCTTACTTCAAAGTTTTTATCTAGTAACACTAATGAAAAGAAGATAATTGCAGCGATCAATATTAAAAATATTGAACAATAGATATTAGAAAATACAGAATAAAATGTTCCATTATAATCTGAATTAACAAAGATTAGATTTCTATATATAGGATAAGTAGCAAGTAATAACACTATTAAAATCGTAGCGATATAAAGCAAAATATTATAATGCTTTTTAGCGCAGTGAACTAACTCCCAACCACCTAAAATACCCGCTACTAAAACTAAAATTAAAATAGCCCATTCACCAATAAATATACAAGGTAAAACAATAACTAGACCAATAATAGCAGTTATTATTCTAGTTCTTAAAGAAATCCTTTGAGCTTCATTAATTTCATTAAGTTTTAAAGTTTGTGTAACAAAGTTTTTCTTTTTATTTGTGGTGTTTTCTTCTTTTTTCTTACTCATCTTTTATTTCTCCAAACCTACGGTTTCTTAAATAAAATTTATTTATACATTCATCTAATATTTGAGGTGTAAAATCTGGCCATAAGGTATCAATAAACATAAGTTCTGCATACGCTAATTGGTATAACATAAAATTAGATATTCTTTCTTCTCCACCTGTTCTTATTAATAAATCAATTGGAGGTAAATCTTTACTATAAAGATAATCATTGAAATTATTAATATTAATTGTATCAATATCAACATTATTTTTAATAATGTTTTTACAAGCATTAATTATATCTTCCATACCACCATAATTTAAACAAATATTTAAAGTAAAGTTTTTAAGATCTTTTGTTCTTTGAATTGATGATTCAATTACTTTAACTGTAGAAGCAGGTAATTTAGAATAATCACCACTTACTCTAATAGAAGTACCATCTTTTATTAAACCATCAATTTCTTTTTTAAAAAACTTTTCTAAATATCTAAAAAGTAAGCTTACTTCTTGTTTTGGACGATTCCAATTCTGACAAGAAAAAGCAAAAATAGACATAATTCTAATATTGTTTTTTAAACAATGTTTATAAATAGGAGAAATAATATCACATCCAGCTTGATGACCTTTAGTTCTAGATAGACCCCTAGCTTTAGCCCATCTACCATTACCATCCATTATAAAAGCGATATGTTTTAACTCATTATTTTTAGCCATGCAAATAGTATATATTAAAAAAAGTTAATAATAAATTATTATATACAAAAAGAGTGGTTTTGAGACGACCACTCTTAATTAACTAGTTAATTAATCACCACTATTTAGATGATAGTTTTCTTTTTCTATAAATGATTATAAATGTGGCTATAGAAGTTAAAGCAAGAACTGAAATTGAAACTGCAATAATAGTTATATAATCAATATTATCTAAGATACTACTAACTGCATTAGCACTTGTAGTAATATCTCTTCCCATAAAGTTATTAAATCTATTTTCGCCATATTTTCCTATTATAAAATCATATCTTTCAATAGTGTCATCAATAGTCTTGCTTTTACCTGCAAGACTACTATCAGTAAAATATGCTTTAGCGTCTTCGCTTAAACGATTATATTCTTCTGCTATCATATCCCAATCATCATCGTAAAATGAAATAGCACCATCTCCATCACATCTGATAGTTTGTATAAAATCATTTGCCCACTGCATTGCACCTGCTATTCCAAAATCAAGAGTAACATCAATTTGCGTTATTACTACAGTATTACTAACATAAAGTACTGCAGCAATACTAGGCTCGGAGAATAATACAGTGTTATCACCCTCAGTTGTAAACGAAGCACCACTAGCCCAGTCATAAGTGGAAGTAAAATCATTAACAGTGCCAGATAAAAAAGTAAATGTGGCACTTGTTATATAATAGTCATAATCATCACTAATAAAATCTAATGCATTTCCTGGATAAAGTGTTAAGGTTTCCGCATCATAGTCAATTGTAGGTTGAGTTTGGCTAGGACCAAGTTCAACTTGTAAGGTTACGTCATCAATTGTTTTTTCATAATTATTTGAATTTTCCTGCCATGTCCAACTGTCAACAAAGGTAAATGAAACAGTAGTGTCCCAAGCTTTAACAGATGTAGGAGAAACACTACTAACAAGTGAGCTAGTGCCTACTCCTAATGCTAATATACCTCCTAGTAAGGCAATGTAGAATTTTTTAAATTTTCTCATAATGTAATTCCCTTTCTTTACTAATTAAGAAATTAGACTTAATTAAATAGGGCATAAATGTCCTTATTTATGTATTTGTCTATAAATTCTTTTCACAACAAAAATTCTACTTGTTTTTTTTTTTTTTGAAGTACGTAGTTAATTATATAGGTCTAAACTTAATAATTATGGATAAATAAAAAGCAGTATTTCATCAACACTGCTTTTGAATTGTTAATTTTAGATAATTTTATACAGACATAATCTCTTTTTCTTTTTCTTGAGTTATTATGTCTATTTTTTTAGATATTTCATCAGTTACATCTTGGATTTCTTTTTCAACTTTTTTGATGTAATCTTCACTTGATTCTTCATCTTCTTTTAAGATTGATAAATAATCTCTTCTAATATTCCTAATAGCGACTTTTGCATCTTCGGCAAAACGACGTGCTTGTTTAGCAATATCTTTTCTTCTTTCTTCAGTAAGAGGAGGAATATTTAATCTAACAACTTGACCATCGTTAACAGGTACAAGTCCTAAATTAGCAGCGTTTAAGGCTGCTACTATAGCTTTTAAATCATTTTTATCATATGGTTTAACCACTAGTTGTTTACCTTCACTAACGGATATACCAGATATTTGATTTAAAGGTGTTAAAGTTCCATAATAATCCACTCTTACAGAATCTAATAATGCAGCATTAGCTACACCAGTTCTTAAAGTATTTAAATTAGATTTTAAATTATCAACAGATTTTTCCATGCTAGATTTAGCATCAATTGCTATTTCATCCATAATATTTAGCTCCTTGTAATTATTGTACCAATATTTTTATCTTTTACTACATTTTCAATATTTTTAGGATCATCCATATTAAAGACTCTAACTTCAATGTCTTTATCTTTTATTAGCTCTATAGCGGAAATATCCATAACTTGAAGACCTTTATCTAATATTTCTTGAAAAGTTAATTGTTTTAAAAATTTAGCATCTTTATCAATATTAGGATC
>CAYSPV010000019.1:0-17997 GCA_964433025.1 uncultured Staphylococcaceae bacterium
ATATGCATTTTGCCATTCTTCTATATATCCAGGACGTTCAATTTCAATAGATGCTATATCATCATAAGAATCAGGAAAATAATTACGACCTCCAAATGTAAAACCACCTGGTATGGAAGTTGTAGACGAAGAACTTAATGAAGTTTCAGATGATGAAACATAATCAATATCACATCCAGTAAGTGGTAATAAAATTAGTGAAACTAAGAATAAGATTTTAGATTTCATCATTGTTCTCCTTTATAAGTTTCATCAACAAATAAAAAATCCATTAATAAATTATTAATGGGGAGCAAACATTTTATATATCTTTCTTTTCTAGTTCGTAGCATATTTATTCTCCTTGTTGGTTAATTTTATTATACATTATTAAAGTCTTAAGACAATACATAGAGAATATGTGATACATATGTTTAATGTTATGTAACATTTTATTTCCATTTGTATATAAAATTTTAATTTTTAAGATAAATATTTTATAGCTTTATCATGGCTTATTTTAATATATAAAAATAAGAAAAAAAGTTGTATCATAAATATATCATGTTTGCACCACTACACCTTATCAGCGGTTATTCATTTTTAAAAAGCGGACTCACTATTGAGCATATTAAAAAAGCGATAAAAAAATATGATTATTTTGGGGCAGCTTTATGTGATATTAATGTCATGCACGGTCTATTTAAGTTTGCTAAGATGATGAAAGAAAACTTAAATAAACCTTATTTATGTGGTGTATCTATTAAGATTAAAAATTATGATTTTTGTTTATATTGTATTAATGAAACAGGATATCGTAATTTATGTATTATTTCATCTTTTATCGAAGATGAAGATAAAGTTATTAATTATTTAGATAGTAACCATAAAGGTATTATTGGTATATTATCTACTTCTGAAGATAATACAAAAAATCAATTTGAAGAAGTTAATGATAGTTTAATTAACAATATAAAATTCTTATCAAACCTTGTGGATGATTTTTATATTGGAATAGATATGTCTAATGAATTAGATAATCAAATTAATGAAAAAATACGAAGATTTGCGGAGAATTTTACCTATTTATGCATTGCATTTCCTAAAATCTTATATTTAGAAAAATCAGATGCAATTGTTTTAGAATTAGTAAACGCGATTGATGAAGAAAAGGTAATAGATATAAAAGAACTAGAGGGTAATAATTGTTTTTTTGAAATTAGTTATTATGAAAATCAATATAAACAAGATGAATTAGACAATATCACTAAGATATTTAATCAAAATGAATTTAATATGCTTATTAAAAGAGGTGAGATGCTTTCTTATCCTTGTAATGATCCTATTGTTAAATTAAAAGAAGATACTTTTAATAAATTAAAAGAATTAGGTTTAGATAATAATGAAACATATGTTAATAGATTAAATTATGAATTAGAAATTATTATTTCTATGGGGTTTAGTGATTATTTTTTAATCGTCAGTGATTATGTTAATTTTGCTATATCAAATAATATACTTGTAGGCCCTGGAAGAGGGTCTGCTGCAGGATCTCTTGTCGCTTATTTATTAAACATCACCAAAATAGATCCTTTAAAATATAATCTATTATTTGAAAGATTTTTAAATCCATCTAGAAAAAAGATGCCTGATATAGATATAGATTTTATGGATACTAGAAGAGATGAAGTAATATCTTATCTAAAAGATAAATATGGTATTAATCAAGTAGCAAATATTATTACGTTTTCCACTATTTTGGCTAAACAATCACTACGTGATATAGGTAGAATTTATAATTTTAATAATCGTGATATTGATTTACTTTCTAAAAGATTATTAAATCCTAAATTAAGTTTAAGAGAATCATATAAACAAACCAAAGTATTTAAAGATTTAATAGATTCAGATAAATATTATTTAAATATTGTCTCTCTTGCTTCTAAAATAGAAAATTTACCAAGACAAAGTGGTTTGCACGCTGCAGGTATTATATTAAATAACACTCCTATTGAATATTCTTTACCTATTATTAAAGATTTTGAAAATAATTATATAAGTCAATATGAAATGGATGATTTACAACAACAAGGTTATTTAAAAATGGATTTATTAGGTCTTAGAAACTTAACTATCATCTCTGACTGTGTTGACCTAATAAATAAAACCTATAATCTTAATTTAGATAAATTTAATTTACCTTATGATGATGAAAAAATATTTAAAATCATCCAAGAAAATAAAACCATGGGTTTATTTCAATTAGAAAGCTCTGGAATGAAAAATGCGATAAGTATTTTAAAACCATCTTGTTTTAATGATATAGTAGCGCTCCTTGCCTTATTTAGACCTGGTCCAATGGAATCAATTCCAATATATGCTAGAAGAAAAGAAGGAAAAGAAAAAACAACTTATATAAGTGATGATTTAAAAGATATTTTAAAAGAAACTTATGGCATTATTGTTTATCAAGAACAAATCATATTAATTGCCCAAAAAATGGCTAATTTTTCTTTAGCAAAAGCAGACATTTTTAGAGATGCAATCTCTAAAAAGAAATATGATGAAATAAAAATGATGCAACAAGACTTTATAAAAGGGGCTACTGAAAATGGTTATTCATATCAAGTGGCTAGTGATGTATTTGATCATATCTTAAAATTTGCTAGTTATGGTTTTAATAAATCTCATTCTGTAGGATATTCTATTATTGCTTGTCAAATGGCTTATTTAAAAGCTTATTATCCTTTATGTTTTTATCAAACAATATTAAAAGCCTCAAATACCACGAATGATGCAAAGTTTTTAGATTATGTTGAAGAGATGAATTTAAATAATATTCATCTTATTAAACCTGATATTAATAAAAGTGATGATAGTTTTATTATTGAAGGTAATGATTTATTATTCCCCCTTTCATTAATTAAAGGGGTTAATAAAGAATCTATTAAAGGCATTATTAATAATCGTAATGAATATGGTTTATATAAAGACTTTTTAGATTTTATGATTAGAAGCTATCAATATAAGATAAGCGAAACTCAATACAATAAACTTATCGATAGCGGCGCGCTCGATAGTCTAAACCCCTCTAGAGCGTCCCTAAAAGCCTCAATATCATCATTTATGCAATACGCATCAATTATTAATAATGAAAAAGGTCAAATATCTTTAGATGTAGATATGTTGCCACCACCACTACTTGCTAAAATTAATGATGATCCAATTGAAAATTTAGAAAATGAATATGATGTATTAGGCATTATGATATCCAATAATCCTTTAAAGTATAAAAAAGACTTATTAATTAAAGAAAATGTTATTTCTATAAGTGATGCTTTAAAACTTAATAAAGCCAAAGTATGTGGCATTATTAAATCAATTAAAACCATCCAAACAAAAAAACAAACACCAATGGCCTTTATTAAAATATTTGATGAAACAAATGAAATGGAATTAACCGCCTTTTCAGATACTTATCAAAATAATATATCTTTATTTGTTAAAAACAATATAATTGTTTTTGATGTTTATAAAAACATCCATAACAATCAAACCTCATATATTATTAGAAATATGAAGCTATTAGAGGAATAAAACATTATGAAAAAAATAACAATTATTGACGGTAATTCATTATTATTTAGAGCCTATTATGCGACGGCTTATTCTTCTAATGTTATTATGCAAACAAAAGATGGTGTTCCTACAAACGCTATATTTGCATTTGCCAATATGCTTGTAAAAATATTAAATCAAACTAAACCTGGTGAAGCCTTATTTGTAGCCTTTGATAAAGATGGACAAACCTTTAGAAAAGAAAAATTAGAAAGCTATAAAGCTAATAGAAAAGCACCACCAGAAGAACTTGTAAAACAATTTCCATTAGCAAGAGACCTATTAAAAGCTTTAAATATTTTTTATTATGAAAAACATGGTTATGAAGCTGACGATTTAGCGGGCACCCTAGCAAGAAAAGCAGAAAATAAAGACTATCAAGTAATAATCTATACTTCTGATAAAGATTATTTACAGCTCGCAGATGATAACATCTCCATATATCTAATTAAAAAAGGTCTATCTGATATTGATGTTATGACACCCACTTCTATTAAAGAGAAGTTTGGATTTGAACCTATTCAAATCATTGATTTTAAGGGTTTAAAAGGTGATCCTAGCGATAATTTAGAAGGTATTAAAGGTATAGGAGATATAACCGCGGTTAAATTAATAAATCAATATCATGATTTTGATAATATTATTAAAAACGCTCCTAATATTAAAGGTAAAACAGGTCAATTATTAATAGAACATGAAGAACAGGGAAGACTATCAAGAGATTTAGCTATTATTGATTGTAATGTAGAAATTGATTTTGATATTAATGATTGTGTTTATCAAGGTTATGATTTTGATATTATAAATAAATTTGCCTTAAGATATGAATTAAGACAGTTTTTAAATAAATTACCTAAGCAATGGAAAAAGGTCTCATTTGAAGAATCTGAAATTAAAATAAATAAAATATCATCATTAAAAGATATTAAATTAAATGATGAAATTGGTATTGCTATTGATTATAGTTATGAAGATTATCTTATAGATCCAATATATGGCTTTGCCATATATAATGATGATGATAATTATTTTTATATCTCTTATGAAGATGCTTTAAATGATGTTTATTTTAAAGATTTAATTCAAAATAAAAACATTAAAAAATCAATATTTAATTATAAAGCTTCAATAATTATCTTTGATAAGATGAATATTAAATTAGAGGGTGTAGATTTTGATCCTTTAATCGCCTCTTATATTATTGATACATCATTATCTAGTAATGATCCTTATATTGTATTAGCTAGTTTTGGCTTTGATATATCTAATGTTGAACAAGAATCACTATTTTCATCTTCTGATGATATTAAAGCTATTAAAATCGCAAGAGCGGCCTTCTTAGCGAAAAAATCCGCACTTAATGAATTAAATGCTCTAGGTAATTTATCTTTATTTAAAGATATAGAAATGCCTTTAAGTGAAGTATTAGCCAGCATGGAAATTAATGGTTTTCCTTTAAATAAGGAAACATTACTTGATATAGGACAACAATTTAAAATTAAACAAGATATCTTACAAGAAGAAATATATAATCTAGCAGGTGAAAAATTTAATATTGCTTCACCAAAACAAATCGCTGATATTTTATTTAATAAATTACATTTAGATAATATAAAAAATGATTCTACTTCTATAGAAGTATTAGAACAATTACAAGACCAACATCCAATCATTCCTAAAATTATTGAATATCGTAAATATTTTAAGCTTAATTCTACTTATATTGATGGTTTAGTTAATCATATTCATAAAGATGGAAAGATTCACGCTAATTTTAATCAAGCTCTAACTACGACTGGAAGATTATCATCATCTAATCCTAACTTACAAAATATATCAGTTAGAGATGAAGAAGCTAAAACAATTAGAAAAGCTTTTTATTATGATGAAGATGATGTATTTATATTATCATTTGACTACAGTCAAATAGAATTAAGAATCTTAGCGTCTCTCTCTAATTGTAAATCCATGATAGATACTTTTAATGATAATAAAGATATACACATAGAGACCGCTAAAGCGATATTTAAATCTGATGAACCAACAGAAATAGAAAGAAGACAAGCAAAAGCAGTTAACTTTGGTATTGTCTATGGTATTTCTGATTGGGGATTATCACAGCAGATACATTGCTCCGTTAAACAAGCAAAAGAAATAATTGATAAGTTTTATTATACTTATCCAGAAATATTATCATTTTTAAATAATGTAGTAAGTAGAGCTAAACAAGATGGATATGTCACTACTATTTGTAATAGAAGAAGATATCTTAGAGAGATAAACGCTACTAATTATCAACAAAGAGAATTTGCAAAACGGGCAGCGATGAATGCTCCTATTCAAGGAAGTGCTGCAGACATTATTAAAATCGCCATGATTAAGATAAATAAATTATTAAAAGATGGTAATTATAAATCACAACTAGTCTTACAAATTCATGATGAATTAATATTTAAAATCTATAAAGATGAATTAGATAAATTATATCCTTTAATTAAAAAAGAAATGGAAAGTGCTTATCCATTTAAAGTTAAATTAGAAGTTAATGGAGGATATGGTAAATCTTGGTATGACGCTAAATAGGAGATATAAATAAAATATGCCTGAACTTCCTGAAGTTGAAACTATTAAAAATACGTTATTACCTTTAATTAAAGAGACCACTATTAGAGATATAGAAATCTTAAATGATAAGACTATTATTGGAGATAGTAAAGAATTTATTAATTCTTTAAAAGGTCAAACATTTATAGATATATCCCGTATTGGTAAGTTTTTAATATTTCATTTATCTAATGATTTAATAATCATTTCTCATTTAAGAATGGAAGGTAAATATTTCTTTTATGATTCTAAAGATGAGGTAGGGAAGCACGCTAAGGTTATTTTTTATTTATCTAATAACAAACTATTTGTTTATGATGATATGCGCTCATTTGGCTTTTTAAAGCTTTCTAATAAGGATATTTATCTGAAAGATAAACTTATATCAGATATTGCAAAAGAACCAAAAGATATAGACCCTAATGAGCTATATATAAAATCTAGAAATTCAAATATAGCAATAAAGACATTTTTATTAGATCAAAAAAATATTGCAGGTTTAGGCAATATATACACTGATGAGACTTTATATGCTTCTGGAGTCCATCCACTTACTAAAGCTAAGTATTTAACTTTGAAAGAGTTTGAAGATATTGTTAGAAACGCGACAGAGATATTAGAAACCGCTATTAGATTAGGGGGTTCCACTATTAAAAGTTATCATCCAAGTCAAGGTGTGGATGGTAGATTTCAAACGGTCATAAACGTCTATGATAAGAAGGACACAACCTGTAAGAAATGTGGACATTTAATAAGAAAAATTAAAGTAAATGGACGTGGGTCTAGCTTTTGCCCCCACTGTCAAAAATATGTGTCTAGTGCTTATAATTTGGCAGTTTATGGACCTGTTGGAAGTGGTAAATCCACCGTTTTAAACCTCTTTAAGGAATGTGGACAAAATATTTATGACTGCGATAAAATCGTGGACAATTTATATCAAAAAGAAGAGGTCATAAACCACATAAATAAGATGTTTAATTTTGACTTTAAAGGGCATATTGATAAGGCTATTTTAAGAGAATATTTAATCACTCATAAAGGTAGTCAAAGCAAACTTGAAAAGTATATTCACCCCTTAGTAAAACAACAAGTAAAACAAATCTTAAATAAAAATAAAAAAACAAATAATGTTGTTGAAGTTCCACTTTTATATAAAGCTAAAATGGAAGATTTATTTGATTTTATAATCTTAGTAAAATCTGATAAACAATTAGAACTTTTAAATAAACGAAACAGCGTATCCGCAGATGACTTAATAAAAATAAATAAAAACAACGTCATTAAGGAAGATGACGCTGACTTTATTATTTATAATAATAAGGATATTAATGATTTAAAAAATCAAGTTATTGTTATACTTAATAAACTGAATTGTTCCCTAGATCAAAAACTTTAGATTTATTTTTGATAAAATCTGCTATTTGTTTACTACGTATTGTGCCTGCTCTATTCAAAGAATAGAGTTCTTTTATTTCACTAATAGAAAATTCACTAGTGAAAATGATAGGTTTATTATCATTTAATCTATTTGAGATTATTTCATATAAAATTCCATCTCTAATAAAATCATTTTTATATTCATTACCAAAGCCATCTAATACTAATAAATCACATCTATAAATTTTATTCATTAGATTATCAAATTCATTTTTATTAGAACGTGATAAATCATTTAATAGTTTAAAAGTATAGTTGCAATCGATAAAACAACATGTTTTACCATTTTTGGTGTATTCATTTGCAAAGGCTGACGCAATATATGTTTTACCAGTTAAAATACTACCTTTAATATAAACCCAATCTTTACTTTTATTTTTATAGATGCTTACTAATTGTTCGACTAATGGTAGTCTTGTGTTATTACGATCAATACCTTTGATAACAGCTTTTTGATATTTATCATCCATATCATTAATTAAGAAATTTGATTGAATGGAAAACTGTTTTAATAATTCCTTACAAGGAGTGATATTTAAAGAAATAATATTATTGTTATAGTTTAAATGTCTAAAATTTAAAGCATATTCTTTATTACATTTTTTAATGCCTTTACAGTTTTTACAATAATTTGTGTCATAAACAAAATCATTAATTCTTAAAATGTATTCTTTGACAATATCATTATTGATATTGTTTTGTTTAACAAAATCAACTGCCTCAGGACAATTTAAATAATCCTCATACATCTTATCTAATATGAGTTGATCTTCTTTAGAAATAAGACTTTTTTTAACTTTGATTTTATCCATAATCTACTCTTTAATTTTAATTAAAATTTTTAATTAAATCATCCCAAGAAACATCTTCTTCTTCACTAGTGGTTTTTGTTTCTTCATTTATAGTAGAAGTTATATCTTTTTCTTGAGTTTTAGATTTTAAAGATTTTCTTCTTTTTGGTTTATTTAAATAATTCATCGCATCATAAGCGGATGTGATGTTTTCGCGTTTTAGAGATGCTGCTATTTTTAAAACATAAGGACGTGATAAAACATTATTATTTACTTGTAAAGTATAATCAATAATTGCGTTTATAACGCAATTACGTAGACCTACTTTATTAGATAGGTCTGCGATTAAATCTAAATCTGGTTTAACAGGTATAACATTATCTTGTAAGATGGTTAAAAATTCTTTAGGAGACATTTTTTCCATCATATTTACTTTTTGTCCTAATTGAGAATTAGATGATAATTCATTTGATTCACTATTGTTAGATTTATTATTAAAAGTAAAAGCCGGATATTTAACATCTTCTTGAAATAAAATATTAAGCCTTTCAAAGTTAATCTTATCTCCATTTTCTCTAGTAGGATCAAAACATTCTATTACATATCTTGCACATGTTTCTTCATTAATACCATATAAGCTACATAATTTCTTTAATTCAGAAAGAATTGTTTTAGTAAAAACATTTCTATTGATTTGAGAATTGGCTTGGATGTGTTTTAAAAAGACATCATAATCAAATGATAAATCTAATTCATGAGATTTATGACCAATATATAAATTATCATTAATGATATTTTTAAAATATGAAGCAGAAAAATCTGGTTTATATATTTCTCCAAAGTGAGTAGTTATTTCTTTATAACTATTATCTTTTTTAACTATTTCACTTATCGCGTATATATTTTCTAATTCTTGAACTTTTCTTTTATCTAAATGTTCATTTAATAAACCTTTATATAAAACATTATCAAAAAACTCATCAGGAGTCTTAGGAGCGTATAATATATAAACATATTCATTACTATCATTACCTATTTTAAAATAGGTAGTAAGTAGACCTATAGCTTCTAATTTTTGTCTTTCAGAGGCAAAATCTGCTACAGATATTTGCATATAGGTAAATAAATCATCATGAAGCATATTTTTATATATATGTCTTTTAGCTAAAGATAATAATTTAAAATAAATTAAAGAAGCTTTATAGCCAATAATAGGCATATATAAATCTAAGATTATGTCATAATCATAATCTGATATTAAGGATGCATATTCTACTTTAAAGGTATCTTGTTTTGATAATATTGGCATGGGTCAAATTATAGCATATAAATTTTAGATGTTTAGTGGGTATCTATAAATTGTGGAAAAGTGGAAAATTGATTTTAAAAATATATAGTCTAAATCAATAAAAATTAAAAAATTAAGACTTAAAAATGTGGAAAAGTATTCTTTTATATAAGATATTTTAAAAAAATATCATATATTTATAAAAATTTGTGGTATATTTATTAGCGTCTATTTAAGGAGAAAATAAATGATTAAAAAAATTGCAGTATTAACAAGTGGAGGCGATGCCCCAGGCATGAATGCCTGCGTAAGAGCGGTCATTAGAGCCTGTATTGCCCATAATATAGAACCATATGTCGTTTATGATGGCTATAAAGGTCTAGTAGAAGGAAGAATTGAGAAAGTAGATAAAAAATTTACTCAAGATATTATTAATCGAGGCGGTACAATTATTTTAACTAGCCGTTTACCTGAATTTGTTAATGTTGAATATCAAAAAAAGGCTATTCAAAATTTAAAAGATCATGATATAGATGCTTTAATTGGTATAGGAGGAGATGGTACTTATAAAGGTCTTCTTGCTATATCTAAATTAGGCTATCCTGTAATTGGAATTCCAGGCACGATTGACAATGACGTAGCGTCCACGGACAAAACCATAGGTTTTGATACAGCTTTAAATACAATATGTGAATGCGTAGATAAAATAAAAGACACATCAGGATCACATCAAAGATGTTCGGTAATTGAAGTTATGGGCAGAAGATGTGGAGACTTAGCCATATTTGCAGGTATTGCCGAAGCTGCAGAACTTACAATAACTTTTGACCATCAATTAGATGAACAAGTCATCTATGATAAATTAAAAGAAATGCATGATAAAGAAAAAAGCCATGCAATCGTAATTGTTAGTGAAAACCTCTTAGATGTTAATGAATTTGCTAAAAAGATAGAAGAACATACAGGTTTTGAAACAAAAGCGGAAATCTTAGGACGTCTACAAAGAGGAGGCACTCCCACTGCCGAAGATAGAATTTTAGCCTCAAGATTTGGGGCGGCTGCTGTGGAATTACTCGCTAATGATATTAAAGGTAGAGTGGTAGGTATTAAAAAGAACACAATTGTGGATCTACCAATACAACAAGCTTTACAGATGGAAAGAGATATACATAAGCCCTTAATCCATCTTATTGATTTACTAGCTTAATTTTGTTAAATTAAAAGTGGCGATAATAAAAGACATGTCATATAGATGATGTTAGATAGAGAATAAATCATATTGCTGGAAGATTTAATAACTAGTCTATGTGGTACCACTTTTTAGCCTCTTAAGTAATTAAGCGTTCACTGCGTTAAAGTGATAATGAGTGTGTAAATAATATAATTATTTAAATAAATTGTTTACAAATTAAGGTGGTACCGCGCATAATATGCGTCCTTGGGAAGCCTTTTTTATTTTTTTGGAGGTAGATATGAAAATTATTAATCATTTAGGAGAAATCTTAGAAATTAAAAAAGATAGCAAAGAAGCTTTTGAAGTTTTAAATCATTCCACTTCTCATCTATTAGCCCAGGCAATATCAATATTATATCCTGACGCTAAATTTGGTTTTGGTCCTGCTATTGATGAAGGATTTTATTATGATATAGATTTTTGCTCTCCTATTAGTGATTCAGATTTTGAAAAAATAGAAGCTAAGATGATGGAGTTAGCTAAATCAAATGAAAAAATCATTAGAGAAGAATTATCAAAAAAGGAAGCTTTAGAATTATTTAAAAACAATGAATATAAGATTGAATTAATTAATGAAATTAATAATACAATCACTATTTTTAAACAAGGTGATTTTATTGATTTATGTGCAGGTCCTCATTTATTATCTACCGAATTAATTAGACATTTTAAATTATTATCTATCGCGGGTGCTTATTGGCGAGGTGATTCAAATAATAAAATGTTAACTAGAATTTATGGAACATCTTATTTTAATCATCAAGATTTAACTGATTATTTAAATATTTTAGAAGAAAGAAAAAAACGGGATCATAGATTATTAGGTAAACAATTAAATTTATTTATGATATCTGAATATGGTCCAGGATTTCCTTTTTGGCTAAATAATGGTATGACTTTAAAAAATCAAGTCATCGATTTTTGGCAAAAACAACACATTAAATATGATTATCAGTTTATTGAAACTCCAATTATATTATCTAGAGAATTATGGGAAATATCAGGACATTGGGACCATTATAAAGATAATATGTATACTTTAAAAATTGATGATAAAGATTTTGCAATTAAACCAATGAATTGTCCTGGTTCAATATTAATTTATAAAAATGAAATGCATTCTTATAGAGACTTACCCATAAGAATGGCGGAACTAGGTAAAGTCCATCGTCATGAAGCAAGTGGAGCTTTAAACGGTCTATTTAGAGTTAGAACCTTTACTCAAGATGACGCACATATTTATTGTAGAAGAGATCAATTAGAAGAAGAAATCACTACTTTAATTAAATTTTTTGATGATATGTATAAAGTATTTAATCTTTCTTATCATATTGAATTATCTACTAGACCTGAAAAAGATTATATCGGTGATATAAAAGTTTGGGATGAAAGCGAAGCTATACTAGAAAAAGTATTAATTAATAGCAAAAAAGAATACATCATTAATAAAGGTGATGGAGCGTTTTATGGTCCTAAATTAGACTTTAAATTAAAAGATTCTATGAATAGAATATGGCAATGTGGAACAATCCAATTAGATATGAATCTTCCTAAAAGATTTGAACTTTATTATATAGATGAAAATGGTCAAAAAGTTGAACCTATTATGCTACATAGAGCATGTCTAGGCTCACTAGAAAGATTTATTGCAATTTTATGTGAACATTATGGAGGTGCCTTCCCTATTTGGCTCGCTCCCACCCAAATAGACATTCTTCCTGTTAATAATAACTATCATTTAGATTATTGTAATAATCTATATTCAATCTTAAAAGATAAAGGATTTAGAGTGAATTTAGATTCTAGCGAAGAAAAACTATCTTATCGTTTACGTAATTCCCAAGTTAAAAAGATTCCTATCACTGTAGTTATTGGTGATAATGAAGTAAGTAATAATACAGTGACTTTTAGAAGATTTAAATCAAAAGAATCCACGACATTATCTATTGATGAATTTATTAAATTATTAACATCAGAAGTAGAAAACAAACAATAATAAATTTATTATTGATATTTTAGATTTAGCTATGCTAAAATAGAAGCCGCAAATGAGGTAGAAAGAAGAGGCACCCGCTTCTCGCCAGACTGATTAAGATATTAGTTGGCAAATGCTGCTTAAAATAAAATAAGACAATTTACGGGTGCACTTAATGCCCCGTTTTTATTTAAAAAAAGGAGTTGATTATTATCGCAGAAAAAAACGACGCTACTAAAGGCTCAAAAAAACAAGACGAAGTCTTATTAAATACTCAAATAAGATTTCCCATGGTAAGACTAATAGGACCTGATGGTCAACAATTAGGCACCATGTCATCAAGAGATGCTCAATTAAAGGCTAATGAATATGATCTAGACTTAATGTGTGTAGCATCTAATGCTAATCCACCTGTATGTAAATTAGTTAATTATGGTAAATTCCGCTACGAACAACAAAAAAAAGCTAGACTAGCAAGAAAAAACCAAAAAATTGTTGAGTTAAAAGAAATACAATTAACCCCACAAATTGGTTTAAATGATATGCAAACCAAAGCTAAAAATGCTAATAAGTTTTTAAGCGAAGGTAATAAGGTCAAAGTTTGTGTTAGATTTAGAGGAAGACAACTATCACATACAGAAGTAGGTATGGAAACAATCATGCGCTTTATTGAAATGGTAGCAGACTTATCAAGTATAGAAAAACAACCTACCTTAGAAGGTAGATGGCTAATTGCGATATTAACACCTAAAAAGCAGAAAAATAAGGAGGAGAAACAAGATGCCAAAAATGAAATCTAAAAAAGCTTTAACTAAAAGAATTAAAGTTACTGGCAGCGGAAAAATTGTGAGGCATTCCGCATATACATCCCATCTAGCGCCTCATAAAACCCACAAACAAAAAAGACACCTACGTAAAGCCAGCGTTATGTCTTCTAGTGATTATAAGAGAGTTAAATATCTCATTCAAGAATAAGGAGGTGTAGCAAATGAGAGTTAAAGGTGGTACAGTTACACATGCCCGTAGAAAGAAAATCTTAAAACAAGCTAAAGGTTATTGGGGCTCAAAACACGTTTTATTTAAAACCGCTAAAGAACAAGTATTACGTTCACATCGCTACGCTTATATTGATCGTAGAAACATTAAACGTGACTTTAGAAGATTATGGATTAAAAGAATTAATGCCGCTTGTAGAATGTGTGATATTTCCTATTCCAAATTCATGCATGCTTTAAAAGTTAATAACATTGAAATTAATCGTAAGATGTTATCTGAAATGGCTATTAATGATTTTAATGGCTTCCAAGCTTTAGTAAAAAGTGTAACAAAATAAGCTTAAATTAGATAAATTTTTATAAAATAATGGACTATTGCAAAGATAGTCTTTTATTTTGCTTAGTTAAAGATATTATCACTATCTAAAGAAATTACTTCAATTTTAATATTATTAATAGCCTCATTTATTAATGCTTCATAATCAAATTTAGCTTCTAGTTTTTCTACTTCCTCACTATGAGGTTGAGTCTTAGGATTTTTAGGTGTAAAGATGGTACAACAATCTTCAAAAGGACGAATAGATATATCATAAGTTTTAATCTTTTTAGCTATATCAATAATATCGGTTTTATCATAAGTGGCTAAAGGACGGATCACTACTTTTTTTATTACTTCATTTATGGTTTGCATACTTACTAAAGTTTGAGATGCGACTTGACCTATTGATTCACCATTTACTATGGCTAAACACTTTCTTTTATTAGCGATCATCTCACTTATCCTATACATCATTCTTCTCATAATCGTAATAGCGTAACTTTCATCCACATTACTATATATTGCGTTTTGAATATCAGTAAAAGGCACAATTATTAAATTAATATGGTCTTGATATTTATTTAAGACATGTAGGATATCATATAGTTTATAAATAACTCCTATTTGAGTATATGGAGGAGAGGCAAAATGAATAAAATCTAATTTTATTCCTCTTTTCATCATTAAATAAGAAGCCACAGGAGAATCAATTCCTCCACTTAACATCATCAAGGCTTTTCCACCACTTCCTAAAGGATAGCCACCTGCTCCATTAAATGTTTTATAAAATACATATGATGCTTCTTGTCTTATTTCAATAAAGATGTTTTTATCAGGATTATGAACATCTACTTTTAAAGAAGTATTTTTTAATATATAGCTTGCTATATATCTTATTATTTCTTCTGAGTGCATATTAAATGATTTATCCGCTCGTTTACAGTTTAATTTAAAGGTTTTATCATTATTTAAATCTAATAAAGATTTAACATTTTCTAAGATATCTTTTATATCTTTATTACATTTATTAACTAATGATATTTTTTTAATACCAGATATATCTTGTAAGATATTAATAATATCTAAATAGTTATTTTTATTTACATGAATGTAAATATGGTCATGTAAAATATCATATTCTAAATTATTAAATTCTTTTAAAGCGTTTTTAATGTTTTTAGCTAATAGTAAAATAAAATCCTTTTTATTTTTCCCTTTAGTGTTTAATTCACCATATCTAATCATTAAATATAAATTATCGACCATCTTTAATCTCCTTAATTAATAAAGATAAGGTGTTTATAAATATATCAGCTTCTTCAAGTGTGTTATATTTTGAAAATGATATTCTAAGAGTGTTAGTATAAATATCTTTTGGCTTATTTAAAGCTTTAACAACATAAGATGATGAATCAACATGAGAAGAACAAGCACTTACTGTGGTTAGCATTATATCTTTTAAAGCTAAAGCTTCGCAAATCACGGATGCTTTTTTAGTTTTTAAAGAAAAATTAATAATATATTTAGATTCATAATTTGAATTTAATTCATATAAAGAAGGATTGTTTTTTAAATAATCATAAATCTTATCATGGATAGGAGTAATAATCTCAAGATTATTATCTATTTCTTTTAAAGCCTTATTAATAGCGTAGGCAAAAGTTAGGGAGCCCGCGAGATCTAAAGTACCACTTCTAATAGATAGTTGTTGATTACCTCCATAGATTATAGGTTGTAATAAGATCTTATTTTTAAATATTAAACATCCTACACCTTTAATAGAATGTATTTTATGAGATGAAAAAGTAATCATATCAAAAATAGAATAATCTATATTTATTTTTCCTAATGCTTGTACTGCATCACTATGAAATTTACATTTAGGATATTTATTTATTATTTCTTTGATTTTATCAAAGTTATATATAGTGCCTATTTCATTATTTAAGGCCATTAATGAAACAAGAATTGTGTTTTCATTTATTAATTCTTTAAATTGATTTTCATCATATCGACCATCTTCTTTTATTTTTAAATATGAAACTTTAATGTTATGTTTTTCCTGCAAATACTTTGCTGCGTTTAATATAGAAGCATGTTCTACTTCACTTACTATAATATGATTACCTTTATTTTTATTTTTTAAAACATAGCCGATGATCGCTAAAGTATTAGATTCAGAAGCACCGCTTGTGAAAACTAATTCATAATTAGATAAATTTAAAGATTTTAAGATATTATTTTTAGCTTGATTATATAAATAATCACATTTTTTTGAAAATGTGTTTAAAGATGATGGATTAGCGTATAACTCTTTATTAATCTCTACAAATTTATCTAATACATCTATATCAGGTTTTGTAGTCGCAGCATTATCAAAATAAATCATATATTAATTAGTTATTGTTCATGCTTTCATCAACATGATTGTTTTTTAATAGTTGCACTACATCATGATAGGTAGTTTCAAAATCACCATTAAAGAATTGTTGTTCACATAATAATAATTGTTGATGAACATCATTTTGATGGAATCTATCTCTATTAGCATAAATAATAGCCGATTCTGCAAGTTGAGATACATTAGTAGCGTTATTTACATTATCAAATAATTCACCACTTATTTCTTTAAGTTCACTAACTTTAGTGTTTATTAAATTAACATCAATAGGAGATACTTTTAATGTTTCTTCAATATCATTTAAAAGTGCATAACAATTAACAATTTGTTCTTTATATTTATCACTAGTCGCTTTAATTGCGATATTTTGTAATTGGAGCTCTACTTGTTTTAAATGATAATAATAAGAAAATATTAAAGAATAAGCTTCTTCAGAAGATGTTTTTAAACCTTCTAAGAATTTTTTAAAGTTTTCAACATCACTTTGAGTTTTTTCATAATCTTCTAATAATCTTTCAAGCTTATCTTTAAGGATCGAATAAGGTTGAGGAGTTGAAGAATGAATATAAGTATCTAAACTCCTTTTAGCGGTCCCTAGTTGATTAACATCATCTTTAAGATGATTAATTCTTTTGCTATCTTCATCACTTATTTTATAAATACGATTCATTTCAGGAAGTAAGCTACACAATCTTAAAAAGTTTCTTTCTAGTTCTAATACTTTTTCATAAGCTTGATTACAGTTATCATCAAAAAATGATTTTGCTTCTATTTCTTTTTTAAAACTTGAAAGCATGTTTTCAATGCTTTCTTGAAGCTGTTGTCCTTCTTTTAAAACATCTTTAGTGTTTAATTCCACTAAACGGGTTTTTAAATCATTAATTTTATCTTTATAAAGTTTTAATTCTCTAGTTAACATTAAATGATGTAAAGGATATTCTTGTTTTAATAATAAATCATATTCATTTTCTAAAGCTTCTACTTTTTCAGGTAAGATTTTAGTAATAAATAAACAAGTATTAGGTAAATTATTTAATTCATTTTTTAATTGATTTACTACTTTTTCTATAATTGGAAGAATATTATTAGCTTCATCATATTCGGCACATTCAATATGATTTTCAAATTCTTTGAATTTGTGATCTATTTTTTCAAATATAGATTCTAAAGAATTAGCCACGATTTCTAATTCATTAGCATTAGCGTTATATGTTTGTTTAACACTTCTTAATAATTCTTTTAATCTTAAGGCATATTGTCTTGCTTCTTCTTCTGGTCTAATTAATTTAGATAAACCTTGATCTAGCTCATTAGCACTTTTTTCAAAAGTGCTTAAAGCTTTTCTTCCTTCTTGTA
>CAYSPV010000020.1:0-17785 GCA_964433025.1 uncultured Staphylococcaceae bacterium
ATATAATATAAGCAGGGAACTACAAAAATGTTAAAACGTAAAATTTATGATGATTTATTAAGATTTAAAAAAGATAGAAAAGAAGGTTTAAATAAATGTTTATTTCTTGTTGGTGCTAGACAAGTTGGAAAGACTTATATAGTAAGAGAATTTGCTAAAAAAGAATATAAATCATTTATTGAAATTAACTTTATTAAAGATGATGAATATAAAGATATATTTTCATCTAATTTAGATAGTAAAGAAATTATTAAAAGGATCACCGCTTTAATTCCTAATATTAAAATCATTAAAGGTGAAACACTTTTATTTTTAGATGAAATACAAGCCTGTGGACAAGCTAGAACTTCATTAAAATTTTTAGCTAGTGATTTTGATATTGACGTAATAGCCTCTGGCTCATTACTTGGTTTATCTTATTTTGATAATAAAAGTGAGATACAAAATCCAATATCAATTCCAGTTGGTTATGAATTAAGCCTTACTATGTATTCATTAGATTTTGAAGAGTTTTTATGGGCTAATGGTTATGGTCAAGATCAAATAAAAGTTTTAAAAGAATATTATGATAATGACATACTTGTACCTAAACAATTACATGACACCTATGAACAATTATTTAAAGAATTTATTGTTGTGGGTGGTATGCCTGAAGTTGTTAATGATTTTATTATAAATAAAGACTTTACAAGAGTGGCCACTATTCAAGAAAAAATCATTAATTCTTATAAAGATGATATTTCAAAATACGCGAAAGGAGTAGAAAAAGCTAAAGTTAGAAGATGTTATGATTCTATTCCTATTCAATTAGCAAAAGAATTAAAAAAATTCCAATATTCAAAAGTAGAAAAAGGACAAACTGCTAGAAAATATTCATCTTCTATTCAATGGTTAATTGATAGTAATTTAGTTAATATTGCTTATAGAGTTTATGAGCCAAATATTCCTTTACTCGCTAATAGTGAGCAAGAATATTTTAAGTTATATGTTAATGATACAGGCTTACTTTTAGCTATGTATGGATATGAAACTAAAAAAGCACTATTAAATGATACTTTAAAAGGAAACGCTAAAGGCGGTATATATGAAAATATAATAAGTGAATGTTTAATTAAAAAAGGTTATAAATTATATTTTTATCGTCCTGATGATAATAATGAAATTGAATTTTTAATAGAAAAAGATGGAGATGTAATTCCTATAGAAGTTAAAGCAAAAAATTCTAAATCAACATCTTTAAATAATTATATGAATAAATTTAATCCTAAAGTTGCTTATAAATTAATATCAACAGGACAAGGTAAATTAAATAATATTAAAATAATTCCCCATTATTTTATTTTATTTATTTAATATTTTAATTTATAAATAAATTAAGTACTGCCTATCAGCGGCAGTATTGCCGTTAGTATAAACGATAGTAAGAATATACCAGTGATTACAAGTAAACTTATAGATATTTCATTTTTACGTTTAGCAAATAAAAGCATAATAACATAACAAATTAAACCAATACCGATACCATTAGCAAGTGAATAGGTTAAGATAGTAAAGATAACCACTATAAAGCCAGTAAAGACAAGTAATTGGTCATTAAATTCAATTGATTTAAAGTTATTAACAAATATTAAAGTTCCAACACAAATTAAAGCAGGTGCAGATACACATCCTGCAGTAAATACAGAAAATACAGGATAAATAAAAGCACATAAGAAGAAACAAAGGGCCGCTACTACTGCAGTTAATCCTGTTTTTGCTCCCATTTCTACACCAACATTTGATTCAGCAAAACTAGTAACTGTAGAAGTACCTAAAGGACCACATATTAAAGCCCCAGTAGCGTCTGCCATAACCACTCTTTGATAGTTATGCATATTGCCTTGTTCATCTATTACTCCAACATTTCTTCCAACAGTAAGAAGTGTGGCAGTAGTATCAAATAAATTAACAAATATTAATGAGAAAATAGCGACATAGCTAACTGGATTTGAAAATACTGAAACTATATCACTACCAAATTCAGATGCAGTATATCCAGATTCACTAAATACACCAAAGAATATGACATCACTTACACCATCTAAACCAAAACTTACATCATCCACCCATGGAGCGATTGGTAAGTTTACAGTTTCATCCTCAATTGCGTCTAATGTATAAACCCATGAGCCACTTGCATCAGTAGTTAATGCACCGATACTTTGCATAATAATGAAGGTTATTAGACCTACAACTGCAGCAAATAAAATTGCTACAGGTATAGCCAAATTAGATAACATTTTCTTTCTAGAAAACATAAATCCAAATCCTACAAATGCAGCAACTATTGCAATAAGTGTTGAAGGATTTAATAAATTACCTAATTCCACTAAAGTGGAATCATTTGAAACTATTACACCACTATTTTTTAAACCAACAAAAACAATAAAAGCACCAAGTGCAGCACTTATTATATATTTAACACCATTAGGTAAGGCATTAATTAACCACTTTCTTACAGGTGTTAATGAAAAAGCAAAAAATAATATTCCAGATATCGTTAATAAGATCATAGCTTGTTGCCATGTATATCCATTAGCGACCGCTACTGTATAAGCTAGATATGAATTAAGTCCCATACCTGCACTTAATATAATGGGATAATTAGCAATAAAGGCCATTAATAATGTGACTAAAGCACTTATTAAAGCCGTCATAGCAAATATACCTGCTTGTGACATACCCTCCATCGCAGATAAAATTGATGCATTAATTGGTAATGCATAACACATTGATACAAAAACAACTAAACCCGCTATAACTTCAGTCTTAATAGAAGAGTTTCTTTCTTTTACTTTAAATAGTTTTTCTATTAATGAACTCATTGCAAATATTTTAACAAACATTTTTTTAAAAATAAAATATTTCTTGTGTCAAGTATTTTTACTTGACATGTAATATACTTCCTATATAATAATGTTGAAAGAAAAGGAGAACACATTATGGCAGTTAAATTAAGACTAACTAGAATTGGACGTCATGAAGATCCATTCTATCGTATTGTTGCAGCAGATTCCCGTTTTGCAAGAGATGGAAGAATTATTGAACAAATTGGTTATTTTGATCCTGATAAAGGGATTGAAAATGCAGTTGTGGATGAAGAAAAAGCTTTAAAATGGCTTGATCAAGGTGCGATTTTAAGCGATACAGTAAGATCTATTTTATCTAAAAAGGGCATTTTAACAAAACGTGCTCAAGCAAAATCAAAGGCAACTAAATAGATGGATTTTGTTAACACAATTCACGCTATTATAGATCCTATTGTTGAAGATAAAGAAGCCATTATTATAAGAGAAGTTCCATCCACAAGGAACAAAGATATTACAATTTTAATCGTTGCTAAACGTCATGACATTTCTAAACTTATTGGAAGAAGAGGTATCATTGCCAGTGCGATTAGAGAAGTTGTATCTTTAGCGGTTAGAAAACCATCAACACATGTTCATATCAAATTTGAATCATATGATGAAAGTGAAGAAGAGGCATAACCTCTTTTTTACTATAAAGGTCTATTAAATATGCAATATTTAAATGTAGGAACAATTATTAAATCTAAAGGTATTAATGGAGAAGTTGTAATTAAATCAAATACCTATTTTGCAAAAAAAAGATATAAACAAGGTAATATCTTATTTTTAATGGACCCTTATAATAACAAAGAAGTTATCAAAGTAAGTGTTAAATCTTATTATTCCTATAAAGGAAATGATTATGTTTTATTTAATGAAATAAGTGATGTTGACACTGCAAATAAATATAAAGGTTATTTAGTTAATATAAATAAAGAAGATGCTGATTTAGAAGATAATGAATATCTATTTATAGATTTAATAGATTGTAAGATTATTGATGAAGATAATAAAGAATTAGGAAAAGTAATTAAAGTAGAAGAATTTCCTGCTCAAATTACTTTAAGATGTATAACAAAAGATAATAAAAATTTCTTTATTCCTTTTATTGGCGATGTATTTATTAAAGATGTAGATATTAAAAATAAAGTTATCAAGATAAAATATTATGAAGGAATGTTATGAAAAATATAGTTATCTTAACTTTATTTAATGATATGTTTGAGGGATTTTTAAATAATTCCATTATTAAGCGTGCGATTGCTAAAGAGATAGTTAATATTAAGGTTGTTGATATTAGAGATTATACAAAAGATAAATATGGTCGAGTAGACACTCCACCTGTTGGAGGAGGCGCAGGTCTAATAATGAAATGCCAACCTATTTATGATGCAATTCACGCTAATAAAACTGATAACATGGAAGTTATATTATTATCTCCAAGAGGAGAAATTTATAATCAGGGTGTTGCCGCTAGTTATGCATCAAGTGATAAAGACATCATGATCATATGTGGTCATTATGAAGGTATTGATGAAAGAATAAATAAGTATGTTGATAGATTAATTTGTATTGGTGATTACATATTAACAGGAGGAGAAATTCCTGCTATGGCAATCGTAGATTCTATTACTAGATTATTAAAAGGAGCAATAAGTGAAGAATCTATAAAAGAAGAAAGTTTTACTAACCAATTATTAGAATATCCTCAATACACTGAACCTTATGATTTTTTAGGTGATAAAGTACCTGATATCCTCTACTGTGGAGATCATAAAATAGTAGATAAATATCATAGAAAACAATCACTTTATTTAACTAGAAAATATAGACCAGATTTATTTGATAAATTGGAATTATCTAAACAAGACTTAGAGCTTTTAAAAGAAATAGATGAAGATATAAAAAACCCTTCTTGGCAACAAAAAGCTTTGCAAAAAGGGCATAAATTTATTAAAAATAAAAATTAAAAACCATTAAATCCAGGTGGAAATCTTCCAGACTTTCGCATTTGTTTCATGCTTTTCATCATCTCTTTTGATTGTTCATATTTTTTAAGAATTTTATTTATATCAGATATGGGTTTACCACATCCTTTAGATATTCTTAATTTATGACTATATTTTAAAACTTCTGGATGACGTTTTTCATATGGGGTCATCGAATTTAAAATTATTTCAAAATTTTTCATTTCTTTTTCTGCAGCGGCTTGCTGTTCTGGACTTATCTTTGGCATACCAGGAATTAGCTTTAATAAAGAAGATAGAGATCCTAATTTAGAAACCTGCTTTAATTGTTTTAACATATCATTTAAATCAAAATCACCCTCCATCATTTTATTAACAGATTTTCTGACTTCTTTTTCATCTAGGTTTTCTTGAGCTTTTTCCACTAGGGTCATAATATCGCCCATACCAAGGATGCGGTCCGTCATACGCTCAGGATGGAATAATTCTAAATCAGATATTTTTTCACCTACACCAGCAAACTTAATAGCTAGACCTGTTAGATGTCTAATAGATAAGGCTGCACCACCTCTAGCATCACCATCTAATTTAGACATAATAATTCCACTTAGATGAACTTGCTCATTAAAACTATTAGCCACATTACTAGCGTCTTGTCCTGACATTGCATCCACAAGTAATAATGTTTCATCAGGTTTAACAATATCAGATATATCATTTAATTCTTGCATTAAAGTTTCATCTATTTGAAGTCTACCAGCAGTATCTAAAATGACAATATCAAACAAATTACTTCTAGCATAATTAATAGCCTTTTCAACAATTACTGTAGGCTTAGTATTTGTACCCATTTCAAATACTTCAACATCAATTTGTTTACCTATTTGTTTTAATTGATCAATAGCAGCAGGTCGATAAATATCTAGTGCCACAAGTAAGACTTTTTTCTTTTGTTTGTTTTTAAATAGGTAGGCAAGTTTACCTGCGGTTGTGGTTTTACCACTACCTTGTAGACCTACAAGCATAATGGAAGATAAAGCATTATTTTTTAAATGTAAATTACAATCATCACTACCTAATAATTTTACTAATTCTTCATGGACTATTTTTACTACTTGTTGTGATGGATTTAATTTTTTTAATACTTCTTGTCCTATAGCTTTTTGCTTAATGTTATTTATAAATTCTTTAACAACTTTAAAGTTAACATCAGCTTCTAATAACGCTATTCTGACTTGTTTTAACATCTCATCCATATTCTCTTCACTTAAAGTGGATTGATTACGGATTTTTTTAAATATATTTGTTAATTTTTCACTTAGATTTTCAAAGGCCATATTTATTTATACTCCTTATTAAACTCTTTAATTAATTTTTCATTTTTATTATCTTTTGATAATTCTTTTATTAGATTATTAACTGCATTATCTTTACGTAAGATATGTAATTGATCTTCTAATTTATATAAAGCATTAACACCTTTTTTTAAGGCGTCGTTAACCGCACTTCGAGATATTTCTTTTTGATTAGCGATCTCTGATATAGATAAATTATATCGATAATAAAGACTTAGTATTTCTTGTTGAGAATTACTAAGCTGTTGATAATAAATATCTAATAATTGATTAATAAGAACAAATTCTTTAACACTACTCATCTTCTACACAAAGTCCATATAAATACGAATCTAAATCAAATTCTTGCAAATCTGACATTTTTTCACCTAAACCAATAAATCTTACAGGTATAGATAATTCATTTCTAATAGCTAAAATTATACCACCTTTTGATGTTCCATCCATCTTGGTGACCACTATTCCACTGATATCGGTTACTTCTTTAAAAGCTTTAGCTTGTATAACACCATTTTGTCCAGTAGTAGCATCAATAATTAAGAAAGTCTCATGTGGTGCATTTTCTATTTCTTTAGATAGAACTCTTTTTATTTTTCCTAGCTCCGCCATAAGGTTAGCTTTGGTTTGAAGTCTACCTGCAGTATCTACAATTAATAAATCAACATTATCTTGTTTAGCTTTTCTTGCTCCTTCATAAGCTACTGATGCTGGATCAGAGTTTTGTTTTCCTATAACAATAGGAATTTCTAATCTATTAGCCCACATAGTCAATTGCTCAATAGCACCTGCTCTAAAAGTATCACAAGCACATAACATTACTTTTTTATGAGCTTTGATATATCTACTTGCAAGTTTTGCTATTGTGGTAGTTTTACCTACACCATTAACACCTACTATTAAAAGAACTGTTGGACCATTATTATTAAATTGAATTTCATTAATAACATTACCCTTACTAGCGTAATCTAAAAACATTTTATCCACTAAAATTTCATTTATTTCTTTTGGATCAGTAATGTTATTTTTTTGTGATTCTTCTAAAACTTCTTCAATTATTTGTAAAGTAAAATTAACTCCAACATCTGCCTCGATTAATATTTGTTCTAATTCTTCAAAATATTCTTCATTAACTTTAGAATATAGTGTTGTTAATTTAGATAATTTAGAGGCAAAATTTTTACGAGATTTTTCTAATCCTTTTTTATAGGTTTGAGTTTTTGTCTCGTTATTAGTTTTATTAAATTTTTCTTTTAATTTTGAAAATAATCCCATACTTTATACTGCTTTCTTTTTTAAGGCATTGCGTGCAGCGTCTTGCTCAGAAGCTTTTTTTGTTTTACCTATTCCTTTAGCAAGAGCTTCGCCATTAAAATAAACCATACTTTCAAATACTTTATTATGAGCAGGTCCTTCTTCTTTTATTAATCTATAAGTTACTGAATCTCGATATTCAGATTGCATTTCTTCTTGTAATCTTGTTTTATAATCTGTTAAAGAATCTAAATCAAAATATTTAATGTCATTATAAAAAATCCATTTAATATAAGAATGAGCTTTTTTAATACCTTGATCTAGATAGATTGCGCCCACTAAAGCTTCAAATACATCTTCTAATATTTTATTAGAAGAAATAATAGTGTCAGGGTCAATGCTATGACCTGTGATTATATAATCATATAGTTTTATTTTTCTTGCATAGGAGGCTAATGATTTTGATTGGACTAAATGACTTCTTAATTTAGACATCACACCTTGATCCATCTTAGTGTGAATATTAAAGATAAGATCTGCTACTACAAAACCAAGTACAGCATCACCAATATATTCAAGTCTTTCATAATCTTGATGTTTAGTATTAGCGTCTGCATTAAAAGATGAATGAGTTAACGCTAATTCATAAAGATCTAAATTATCAGGTCTTATTTGTATTCTTTCTAAAAGTTCTCGAATATCTTTCATTAATCTTGAATACCTTTTCCTATTTCACTAACCACATCATTTTTAATCATCTTATATAAAACATTTAAAGCCGATTCAAATGATTGGGTGTCGCTGTTGCCGTGGGCTTTAACCACTACTCCGTTGATGCCTAAAAGTAAAGCCCCACCTACAGATTTATAATCCATAGTCTTTTTCATTTCATCAATGCCTTTTTTAGAAAATAAATAACCAACTTTAGTTAATGTATTAGTCATAAAAGCATCTTTTATTAACTTAGAAAAATATTTAGCAGTACCTTCCACACCTTTTAAAAAGATGTTACCTGAAAAACCATCTGCTACAATTACATCTACATTACTATCTAAGATAGCTTCTCTTGCTTCTATATTTCCTATAAAGTTAATTTTTTTATTTTCTTTTAAAACTTTATTAGCTTCTTTAATTAATGAAGTACCTTTTTCATCTTCACTACCATTAGATAATAAATATACTTTTGGATCTTTAATATTACAGACTACTTTAGAATATAAACTTCCCATAATAGCGAATTGATTTAATTCTTCACTAGAGTTTTCTAAATTAGCGCCACAGTCTAGTAAAGTTACATATTTACCTTTTTCTTGTAAAGGTAAAGCGGTCACTAGCGCTGCTCTTTTTACACCTGGAATCATTTTTAAAGTAATTGTAGAACTTGCTAAAAATCCACCAGTTGAACCACATGATACTACACCATCTGCTTTTTTTTCTTTTACTAAATTAATAGCTTTCATCATTGATGATTCTTTCATTCTTAAAACATCTAAAGCTCCTGCAGTCATAGGAACAATATCTCGTGCGTCTACAATCTCACATATATTTTCTAACTTAGTTAATTCTTCTTTTTTACCTACTGCGACGATTTTTACATCATCATGTTTTTTTAAAAAGTTGATTATAGAGTCTACTAATGGTTGGCTACCATTATCAGAACCCATTACATCTACTGCCATTGTAATCATAATTTTTACCTCTTAAAACGCATATAAATATTATACTATTTTTTAAGAGTTAGCAATTTAATTAAATTGCTTAATTTTTTATACAAAATAAACAAAATTGTTTATTAAATTAAAATTATTATGTAATTTTATTTAAAGGATACTAAAATAGTCCTATTAGTTTTTTAAGGGTGTTATTTATGTTAGAAAAGAAAGTAATTGTAGAGTTTAAAAACGTTAATAAGGTATATGAAATAGGAGGTGTAGAAATTAGAGCCTCTAATAATTTAAATTTTAAAATTTATGAAAATGAATTCACTATTATCGTGGGTCCATCAGGAAGTGGTAAAACCACAATATTAAACCTATTAGGGGGAATGGATAATTTAACTGATGGCGCTATTATTGTCGATGGTGAAGATATTTCCTTATATAACGATAAAAAACTAACTTATTATCGTAGAGACTCTGTAGGTTTTGTTTTTCAATTTTATAATCTAATGCCTAATTTAACCGCTTTAGATAATGTAGAAATAGCAGCAGAAATGTGTAAAGATCATTTAGATGCTAAAGAGGTATTAGATAATGTTGAATTAGGTGATAGAATTCATAATTTTCCCTCACAACTTTCAGGAGGAGAACAACAAAGAGTCTCTATTGCAAGAGCCATAGCCAAAAACCCTAAACTATTATTATGTGATGAACCAACAGGAGCTTTAGATTATCAAACAGGTAAGATGGTTTTATCTTTACTTTTTGATATTTGTAAAAAAGAAAAAAAGACCGTTATAGTAATTACCCACAACTCCGCGTTAATTCCAATGGCGGATCATGTAATACATCTTAAAAATGGTCAAGTCATACAAGAAGAATTTAATAAACATCCAAAACCAATAAGTGAAATAGACTGGTAATAATATATGAAATCAACCTATGTTAAATACATATTTTCTTCACTTAGAAAAGACTTTTCTCGTATAGCGGCAATTATTGGAATAGTCGTACTTGCCAGTGGTTTTTTAGTGGGACTATTGTCCACTACTCCAGATTTATTTCAAACCATGGATAATTATTATGATGAGACAAGTTTTATGGATATCCAATTAAGAAGTACAATTGGATTTGATGAAGAAACACTTACATACATAGAAGATAATATTTCAGATATTCAAAATATTGATATGACAAGTGATGATGAAACCTATATCACTATTGATGGAACAAGAGCCTATGCCTCTATTTCATATCGTAGTTTTAATTCAGATTCTAATAACTATCTAACACTTGTGGAAGGAAGATATCCCACAAGTTCAGATGAAGTAGTATTACTTGAATATAATTCATCACTTGCAGAATATCAAATAGGTTCTACGATTACATATAATGATGAAACATTTACTGTTGTGGGTTCAGTTAGAAATCCAATGTATATCACTTATCAAAGTGAGACATCTTATACGACAGGGGCTACTATAGAAGCATATGTATATTTAGATAGTTCATATTATGAAGATTTAACATTTACCACAGTGTATATCACCTTTAATAAAGCTGTTTCAATGAATGCATTTGAAGATGAATATGAAGCGTATATCGAAGAAAAAATAGCCGATTTACAAGAAATTTCAGCTGATGCACTTCAAGTTACAATTGATAATATTAAGGATACAATTTATGATGAAGTATATGATAGTGTTTATGATGCTGCTCTTCAAGAAGCTGCGGACGCTATTAGTGAAATATTAGGAAGAGAAATATCAAAAGAACTAGTAGAACAGTTTTTAGACTTACCATTATTTACTTCTATTAAAGACCAATTTGAACAAACTATTGCAACGACTGCAAATGAGTTAATCGATGAACAAATAGCCAATTATAATCCTACTTGGTATATATTAGATAGAGATTCAATTTCAAGTGCTTATCAATTTAAAACTGATGCTTTAAAAGTACAAACTATATCTTATATATTCCCACCATTTTTCTTATTAATTGCGGTCTTAGTATGTCTATCATCTATGTCTAGAATTATTACTAGAGATAGAGCAATTATAGGAACATTTAAAGCTTTAGGATTTTCTAAATTTAAAATAGCCTCTAAATATTTATTATATGGTCTTGTATCATCTTTAATTGGATGTGTAGCGGGTTGTTTTATTGGTATATTTGCTATACCTGCAATTATTATGTCTTTATATGGTTCTATATATTATTTAGCTACACTTGCTTATACTTTCCAAGCTTTAATGGTTATAGGATTTACTATTTTAATGTTAGTGCTTCTTCTTGCTGTAGTTATTGGAGTTATTTTAAATAATTTAAAACAACCTGCAGCAGTCCTTATGTTAGGTAATAAATCACCTAAACCAGGTAAAAAGATATTACTAGAAAGAATTCCAATATTATGGAAGCATTTAAAATTTAAATATAAATCCATGCTTAGAAATATCTTTAGATTTAAGAAAAATCTATTAATGATGATTATTGGAATAGGTGGATGTGTTGGAATGCTTGTAGCGGGTTTTGGTCTAACTGATTCTTTTAGTGTCTTTCAAAATGAACAATTTGATACGATTATAAAATATGATGCATTAGTCTTACTTAGTGAAGAAAATACTGATCTAAGTGAAACATTTGAATCAATTCAAACAGATTTAGAATATGAATCTATTTATTATCAAAGTGTAACATTAAGTGAAGATGAATCTTATTCATTATCTTTAATTTCATCTGCAGATAACATAGATAGTTATATCGGTCTATATAATGAAGATAATTTAATTGAGTTTACTTCCACTTCTGTTGTGGTATCAAAACAAATATCACAAGATTTTGATCTATATGCAGGAGATGAGATCACTATTAATAGTGATTTTGGAGAAAAGACACTGATAATTACAGATGTATTTAATAATTATGTCTCTAATTATTTAATTATTGGAAGTGATATTTTTAATACAGTGATGATTGAGAACACCACTGTTGAAGCTGATACATATAATGCATATTTATTAAACATCTTAACTGATGATGAAGATATTAAAGAAGAAGTTATTGATACTTTAATTAATAATCTGTTGGTGAGTACAGTTAGCTCTACTGATGCTTTAAAAGAGACTTATAATACGATTATTTCTAATCTATCTTTAGTTGTTATTTTAATTATTTTCTTAAGTGGCGCTTTAGCGGTCATTGTCATCTACAATCTAACTGATATTAACATTAATGAAAGAATAAGAGAAATGGCTACATTAAGAGTACTAGGCTATAGGCGTAGAGAAGTATTAATGTATATATTAAGAGAAATATTTTTTATGTCAGTTATAGGAATATTAATAGGTTTAGGAATAGGTGTATTCTTACATTGGTTTGTAGTAGTTAATATTGGATCTGTTGGGTTATTATTTAGCACGGCGATTAGTTGGCAAAGCTATGTTTATTCAATATTAATTGCAATGGTATTTGTAACTATAGTTACAATGTGTTTTTATCCTAAGATTAAAAAGATTAATATGGCCGAATCACTTAAAAGTGTGGATTAAGATTTATAATAATCATCTTCTGATATTTCTTTATTAACTTTATTTAATAAATAATAAACGTTTTTATCTCCATTATCCCTTCTTTTTAATATATCTTTTGCGTCTTCTCTTGCTATTTGAAAGATTTTAATATCATTATATAAATTTAAAAATCTAAAATCAGATAATCCACTTTGTTTTAGACCTTCAAGTTGACCAGGACCTCTTAATTTTAGATCTTGTTCTGCAATATAAAATCCATCAAAACTTTTTACTAAAACATTTAGTTTATCTAATTGTTCTTTATCATCACCATCATAAGTTAAAAAACAATATGAAGGATATCCATCTCTTCCTATTCTTCCTCTTAATTGATGTAAAGAGGCTAAACCAAAATTAGGAGCATCATAAATAACCATATAGGAGGCATCTTTAATATCTATACCGACTTCCACCACTAGAGTGGACACTAAAATTGAGACTTCTTTATTATAAAATTTTGCTAAAGCTTCTTCTTTTTGTTCTTGTTTTAATTTACCATGTAAAATGGCTACATTGTTTGGATATTTTAATAAGTATTTAGCGCCTATTGTTTCTATAGAAAAATCACCTTCTTCTTCAAAATTAATTAATGGAACGATGATATAAACTTGACGATTGTTTTTTAACATGTAATCTACTCCATCAAAGATCTTTTGATCGTTTGAGTGCACGATTTTAGTAACTATTTTTTTATTATCTATAGGTAGGTGTTGAATAGATGAAATATCTAAATCTCCATATATTGATAAGGCAAGTGATCTAGGAATAGGAGTAGCAGACATCATAAGTAAATCAGCATTATCTCCTTTACTAGCTAATGTATGTCTTTGGTTAACTCCAAATCGATGTTGTTCATCAATAACACATAATCCTAGATTAGAATAAATTACATCTTTTGAAAATAATGCATGAGTGCCGATTAATATGTCGATTGAGCCGTCCGCTAAATCGTTTAATATTTCTCTTCTTTTTGATTTAGGAGTAGAGCCTAAAAGTAATTCCACTTTTATGTTTAATTTATCAAATATCTCTTTAGCGGTATTAAAATGTTGTCTAGCTAAAGCGTCTGTAGGTACCATAAAAGCCCCTTGATCACCTCGTAGTGTATTCGCGTATAAGGCAAGGAAAGCCACGACTGTTTTACCACTACCAACATCACCTTGAAGTAGACGATACATTAAAGTATTTTTATTCATATCTTCAATGATTTCTTTACCTACTTTATATTGGTCATCGGATAATTTAAAAGGTAAAGCATTTATAAACTTATCACATATATCTATATCAATTGGTTCTTTTTTATATTTGGCTAATTTTGAATTTTCGTGCTTGATTAGCAGGGTTTTTAAACAAAATTTCAAAGCTTCTTCATATTTTAAATATCTTAAAGAGTCTTTAATATCTTCTATTGAATTAGGAAAATGAGCTTTATATAAAGCATCATATTTTCTAATTAAATGATGTTTATTTAATAAATAATAAGGTATGTCATCATATAGTTTGCCTTCTAAATTATCTAAGCTTTTTTTAATTAAATTTGAGAATAAATGACTTTGATAATCTTTAGGCAAACGATATAAAGCCACATAAGGTGATTTATCTTGTATTGAACCTTTTTTAAGATTGATCAAATTAAAATAATTTTTTTCTTTATTATAGGTAGTGACCACAGTTATATCATCACCCATAGAAAAAGATTTACCTAAATATGAACGATTAAACGCGGCAATATGAAAGACTTTATTATTACATAATAAATCAAATTTAGTTATACCTAATCTTTTAACGTTTACTGTTTCTATTGAAGAGGCGATAATACCATATAAGACCACTCGTTGTTTATCTTTTAAATCAGATAAATCCAATGTTAAAGATAAATCTTCATATCTATAAGGAAGATAATTAACTACATCATATTCATTATAAATGCCCATATTATATAAAAGAGCATTTATTCTTTTAGAACTAGATAATTTCATTAATGTTATTCAACACCAATTAGAAATGAATATACAGGTTGTAAACCTTCTCTTATATCAATATCTAAATCGGGGTATTTAGATTCAACTTTAGCTTTAATTTTTTCTACAAGTGCACTGTCAGCATCTTTTCCTATTAAAATAGTGATAACTGCACTTTCTTCATCCACCATTTTGCTTATTAATTCCATGACAGTGTTATATTCATGTCTATGAGTAGAGACAATCTTTTTATCTAAAATGCCAATAAAGTCATTTTCTTTAATTTTTAAACCATCCATTTCACTATCTCTAATAGCATGAGTGACACTTCCAGATTTAACATTACTAATCGCTTCATTCATTTGTTCTAGATTATCATTTAAATCCATTTGTTCATCAAACATAATACAAGCTGAAATACCTTGTAAAATAGATTTAGTTTTTAATACTTCAACATGTACACCTTTTATAAGTGATGCTGCTTGATCTGCTGCAAGTATAATATTGGAATTATTAGGTAATATTATTACATTTTCAGCATGACATCTATTAATTGCATCAATAAAATCTTCACATGATGGATTCATAGTTTGACCGCCATAAACGATTTGATTTACTCCTAATTCTTTAAAAAATTTAGTAATTCCATCACCTGCACTTACTGATATAATTGCATATTTAGATTTAGGTAAATTTTTATTAATATCTTTTTCACTTACAAAATCATAAGTTTCACTTTGTTTAGGATTTTTAATTTCAATATTTAAAAATTCCCCGTATTGTTGTACAAAATTAATAACTCTACCAGGAGTCGTGGATTTCATCTTAATTTGTATTTTTTCATCATCAATATGAAGTATTTCAATAGGATCTAAACCCCTATTTCTTAAATGTTCAATTAATCTATTATCAATAACAGGTTTTTTATCTTTAATATTAGTGTTTAAAATAACACTTACATTATAAACATATTCAGATTCTTCATCCGCAACACTTGAAATTGCTGTGGCTAACTTTCTTTCAATTAATTTACCTTTTAAGGCACTTAACATACCTTCTAAGATAAAACAAAGCCCACAGCCTCCACTATCAACTACACCAGCTTCTTTTAATACTGGAAGTAATTCAGGAGTTCTACTTAATGATAAATGCGCTTCATTAATTAATATTTCAAAACATTTTTCTATACTAAATGATTCTTTTACTTGTTCTTTTAAAGCTCTAGACGCTTCTCTAATAACTGTTAATATTGTTCCTTCAACAGGAGTGTTTATCCCTTTATAAGCTCTAGAAACACCACCTTCAAAAGCTTTTGATAAAATTAAAGCATCAATTATAGTTTCACCTTTTAAGGCTTTAGAAAAGCCTTGGAATATAAATGCGGTAATAACACCGCTATTACCACGACAACCACTAATTAATCCGCTTGCAAAAGCTTTTGCGATCTTATCGACATCTTTATCAGTTTTATTTTCTATTTCTTTACAACCACAAGTAAGGGTTAAATTCATGTTCATACCTGTATCACCATCAGGTACAGGGAAAACATTTAAAGCATCTACTTCAGGATAATGATTATATAAATTATTTGCTCCGCTTATAAAAGCCTCTTTTAATTTAATTCCATCTATTGTTTTCATATTGTTTTTCTTTCCTTATCAGACGATATTTTGTACATAAATATCAACACTTAAAATATTAATTTTAAATATCTTATTTAATTCATAAGATAGTCTTTTTTGTAATTCATGAACAATTACTGTAACTTTGATATCACTATTAAGTGTTAGATATATCTTAAATCTATATTCATTTTTAAAATTTTTATCAATAATAATACAATCTTTTAAATCATTAGTTTTATTATTTATTAGTTTTAAAGATTTATTGGCAAGATTATTAACTCCAAAAGAAGATAATAAAATTGTTTCGATTGCTTCATATAAATCTTCATTACTAATTACATTTTTCTTTACTTTTGTTTTTTCCATACTGTTGTTATTTTATCATATTTTTAATATTTACTAATATTAATTATATCATTTTATAAAAAAAAGCCCGGCAGCTCGCTATTCTCCCCTTGCGGATACCTTCGCCACTACGGTGCTTAACTTCTGTGTTCGAGATGGGAACAGGTGTGTCCACCGCGCCATCACCACCAGACTTTTTCAAGAGATTGTTCTCTCAAAACTAGATATTATATTTTTAATGTCCTTTTGTCAAACTAATTAGTTTTAAATTTTATTTATCGATTAAAAATCTTAGAAATTAAGTCCTCGATCTATTAGTATCAGTCGACTGAATGCCTCACGACACTTACATCTCTGACCTATCAACCTCCTAACTTTGGAGGGATCTTACTTCTTGCGAATGGGAAGTCTCATCTTGGGGTTAGCTTCACGCTTAGATGCTTTCAGCGTTTATCTAGTCCATAGGCAGCTACTCGGCCATGCCACTGGCGTGACAACCGATATACCGTTGCTATGTTCATCCCGGTCCTCTCGTACTAAGGACAATTCCCCTCAAACTTCCTACGCCCACGACAGATAGGGACCAAACTGTCTCACGACGTTTTGAACCCAGCTCGCGTACCACTTTAATTGGCGAACAGCCAAACCCTTGGAAGGTACTTCCCCTCCAGGATGTGATGAGCCGACATCGAGGTGCCAAACCGCCTCGTCGATGTGAACTCTTGGAAGCGATCAGCCTGTTATCCCCAGGGTAGCTTTTATCCGTTAAGCGACGGCCTTTCCATACAGCACCGCCGGATCACTATGCCCGACTTTCGTCCCTGCTCGAGATGTCCCTCTCGCAGTCAAGCACCCTTATGCCATTGCACTCGAAATACGATTTCCAACCGTATTGAGGGTACCTTTGGGCGCCTCCGTTACTTTTTGGGAGGCGACCGCCCCAGTCAAACTGCCCGCCTAACACTGTCCTCCACGCCGGTAAGGGTGCAAGTTAGAACAATCATAATCCAAGAGTAGTATCCCAAGGGTGACTCCACGGAAGCTAACGCCCCCGCTTCAAAGTCTCCTACCTATCCTGTACATGAATTACAATTGCTCAATATTAAGTTACAGTAAAGCTCCATGGGGTCTTTCCGTCTAGTCGCGGGTAACCTGCATCTTCA
>CAYSPV010000021.1:0-13085 GCA_964433025.1 uncultured Staphylococcaceae bacterium
TTTTATTAAAATATTTTTTTTTTAAATTTTAAAAAGAACATTATTTTTCTATTTAATTTTTTATAAATTCTTCTTATAAGAAAATTCTACTTGTTTTTTTTTTTTTTTTGAATTGGGAATTGTGGTTATATAGATTTAATCTAAATAATTATTAAGGGATAAATAAAAAGCAGAACAAAATATTCTGCTTGTTATTAACGAATAAATGATAATAAATGATTATTTAATATAATCTTTTTCTCTAACTGTGGTCACTAGTTTATAGACAATACCATTACCGCAGTCAACTGATGTTTCAAAATCATTATCTTTTAATGAAACACGATATAAGGTAGGTATATTACCATTAGCAGGTTCTCTTACAAATACACATATATAATCATATCCAACATATGTGATTCTAATTCTTTTGGTTTTTGAATTTTCTACTGAATGATTAAATGCATCAAATCCAATATAACCTTCACCTTTAATATCTCTTGTTTTATATTTTCGTTTTCCTATGACTTCTTCTTTACCATTAATTGAGCAAATTAAAGTACATTTGAAACGATCAATAATCGTGTTTGATTCTACCACGACATTGCGTAAGTTGAATAATTCTTGTTCGCTGTAAGGTTCTAACATTTTAAAATACCTGCCTTTCTTATTTATTATTTAGTAGAGAGTTTTTGGCTATTACTTGATCAATCATATAACTTGGCACTTCTTGGAAAGAGTCAAATTCACGATTAAAATATCCTGATCCTTGAGTTAAGACTCTTAATTTAGTGACATAATCAAGAATTTCACTTTCAGGCGCTAAAGCGATGATGTTTTGTGTACCATCTCCTAATTCTTGCATATCTAAGACTCTTGCTCTTCTAGTATTTAAATCAGAGATAATGTTTCCAATATATTGATTTTCAACATTAACAGTGATTTTCATAATAGGCTCTAAGATCGTAGGTTTACATTTCATGTAAGCTTCTTTAAATGATAGGATTGCCGCCATTTTAAAGGCGAGTTCATTTGAGTCTACACTATGATATTTACCATCAATTAAGGTAGCTTTAACACCTACTACTGGAAAACCTGCAAGTAAGCCTTGTTGTACTGCTTCAAAAAAGCCTTTTTCTACTGCAGGGAAATATGATTTAGGTACTGCACCACCAAATATTTCTTCGGTAAAGATGTTTTCATCATTTGGAGAAAATCTCATAGTGACAATACCATAAAAACCTGCACCACCAGATTGTTTAACATATCTTCCTTCTGCTTCTGCTGTGCCTTTAATAGTTTCTCTATAGACTACTTTTTGTTCACCTAAGGTAACTGTAATGTTATAGGTGTTTTTAATTTTTTCAGCAATATAGGCAATATGAGAATCACTAACACCACCAATTAATAATTGTTTGGTTTCATGATTACGTTTTAATTCTACACATGGTGATTCTTTTAATACTTTTGCTAAAGCTGAATTAATTTTTTCTTCATCTTTTTTATTTTCAATTTCTAAAGATCTGAAGTAAACCGCAGTGGGTAAATGAGCGGGTTCAAATTTAGCGACACTATTTTTAGCACATAAAGAATAACCATTTTCTAATTCTTCTATTTTAGAAATACCACATATATCACCTGCATGTACTATATCTGTATTAGTTTGATTATTACCATTAACAAAGAATAATGTCGATATTCTATAGGTTTGATCATTATTAGGACAATATACTTCATCTCCTATTTTTAAAGTTCCTGAATTAACTTTTAAAATAGACACAACTCCTGAATAAGGATTAACTGTAGTTTTAAATATATAAGCTGAAAATGGTTCAGCATCATCTGTTTTTCTAATAACTTCTTTATTAGAAGCATCAAAACAAGTAAATGGTTTTAAATCATTAGGAGCGGGTAAATAGGAAATTAACATATCTAATAAAGTATGAATTCCAATATTTTTAAGTGCACATCCTACAAGTACTGGTGTTAAATCACCATTTAAGACACCTTTTCTTAAACCTGTATGGATTTCATCCATAGTTAAGGTTTCACCTGCAAAGAATTTGTCTAATAAAGCATCATCAGTAAGAGCGACTTGCTCAGATATCTTATTATGCAATTCTAATACTTTTTCTTTTTTATCATCATGAATGACATCATCTACACATTCACTGCCATTATATCTTCTAGCTTTTAAATCAACGACATTAATAAAACCATCAAAGCTAGATTCATGACCTATTGGTAAACAAAATGGAATACAAGTTTTAGAAATTTTATCTTCAATTTCTTCTAATACTTCATCAAAGTTAACTTCTTCTTTATCCATTTTATTAATAAAGATAATTGTTGGTATTCCTCTTCTTTTTAATAACTTATAGTGTTTAATTGTTTCTACTTGTACACCTGCAGATCCATCAATTACTAAAATAGCGCCTTTCACTACTTTAGAAACACCAATAGCCTCATATAAAAAATCGTCGTTACCTGGTATATCAATAAGATTAATCTTATAATCTTGATAGGCTAGGTTTACGACGCTTAATGAACATGATGTTAGACGGTTTTTCTCTTCAACTGTAAAATCGCTTATCGTGTTTTTCTTTTCAATGCTTCCTTTTTCTTTTTTATTGTTTGCCACAGCATATAAAGCCTCCACCAAAGAAGTCTTACCGCTTCCTTGGTGCCCGAGCACAACGACGTCTCGAATTTTATTTGCTAAAAATTCCATATAGCAAATTCCTCCTATATATTATTTAGACTAATATTTTGTCTTGATAGTGATATTTTAACTAATTTGAAAATAAAATTAAATCTAAATAATTTTTATTAATTAATTTGAGACAATTATCTTAAATAATATCTTTTTGAAGCTTTTAAGATGATGTTTAGGAAAACACTGTTAAAGGGGACATTAAAAAACATCGTTAATAGCTGACAAAATAGTATTACCATAAATAAATCTAAACCAAAGCTTAAAGCTTTCATTAAAGAACCAAATAAGGTTATAACAAATAAATCTAAGATAAAAACTGAAAACATTATTTGAAAAATATTTAAATCTATTTTGTTATTAGATTTTAATTGTTTTTTATATATAACTTCACACATTATGATAAGTATGATTACTAAAGAAAAGGCAAGTATTGGAAATAATATCTTCATCCATAGATAAATATTATAGGTGTTAGAGAACACGACTGCTTGATCACATACGATGATGTAAGTAGATAGTAGGACCGCTAGGATGGATAATGTTGAATAGCTTATTATTCTAGATGTATTAACATTTTTAATCTTTTTTATTAGATAAAAAACAATAGGAGTAACAAATCCAAGTAATACATATGTTAAAGTTATCAAAGGATACCAAGGATAAGATTTAATATCAAAAATAAAATATCCTAATATGTCTTGTAATCCCCCTATTAATAGGCCATATACAGGACCTAATAAATAGGCTGCAAATATAATAATAGCGATACCTCCAAAACTTACTCTAACAAAAGGTACGATAGAGATATAATTAATCGCTAAGACTTTATTAAAGATGCACGCTAAAGCGATAAATAAACCACCTAAGGCTATTTTTTGAATAATAGGTAAATTAAATCCTTTCCATAATGAATAAGTATTATTCATTTTTATCACCTTTGATTTTATCAATCATATAAAATGAAAAGGCTAATGAGCCACATATTAAGATAATATCTTCTGGGTATTGTTCTTTTAAATTGTTATATAACTCAATAGGATTTTCATAATATTTATAATCTTCTAAATACATTAAATAATCTTCTTCTTTTCTGGCTCTAGGATGATCAAAAGTAGTTAGATAAATATTTTTAGATAAGAAATTTAATGTACCTAACATGTTTTGAATGTTTTTATCTAAAAATGAGGCAAAGATAACATGTATTTCCTTATTATTAACATTTAATATTTCAATAGAATCACATAATTGTTTAATAGCTTCAGGATTATGACCTCCATCGATGATCACTAATGGATTATCATTTATAATATTCATTCTTCCAATTAAAAATGAATTTAATAATCCTTGTCTGATATTAGATTCATCTACATTAAATCTTTGATTTAATCTTTGAATAGTTTTAAGTGCGATCATTGCGTCCACAATAGAATATATAGCGGTACTTGGAATAATTAAATCATTATAATAAGTCGTATCAAAATGATATCTGTTATCCACTATTTTAGCGTTATAATACGGATCACATTTATACACGACTGAATGTTTTAAAGCACTTATATGGGCTATTACTTGAGATGCTTCTTCATCTAATTTACCGATGATGACTTCACTATTTTCTTTTATTATTCCTGCTTTAGCTTTAGCAATTTCTGTAATACTACTTCCTAAATATGTAGTGTGTTCTAATGATATAGATGTGATTATAGAAATAATAGAATCAAATACATTAGTCGCATCTTCTTCTCCACCCATACCACATTCAATAATAGCGATATCAACATTATTATCTTTAAAATAATTTAAGGCTATAAAGGTCTCTAATTCAAATTCAGAAAGGTTATATTTTTTAATATATTTATCATATTGGTTAATGATTTTATCTATATAAGATAAATCAATTCTTTGATTATTTATTAAAATCATTTCATCCATATTTAAATAATATGGTGAATGAAATACACCTACTTTATATTTAGAATCCATATAAATATTATTTAAATAATTTAATGTAGATCCTTTACCATTACTACCACTTATATGAATTGTGGGGACATTATAATCAAATCTAATCTTATGTAAAAAATTATCAAAATTAATTCTTTGATAATCTCCACTTCTTAAATTTGATAAATATTTTTTTAACTCATTTAAATCCTTAATCATGACTATTAATTTAACATTTTTATTAATTTAAACAACTAAATTAATATCTATATAAAAAATATGTATATCTAGCGTGATAAACATACAACCCCTATTGTTTTTTTAAAATTTTTTATTAATATAGTTTTGTAAAGAGAAAAATTCATTAACCCCCATCTATTTTAATTAGTAAACCAAACAATGAATTTATCTATTTAAAATATTTTTTCATAATCTGATTGGGGGTGATCGTGGCAAAGTAAAAGACTGCTCAAATCAAAATAAATTTAATTTTGTCATAATTTTATGTCGTTTTTTGGAAGGAGATTTTAAAACAAAATTATGAAAAGAAAAAGTTTACTTTCTTTAATCTTTATACCATTAGCAATGTCTGTAGTAGGCTGTGCTGCGATTGATGTAACAGGCATAACCGTATCTGCAGAAAATAACACTACAACTATTTCAGTTGGTGATACTTTACAATACAGTGCTACTGCTTATCCAACAGGAGCAAGCAATTCCGTAACATGGACAACTTCTGATGAAACCTTAGCGACAATAGATGATAACGGTCTATTAACCGCTGTTGGTGTTGGTAATGTCAATGTTATTGCAACAAGCACAGAAAATACCTCTATAAGTGGCCAAGCTTCATTAATCATTCAAGAAGCTGGTGCATCCACAACTCCACCAACAAGCATTACTATTAATGCTGATACTACTGAATTAACTGTTGGTGAAACAATGTATCTTACCATATCTGTTACTCCATCTGATGCATCCACAAGTGTAACTTGGCTTTCATCAAATGCTGATGTTGCATCAGTTTCTACTACTGGTGCAGTTAGAGCTTTAGCAGAAGGTACTACAGTTATAAGCGCTACATCAACTCTTGATGTATCTGTTTATGGCTCAATTATTATTACTGTAACTGCAGCAGAAGCTCCAGGTAGTGATGTTGATTGGGATAGTGTTGATTACACAACCCATGAGGAATTAAACAACATGACTACAGGCGATGTTGCCAAAGTTAAAGGTAAAGTCTTATTTATTTATGAATATTCAAGTGAATCCATTAACTATTTCATCCAAAATGGTAGTGAAGGATTCTTTGTATATGGTCAAAATCCAACTTACTATCCAGTAGAAATCGGTAAAGTCTACGAAGTAGGTGGATATAGAGGCTATTATCAAGGTGTAGCCGAAATCGTTACAGTCGAACATTGTGTTGAACTTGACGAAGATATCGAAGTTACACTTCCTGATGTTTCTGATTTAGTAATTTCTGATGTTGCAAGTGTTGCGGATTATATGTCTACATATGTAACCACAACCGCTACATTAATGAATAAAGATAATATTTCTTCATCTTCAGCTTATAATTTAACTTTCTCACAAAATGATCAAACATTTACTGTTAGAGTTAATAATAGTTATATGAGCGATGAAGAATTCGCCGCTATTAATGCCAAAATAGAAGAAATTTCCTTATATCAACAAGTCACTATTAATGGTGTCTTCTCTGCTTATGGTTATGGTACACCATCCGTTCAATTATGGTTATTAAGAGCAGATGACATCATCGCCTCAGAATTAACTGATGCTGAAGCTGTCGCAGGTGCTTCTCAAGCCTTAACATTCCCATATACTATTGAAGCAAATGAAACTTCTATTGATTTACCAAGCACTGTTGATGGTTATGAAAATGTAACAGTTACCTATACAAGTAATAGTGATGCAATTAATACTACTACTGGTGCAGTCACTCACGGAACCACTGATGAATTTGTTACCTTAACTGCAACATTTAGTCAAGGCGAAGCTTCAACAAGCGTTCAATATTACATAAATGTTATGTCTGCAGATGATAATTGGTTAACATTGGTTCAAACATTAGACTTTGAAGATGCTGCAGCTGCTGGTTCATATGGCACTTCATCTACTAAATCATCCTACGATGTTGAAGAAACTGATAATCTTGTAACATTAGGTAGTCCTAGTATTACATGGCAAATGAAATATGCCTTAATTGCTGGTGCAAGTAATGACGTATTCAATGGAACACTTGCAGGTAGAGCACAATCTCGTAGTGAAACTGATCCTGGTTATATCAGAACTATGGAAGATGTTTCTGTTGACGTTGTTGAATTTAAATTTGCTGTATTCTCAAGTGATACCTTAAATATTCAAACTGTTTCAGTTAATTACTCCACTGATAGTGGTGAAACATTTACCACTGCTTATAGTGCTCTTAACAGTTCTAGAACTTTCCAACTCGTAAGAGTAACTCTTCCAGAAAGAGCTAATCGTATTTCTATTGAATTTACAAGTACTAGCAATGTCAGAGCAAACATTGACGATATTTATTTCTATACAATCGATAGATAGGCACAAACTATGAAAAAAATATTATTAATGTTCTTAATGATATGCTCTTTAGGTTTGACCTCGTGTACAGGGGGTGCTAATGGAGGCGCCCCCTCCTCCGTAAGCATTTATCAAGGTGAAGAAATTGTGGAAGAGGTTGATATTGAAATAGGTCAATCTATTTCTTTAACTGCGGTTACTGATACTGATGGAAGCTATACATATACATGGACTAGCTCAAGTGAAGAAATCGCTACTATTGATAGTAATGGTTTATTAACTGGTATTGGTTCAGGTACTGCCATTATTAGTGTTTCCATAACCCAATATGCTTATGTCACTACTTCCATCTTTGTAAATGTTGCTCAAAAAGTTGAACAACTAGGAGTAGGAAGTGGCCATACTGCGGATGATCCAATATTTATTGGATTTGAAGGTGATGATCCTATTGAAGTATATTTTATTGAAATGCAACACATATATTCAGATTCAATCTTTATTAAAAAGGGGAATATTGAAATACTAATTGACTCTGGATATGCCTATGATGGTCTATATATCAGCGAATTTTTAGAAGAACATATTACTGATGGTAGATTAGATATGCTAATGCTATCACATTCAGATTCTGATCATATCGGTGGTTTGTCTAATGCTTTAACCAACATTGATGATATTTCATTAATGATTGACTATGGTGGCACTTATAGTGGCACGGTTGGAAACATTAGAACTACATATTCTTTAGAAGGTATGCAATATCACAGTGCTTATGATTGTGTTAATTACATCGATGGTGCGGTTGATAGATATTATTTTACTGAAGATTTCTATGTCGATATTTTAGATACTGGTAATTATATTACTTCTGATAGTTCATCCGCGAGTAATAGAAACAGTGTGGCTTGTATCTTTACTTATAAAGATTTCACATTCTTTACAAGTGGAGATTTAACCACTGCTGCCGAAACTCAATTAATGAGAAATGAAGATTTATATGAAGTAACTTTATTTAAAGCTAATCACCATGGTTCAAGTGGTTCTAATAGTCAAGATTTCTTAAATACTTTAAATCCTAAAGCAGTGGCGATTTCCGCTGCTAGAGCTAACTATTATAACTCTGATCCAGGACCTGCTAGTCCAGATAATAAATATAACTTAAACGGTGTTTCTGGACATCCACACGAAGCAGCAATTGAAAGATTTTATAATATTCCAAATATTGCTCAAAATCTAAATGTTTATTGGAATGCGGTTAATGGTACGATGAAATTTACCAGTTATGGTACAGATTCATTTACTTTCAGCGGTTCACCCACGATTAAGGGATATTATGACTATGAAAATAATAATGATGCTGTTTGGAATGAAGAACTTAATGACTGGGAAAATAAAGTTACAGGTGAGGAAAATTTAAGATTCCACGAAACTCGAATGTTTGCATTAAGAGGTTATGAAGATTTACTTCCTTAAAAACTCTTCAATATTGAAAAGTGGGCGATAAATTCGCCCATTTTTTTATGCTTTATGCTAAAATATGTGCGTATGTCTACTGCTAAAGAATCTATTAAAGTTATTGTTAAAAATAAAAAAGCTTCTTTTAATTATTTTTTAGAAGATTTTTTAGAATGTGGTATTGAATTAAAAGGAACTGAAATTAAATCTATTAGATTAAATAAAGTTAATATTGATGACTCATATATCATGATTAAAAATAATCAAGCTTATATTATTAACATGAATGTTTCTTTATATGATAAAGGAAACATTTTTAATCATGATCCTTTAAGAGATAGAAAACTTTTAATGCATAAAAAACAAATCTTAAAATATGAACAAAAATCAATTAAACAAGGCTACACGATCGTAGCGACCAGACTCTATTTTAAAAATGGTAAAGTTAAAATAGAAATAGCCCTAGGTAAAGGTAAAAAACTTTACGATAAAAGAGAAGATTTAAAACAAAAAACTATTAAAAAAGATATTGAAACTAAATTAAAACAATTTTAATCATCCACTCGATTTAAGATATATAACATCTTTTGTCTTAAGATATATCTATTATTAACTTGGTTAATAATAATTTGATGATTTTTCTTACAATTTGAAACATTTGGAATAATATATAAACCAAATATATAGACAAAGAATAATAATATCGATAAGCAGAATATTACAAAATAAGATATATTCATTACGTAGTTAAAATAAACACATAAAGGTGCAAATATGGCAAGTAATATAATCATCCATAAGAAATGGGGTTTAATACCATAATTAAACATTAATCTAATCATTTGTCTGGCATTACTTCCTATTGATATTGTAAATATCAACTCAATAGTGAGTATAAAAGCAAAACCTATAAGATAGAACGCCATTAGGAGAGTTAGATTAATATCAGACATAAATAAGGTTATTGGTATAACTAAAGCAAATGGAGTTAATAACAATATAAGTGTTAGTATTGTGGATCTAAACACTACTAAATGTCTATTATATGATTTATGCCATATAGCGAGCATATAAGGATAAAATAAGAACAATAATAAATTAATAACAAAAGCGATTAATATTAAATTAAGATATTCATCTAATAAAGCAAACAATAATAAATTAATGAATAGGCAAGCTGCTAAAATTGTGCTTGTTAATTGCACTACCATTTTATTTGAAAATGGAACAACTTCTTTATTTGGTTCACTATTTTTCATCAAAGATAATTCAAGTTGATTTTGTTTTCTAACATGATTAAATTCAATTAGTATTGGTAAAGCTATAATTACAAATGTATATACACCACTTGTATCAGGTTTAAACATTATTACTGTTTCAAAAGCACTGTAAATTAGAAAACATATTAACATCATAAAACATGGTAAAACTATTTTTATGCGCTTCTTAGCTAAACAATAAATAGCAATACTAATTAATAAGAATATCGCAGTTATATAAATAAATAATCCTACGATACCAAATGAACCTAATACTTCTACATATGCTGATTCAACAGAATATCTTGAAATAACACCCTTACTCGTGGATACATAAGCATTATATAAGCTATTAAAATTGCCATATCCTTTACCGACAATAAAATCTAAAGGTGTTTGAAGTAATGATAAAGCATCTATCCAAACCGCACTTCTACCTGATAAGGTAGTAAAATCTTTTGATAAGATTTTATCATTAATAAAGGCCACTAGGTTTTTAATATATTCAATAGAGGTGATATTTACATAGGCTATTGTACAAAATCCTAATACTAATACAGTAATATAAATTACTAACGTGATTGTGTTTCTATAAGGGTGTTTAGTTAGTGATCTAAAATACAAATAAAAGATGTATAAATGTATTAATAACACCATTATTAAAATTGCGGTAAATGAAGTAGAGAATATAACATTAATAAAGATAAAGATAATGAATATAAAATGCCACCAACGGAATTTAATAGCGTTTAATAATATAAGACAACCTAAGGTTAATAATAATAACTGACCATAGTTATTTTCATTATTAAATAATGACTTAATAGAAACTATGTTTTCACTATCTCCTGCAAAGATAGCTTTATAAGCATCAACTTCAACAACATAAGAATAAAAAATACAAAAGAAACAAGCTAATACTAATATCCATAATATTGGCCTTAATGATTTAACTCTAACGATACGTTTTGAAAATATTCCAAAGGCTAGATAAATAAAAAATAGACCTAAAACTAATTGAATGGTCCATGTAACTTTATCTAATAATTGGGCTGAATAAGTAAAACTTACTCCATTAATTGTATATGAATCACTACTAAACCATATACCAATTAAACCAGTAGCAAGTAATATTAAAACAATCGGCAGCATCGACCAACTTACTCTAGCTTTATTAAACTTTTTCTCCACTATGTAGTATACAAGTGCTACAAATACCACAAGTAAAGATATAGCAACTAAATCACCAACAGAGAATTTTGAGGTTGGATCTATAGCTAAAAAATTAGCGCCTTCTATTAAAAATACAATTATTACAATTAAAAGCCAAAACCAGCAAGTAGTTAGACCAAACCGATATCTATTCATACTTGATTTATATTACTACATTTTTTCTGTTTTTCAAACATAGAAAAAATATAGCCAATAAATACTATAAAAATTAGACAAATTTAGATATTTTAGTCTATTTCTTTTTGCCAAAGTCCATGCAAATTACAATCTGCGTAAACCTTAATTACTCTTTCACCTTTTCCTAAAGTTAAATTAACTTCAGGAATATCATTAGGTTTTAAAACAAAACGATGTCTACCTTTATTTGTTTTAATTAAGATCCAATCAATGTAATGTTCATTTAACATTGGATGAATTATTTCTCCTACTTTAACATTACATACATTATCACTTATAGTGATAACAGGTATATGTTTTTCCACTGAGGCATCCACTACATTAGGTTTAATAACTTCCATAGGTTTATTACAACAAGTTGGGGTGATACCGCTATCAAAGATCACTCCAAATGTATTACCACATACACTACATTTATAAAATTTATCTTCCATATTATTTTCCTCCTATAGCTTAATTATATTTTTAAAGTATTAAATGCTTCAAATAATGTGCTTATAAAAATGTAAGCATTAAAGTTATTTTTTAAATAAAAATAATGTATTATAATTTAGCCATGAAAGAAAATTATGATATCGCTTCACTCGTGGGAAATACCCCACTTATTAGATTAAAAAATATTGAACAAATATATGATACAAATTGTCGTATATACGCAAAAGTTGAATATTTTAATTTGACTGGTTCAATTAAAGATAGACCCGTATTAGAAATATTAAAAAATCTTAAAACTAGAAAGATTATAAGTGAAGGATCCACTATTATTGAAGCTACTTCAGGTAATACTGGTATATCACTAGCAGCCCTTGGCCGTCACTTTAAATGTAAAGTAATCATTGTTATGCCTTCTAGTATGTCTAAACAAAGACAAGATATTATGAGAGCTTATGGGGCTTCTTTAATACTTGTAGAAGGCGGTATGAGTGCCGCTAATCAAAAAGCTAATCAATTATTAAAAGAAATACCTAATTCTGTCTTATTAGGTCAATTTGATAATGAAAACAATATAAAAGCCCATATTAAAGGAACTGCAAAAGAATTAGATAATCAATTAGATAATATTGATTATGTTTTTGCAGGATTTGGTACAGGTGGCACGATATCAGGTATAGGAAGTTATTTTAAAAACACTAAAAAAGATAAAAATATTAAAATCATAGCCTTAGAACCTGAAAGTTCACCACTTGTCAGTCAAGGAAAAGCAGGTAAACACCTAATCCAAGGAATTGGTTCAGATTTTATTCCTGCAAATTTTAAAAGAAAATATGTTGATGAAGTTTTAACAGTTAATGATAAAGATTCAATCGCTTTAGCAAAAGACATATCAAGATATGAAGGTTTATATGTTGGCATATCTTCAGGTGCTTCACTTTTAGGAGCTTTAAATTATATTAAAAATAATAATTTAAAAAAGAAAAATATTGTCGTTATTTTCCCCGACAGCGGAGATCGTTATACATTTAAATAGGAGATATTATGAAACTAATTTTAGATAAGAAAAATATCTTAAATAAAGAAGGTATTTTAAAATTTGTAGAACAATTAAAAAAAGTCTTATTTCCATCTTTATATTGTGATGATAATTGCTATGATGATGAATGTGAAGTAAGCAAATCTTTATTTTTACAATATATTTCTAGTGATAACAAAGACATGGAAAGCTTTTGTGATAACTTTGATAAATTAGAAGAAGATTTATCACAAGATTTAGACTTTTTCTTTGATAGTGATCCAGCCTGTAATAATAAAGAAGAAGT
>CAYSPV010000021.1:13185-14587 GCA_964433025.1 uncultured Staphylococcaceae bacterium
ATTCCTGATGGCTGTAAAGTCGTAAATGAACGACCAAAACTCATTTACCAACAAACGACTAAAAAATAAACAAAAAACTACTAATTTATTACTAATTATATTTATTTAAGAATTAATCTTATTTAGGTCATCTAAGGAAAATAAGGCGCATCCGCCACCATATTCACACACTTTACTACCAGCTTTAGTAAAGTTTTTTATTGCCTCTTTTAAGGTCTTATCATCCATTCTCCAGAGGTTAGTTTTTGTTAGTTTATTAGATTTTATTAGAGTGGCTATGAAGGCCGCTCCACTTACATCACCTGCACCTAAAGTATTAACAAAATGATGTGGTTTAATACCTTTATGATCATATCTAGTGCCATCAAATTTATATAAACTTACACCATCTTTACCTTTACTAACTATGACATAACAAATATTTCTCCATGTCTTTAATATATAGTCAATACAACTACTTTCATCATTGTTTTTACATAAAATATACAATTCATCAATTGATACTTTTAATATATCGACATAGGCTAAAAACATTTTCGCTATTGATTCTTGTACACCTTTTTTAAATAATGATGGTCTTAAATTAACATCAAAATATATTATTAGACCACCTGACATTGTATGACATATTGATTGTTGAAGATGGAGTATATTTTCATCATAATTAGCGACACTGCTAAGATAAAATACATCATCTTTATCCATTAAATTAAAATCGATTAAAAAATAGTTTAAATAAGTAAACGCTGCATCTTTAAAATGAAATTTAAAGCTTCTTTCACCATTTTCATCTATAAAAGTCTCACTATAAGGAAGTACACCTTTTTGATAATAATAAATCATTTCGGTATTTATTTTCATCTTTCTTAGACTTTCATAAGCGGCGACTGAATAATTATCATCACCAAAAGAAGTGATTATATATGAAGGTATATTACTTCTTGCAATAATAGATAAAAAATTAACAGGTGCACCACCTAAATATGCTTTTTGAGCGTCTTTATTTTTAACAATATCAATTATTACTTCACCAAGAGCAAAAACTTTATTCATATTATTTTCTTATAAAATTCATTCTGATAATTTCATTATCAGGATGATTAATTCCTTCCTTTTTACCACTTTCTATAACTTTTAAAATCCAAGCCATATTTTTAGCTAAATTAGTAAAAGTATTAATACCTTCTTTATCAAATATTATTTCATCTTTATTTGTACCAAAACCACCATTCCAATAACTAGAACTAACAATAGGCATTTGATTAATAGCAAAATGTTTATTAATGGTGTCTAAACTAGTTTCTAAACCCGCTCGTCTGGCTACTGCTAGACTTGCTGCAGGTTTATAAGCAAAAGTTTTACCATAAGCATAAAATAAACGATTTAAAAACGCTAAGATTCT
>CAYSPV010000022.1:0-12020 GCA_964433025.1 uncultured Staphylococcaceae bacterium
TTATCATGATGTGTATATTTGGCTTTTTAGTAGGCTCTAATGATTTTATAGAAAACCAATCAAATAGAAGACTAGATTATTCCTTATCAACAATATCTAAAATCGAAACCATAACAGTGGATAACTCATTCTTAAATTTAAATAGAATGGAAAGATTAAACGATTATGAAATAGAAGATATTGTTTATGAATTTGATTATTTAACTTATGAAATAAATGTTTCTAAATTATTTGAAGGAGCTTCTTTTTATTTCTTTAATGAAATAATCGATAGTGCTTCCCTATCATACGTCTATAACTTCAACACGATTGATAACTCATTATTAATTACAGGCGAAATTAGTTTAGAAGAAGGAGTGTACATCAATAAAAACCTAGAAGAAAAACTACTCAGTCAACACGGAATTAATTCTGTAATTGGAAGAACTCTGCAGATTAAAAACACTAAAGAATTTGTTTATGAATTAGAAGATACATCTCAGGAAAATATAGATGATACATTTGTATTTGATAAAACCTATTACATAAAAGGAGTCGTGGATGAATTTAGTTTTTTAGCTACGCCTAAGATATATCTTTCTTATCAGGATTTGATCGCTAATCTTCAAACCAATTTAGCACTTAACATATCAACATATCTAGATATCGATTATTCTTGGTATGACTATATTTATAATATCGATAATAATGATGCATCTAGTTCATATTCACATTATTTATTTTTAACAAATCTAAATTACATAGATGAATATGAAACATTCATTAATATTATTAATGATACATATGATTACATAGAAATATCATGTGATGGAATTATATTAAAAGATACTTTTAATGATATTATTTACGCAGTTAAAATTGGCTTAATTGTGTTTTCGTGTTTAATCATTTTAAGTGCGGTTTTAATAATCGGTATTTCATCATTTTCTAGCTTTGCTTTTAATAGGAAAAAGAATGCGATTTTGCTTGCATTAGGTATTAATCATGAAAGATTATTTAACATCTATATTTTTGAAAATTTAATCCTTTTGTTATTAGGACTTATCTTATCTTTTGTCCTAATATTTTTAGTGCAACCTCTAGCTAACCTAATCATAGAAAACATCTTTGGTTTATCTAACTTAATTAATATTCCTTTCTCTTCATTTTTAAATATTAAATTCCTAATGCCAATTTTAATTATCTTGGGTTCTTTATTTATCATCTATTTTGCTACTTATATTCCTATATACATATCAAAAAATATTAACATTAGAAAGGAACTCGCAGACGAATGATTAAAATAAAAAAATTAAGTAAATCTTATAAAGATCAAGAAGTATTAAAAGATGTAAATTTAGAGTTTAAAAACAATGGTTTAACTTTTATATTAGGACCTTCTGGATGTGGTAAGACTACGCTTATAAACGCTATAAGTGGTCTAATAGATTATCAAGGTGATATTATCATAAATAATATCAATATCAAAACTTTAGGAGATGAACAAATCTCAAGATTTAGATTAGAAAACATCGGATATGTATTTCAAGATTTTAAATTATTTAATAATGATACAGTCTTAGAAAATGTCTTATTACCCTTACAATGTTTAAATCTAAAGAAAAAGAAAAATAATGTTAAACGTGCTCACGACATTTTAAAACTATTAGATATCTATGAATTAAAAGACCAATATGTAAATCAATTAAGTGGAGGTCAAAGACAAAAAGTCGCAATAGCGAGATCAATTATAAATGATTGCAAAATCTTATTATGTGATGAACCTACTGGTTGTTTAGATCAAAAAAATAAACAATCAACAATGGAAATATTAAAAAGAATATCTACAACAAGAATTGTTATTGTTATATCTCATGATAAAGATTTGGCTAATAAATATGGAGATTATATTTATCAATTTGAAAATAAAAATTTAACTTTAATTAAATCTAAAGAAGAAAGTGAAGCTAACCAAAACAAATCACTTCCAATTATTGATTTAAAATCTAAAAGTAATAAGTCTTTATTACCTACAAAATTCTTATTTTCTCATTCTAAAAATAGTATAAAACAAAGAAGATTTAGATCATTAATTGTAAATCTAGTTGTCTCATTTGGTTTTTTAATGATTGGTTTATCTTTTTTACTTTCAGATACGATATATTCTTCTGTTATTGGAGTATACTCCAATATTATTACAGATAATCAGGTAGTAGTAAGCGCAAAAGAATATAGTTTAAATAGTTATGATGTTGAATCTATAACATCACAAGAAGCAGAACAAATTGTGAAAAATTATAGTGATTATATAGATGATTATGGAATATGTTATTTAGCTAATTTTGAAGAATATTTTAAAGACTTAAATATCTTATCATTAGCTAATACTTCCTATAGATATGTCTTAAGTGGTTATTCTATAAGACTTATTAATGAATTTATTTGGTTAGAAGATTTAGAGGACACAGTCTATCCCTATAAAAAAGAAGAATTAGAAGATGATGAAATTATCATATCTTTAGATCCTTTCACTTTAAGTGAAATATGTTATCAATTAAGAATAGAAAGAACGACTCAATCACTTGCAGATTATATCTCAAGTAATGACCTTAATGTAGTATTTGAACTCGCTAATTCTGATTGGGCATATGAAGATGAACAAATATTTAAAATCGTGGGATTTACTATTTCTAATGAACCCACGATTTATCATAGTAATCATTTATTTAACGAACAGGTATTTGAAGAACAAATGCGTTTCCCAATTAATAACAATATATCTGAAGATGAATATTATCCTTGGATATTAAAAAAGACATATTATCTAAGAACTAAAACCACTAATGAAGAATTTTTAAAAGTAGCTTTAAAAGAATCATCTTTAGCAGCTTATCTATTTGAAATAGGTAATAAAGATTATTATCCATGGTTATATACAGAATCTAATAGCAGAGATGTAGATAGACTAATAGTGTTTTATAACCCATTTACCAGTTTTAATTATTTTGATTATGATAAATTCAAATTTGAATTTAATGATATTCATAATCCTATTTATTCCACTCCTGGAGGATATTCTATATATGGAACTTCTTTATTAAGTGGATTTACGAATATGTTATTTATGTCGTCTAGTGAATCTTTATTAGATGAAACAACAGGATTATTTTCTTATTATGATTTTGATCCCACAGCAATGATAGAATTACCCACGGGTGTTATGTGGGGGCATTATACAAAAACATCCATGGATGGAGTGTTTTATAAAACATTAGATAACATTACTTTATCAAAAGGAGTAGTGCCTGATTCATATACGCAGTTAGTTATATCATCAGGATTAGCTAATAAATTATTTGGCACGACTGATGTGATTAATAAAGAAATATATCTTTCAATGGTTGTTGATTCCACTAATGATGTGGTGGATCAAACATTTTATGTTTCAGGTATAGTGGATAATTCAAACAACATTATTTATCATGATGAATTGTTTTCTATTTTATTTTTCCAAACTCAATTAGGAGTGTCTTGTTTTAATCTAGTGCCTATTGGTATGTCTTTTGATTTAAGTAATAGTAATGATAGTCAAGTAGTGATTAACAAATTAAAAACCATGTTTCCTAATTATGATTTTTTAAATCCCATGTATGATATAAAAATTCAAACCGATACGATGTGCAATTATTTAGAAATCATCTTATGGGTTTTATCTATTCTAACTATGATTGTCGCGGTATGTCTTGTTAGTATTTGTAACTATATGCATCTAATGGATATTAAAAAAGATATTGGATTACTTAGATGTATGGGAATAAGCAAAAATGAAAGCTTAAAATTATTATTTTCTCATTCTTTATTTGTCACATTTATGGGAGTGATATGTTCTTGTATAGAACTGGTGTTTATGTATTTTGTTTTTAGTCTAGGAGCAGAGAAAATATTAAATGTATCCATAGACTTAAGCTTTTCATTAATACCCTATATATTTATGATTTGTTTTGCCTTTATAATTGGAATAATAAGCGCTTCATTTTTAATTAAAAAAGTCAAGTCATTAAATGCGATTGAATGTTTGAAAATCGGCTAAGTATCTACTATAATATGGCATAGAAAGTAGATGAAACACTATGTCATTAAAAGCGGGTATTGTCGGTCTTCCAAATGTCGGTAAATCAACTTTATTTAACGCTATTACTAATTCTCATGTTGAAGCGGCAAATTATCCATTTGCTACTATTAATCCAAATAATGGTGTAGTTAATGTTCCTGATGATAGATTAGAATTTTTATCTAGTTTATTTAAACCAAGAAAAACTATATATGCAACTTGTGAATTTTTTGATATTGCAGGTCTTGTAAAGGGTGCTTCAAAAGGTGAAGGATTAGGTAATCAATTTTTAGCTAACATTAGACAATGTGATGCAATAGTAGAAGTAGTTAGATGTTTTAAAAATAGTGATATCATCCATGTTGAAGAAACAATAGACGCAATAAGAGATGCAGATATTATCAATATTGAATTATGTCTAGTCGATCTTCAAACAGTGCAAAATAGATTAGCTAAAGTAGAATCAAAAGCTAAAATCGCTAAAGATAAACAAGCGGTATATGAAGTTAATCTAATTAAAAAAATACAAGAATATTTAGAAAAAGGTATTCCTATTAGAAGTAGTAATCTAAGCAGTGATGAAATAGATTTTATTAATAAAAATTATTTTTTATTAACTAGTAAACCTTTGTTATATGTCGCAAATGTAAGTGAAGATGATTTATTAGATTTATCTAAAAATAATGATTACACAAATCTAGTAGAATACGCTAAAGAGCAAAACAGCGATGTAATCGCTATATCTTGTCAAATAGAAGCTGAATTATCTGAATTAGATAAGGAAGAAAAACAAGAATATTTAAATTCTTTAGGATTACAACAATCTGGTTTAGATAGACTTATTCAAGCTACATATAAATTATTAAATCTATCCACATTTTTTACAGTTGGTGAAGATGAATGTAGAGCTTGGACTTTTATAAATGGTATGAAAGCTAATGAATGTGCAGGAGTTATTCATACCGATTTTATGAAAGGTTTTATTCGAGCAGAAGTTTATACTTTTGAAGATATAAAACAATATAAATCTGAACACGCTATTAAAGAAGCAGGTAAATTAAAAAGTGAAGGAAAAGATTATATCGTTAAAGATGGTGATATAATGTTTTTTAGGTTTAATGTCTAATGTATAAGATTGGTTTTTCAAAAGATATTCACGCCTTAGTGGAAAATAAAAAATTAATTATATGTGGTGAAACTATTCCATATCATTTAGGCTGTTTAGCCCATAGTGATGGTGATGTTGTCTATCATGCAGTAAGTGAAGCAATGCTCGGAGCAATGGGGTTAAATGATTTAGGATATTATTTTCCTGATAGTGATCCAAAATATAAAGATATTGACTCATCTTTACTAGTTAAAGAAGTAATAAAAATGTTAAAAGAAAGAAATTATAAAATCTCCAATGTTGATGTTTTTATTTCTTTAGAAAAACCAAAATTAGTGCACTTTAAAGAAAAAATGGCTCAAAACTTGGCTAATTTATTAGAAATTGATATATCTAGTGTTTCTATTAAGGTTGGCACAAACGAAGGATTTGGAGAAGTTGGCCAAGGAAGAGCTATTGAAGCATATGCAGTTGTTTTAATTTATGATTAGAAAAATAATTGAAAATTATTTTAATATTTGTATAATACATTTTGTCTTATGAACATTGAACTATTCTTAAAAAATAAAATATCTGAAGCTTTAGAAAAACTTAATTTTTCTAAGCATGAATCATTAATAGAAATTTCATCCACTAAAGATAAAACTCATGGCGATTATGCTTGTAATATCGCCCTAAAATTAGCGTCCGCCCTTAAATCTAATCCTCGTAATATTGCTCAAGATATTGTTAATAATATTTCTAATGATGGACTATCAAAAATTGAAATTGCAGGTCCTGGTTTTATTAACTTTTTTATCTCTAATGACTATTTTAAAACTGTTATAAAAGAGATTCTAGATAATGGGGAACATTATGGTGATGGCGAATCTAAAAACCAATCTATTAATATTGAATTTGTAAGTGCAAACCCAACAGGATATTTACATTTAGGACACGCTAGAGGTGCAGCTATTGGAGATAGCTTAGCTAGAATATTAACTAAAGCGGGTTATGAAGTTTGTAAAGAATATTATGTTAATGATGCAGGCAATCAAATTAACAATTTAGGTATTTCAACTTTTATAAGATATAAACAATTATTTGGCGAAGCTATTGAGCTTGGTGAAGATATGTATCATGGCCAAGAGATAATAGAAGTTGCTAATAATATTAAAAGTAAATATAAAGGTCGTTTATACAATATAAAAGAAGAAAACGCTATCAATATTTGTAAAGAAGAAGCTAAAGAAATTTTATTTAAACAAATCTTAGATGACTTAGATATGTTTAGAGTTAGTTTTGATGTTTTTAGCTATGAATCTAAAATTAGAGAAAATAATTCTATTGAAAATGAAATTGAAAACTTAAAAGAATTTACTTATCAAGAAGATGGTGCTCTTCTTTTAAAAACATCTGATTATTTAGATGATAAAGATAGAGTAATAGTAAAATCTAATGGTGATTATACATACTTTATGCCTGACATAGTTTATCATTTGGATAAACTAAGTAGAGGATTTAATGTATTAATTGATGTATTAGGAGCAGATCATCATGGCTATATTAATAGAATGAAATCTGTTTTAATGATGCATGGTTATTCTAAAGATAGTTTAGAAGTTCAACTCATTCAAATGGTAAGAATTTTTAAAGATGGTCAAGAAATGAAACTATCTAAAAGAAGTGGTCAAACTATCACTTTAAGAGAGTTATGTGAAGAAGCAGGAGTAGACGCTATTAGATATTATTTTGTAAATAGAAGTTGTGAATCTCATTTAGATTTTAATATTGATTTAGCTAGACAACAAAATGCTTCTAATCCTGTATATTATGCTCAATATGCTTACGCTAGATTATTTTCCGTTTTAAAAAATGAAGATAGTTATGGTATTGATGAAAGTGGTATTTTATTAAATAGTGAAAAAGAAATTGATTTAATGAAGCTATTATTAGAATATCCAAATATCATCCAAAACAGTGCTTCATCTAGAGAACCATATCATGTAACAAACTATATCTATAATCTAGCTGTAGCCATTCATTCATTTTATAGTGAATGTAAAATTTTAGACGAAGATAATATAAATATGTCTCAAAACAGACTAGCTTTAGCAAAAGCTAGTGCAATTGTTTTAAAAAATAGTTTAAACTTAATAGGTGTGAATGCTTTAGAAAAGATGTAAGGAGGATTAAGATATGAACAAACAATCTATGTTAGACACCGCATATGAATATTTAATTTCTAAAAAAGGAGAAACTGTCTCATTTGAAGATTTATTTGTCTATGTTGCTGAGCAATTAGGAATTGTCGATGAAGATGGTGATAAAAAAGCTTTATTTTATACTAATTTAACTTTAGATGGTCGCTTTATTTTATTAAGTGATAACACTTGGGATTTAAGAAGCTTACATCCATCTGATGAATATGAAATCGATATGAAAAACGCTTATAATGAAGGCGATGAAATCGATGATACAAGTGATGATGAAGAAGAAGATGATCTTTTAGAAAAAGATGAAATAGATTCAGAAGATAATGATAATCATGAATATGACACTAATCATGAAGATTCAGAAAGTCATTTATACTAATGAAAGAAAATATTAATAAATTAATTCAACTTATTAATAAATACGATTCAATTATCATTTTTGGTCATATCAATAGCGATGGAGATTGTTATTCATCTCAAATCGCTATGTATGAATTTATAACTAATAATTTTAAAAATAAAAAAGTATATCTCACTGGAAGTGGTGTTAGAAAAATGTTTTCTATTTTTAGAAAAGTAGACACCATACCTGATGAGATATTTTTTAATTCTTTAGGCATAGCAGTAGACTTTAATGAAACCTATAGAAGTGAAGATCAAAGATTATTTAATTGTAAAGAAATCGCAGTTATTGATCATCACAATATAGGCACTAAAACAATCACTAACTGTTCTTATCAATATATAGACCATAATATCGCTAGTTGTTGTTCGATATTATTTATACTATTTTCAAAGCTTAAGGATATTAGATTTAGTGCTACTATGATTGATGCTTTATATTATGGTATTGCCAGTGACACTAATAGGTTTATGTATTTAGAAAAAGATGCAAAAAGTTTAAGTTTTGCAAAGAAATTGATACAAATGGGGGCAAATTATAAACAAATCTATGATAATATTGCTCTTAAAGATCTAACATCATTACAAATAAAATCTTATATTTTATCTAACTATAAATATGAAAAAAATCTTATTTATTGTTTTATTGATAAAGACTTTAAAAATAAGATTAACTATGATGGATATTTAGGTAGTTTTGTAAATGTCTTAGCCAATATTGAAGGATTTGAAGCTTGGATATTATTTATTGAAAATGATGATAATAGTCTAACTTGTGAATTTAGAAGTCAATCACTTCCAATAATAGATGTCGCTATTAAATATGGGGGTGGAGGACATGATCTAGCCTGTGGTATTCAAAAAATTAAATATGAAAAAGATATTATATCTAATATAATAAAAGACACTTTATCTATCTTAGATAAATCTATAAATGGAGGTAAATAACTATGTATGAATTATATTTAGATGCAGCCTTAAGCGCCGCAAAACTTGTAAGAGGTCCTATTATGCAAATCTATAATAGTGCGGACCTTGATGTTGAAATTAAAGATGATGATTCTCCAGTCACAAAAGCGGATAAACTCGCAGATTCTTTAATTAGAAGTTATTTATCTACCTTATTTAAAGAACATGGCTTTTTAACAGAAGAAAGCCAAGATGACTTATCTAGATTAGATAAACAATTTGTCTGGATTATTGATCCAATTGATGGGACAAAAGACTTTATTAAAAAAGATGATGAATTTACAGTTAATATAGCCTTATGTCATAAACATGAAATAGTTGTAGGAGTGGTCTTAATCCCTGCCACTAATGAAATATATTACGCTATTAAAAAACAAGGCGCTTATTATATAAACGCTCAAGGTAAAGTTAAAAAAATTAAAGTTAATAATAAGAAAAATGATTTAACTTGTTTAATATCAGTATTTCATCATAACATTGATGAACAAAATATGATTATTAGACATCATGAAAAAATTAAAACAGTCACAAAAAAAGGCTCTTCCATTAAAGCCTGTTTAATTGCTTCAGGTGAAGCAGAAATATCTTATCGTTTATCTCCTTATACTAAGGAATGGGATACCGCAGCGATTAATCTTATTGTAAATGAAGCAGGTGGTGTATTCCTACAACCTGATAAAACGCCTATAACTTATAATCGTAAAGATGTATATAATCGTAAAGGATATATTGTTTGTAATTGTATGGATAACTTCTTAGTCTAGAAGTTATCTTCTAAAACTTTAACTTCTTTAATGCCTTCAACTTCTTCTTGTAATATAACTTCCACAGTGTCTTTTATTGTCGCATCTATTAAAGAACAGCCAATACAGGCTCCATGGACTCTTAAATAAACAATACCATCTTCTAATTTAACAAATTCAATATCTCCTCCATCTCTTTGAATAAAGGGACGAATTTTATCTAAAGTTTGAATAACTAATGTTTCAGTATTTTCCATACAAATCAAGATTATAACAAATTATCTTAAATTTGTTTACAAATATAGTAAAATATTTTTCATGATTAATAAGCTATTAAATGAAGAACATCTAACTTTACAAATAGACTGTCTATATTTTAATGATTATAGTCAAAAATTTTATAATGCAATTCTTGCTATAGATGATTTTAAAGTCTATGTTTTTGAAACTAATAGCCAAGATAAAATTATTAATCAAAACTTAAGCTATTCTTTACCAAGATTTGCTTCTTCTTTTTTAGATATCACTTTAGTGATAGATGAAAAATTATATGGTCTAAGAAAATATAAAAATTGTCATCGAGTGACAATTTGTGATCGGATTAACGATCAATCAATTCTTATATTTTATAAACCTCATCAAAAAGGGGCTTTTAAGATGTTTTATAATTATTTAAAACTTCAAAAAGTTAAAATAAATTTTACAAGGACAAACGCTAAAAATTATATTTAATTGGCTGGGGTACCTGGATTCGAACCAGGGATAACGGGTTCAGAGCCCGTTGCCTTACCGCTTGGCCATACCCCAATTTAAAGAAAAACACCTAATGACTAGGTGATTTTTTTAATTTTGGTGCCCGGGACCGGAATCGAACCGGTACGGGAGTATCAGTCCCGCAGGATTTTAAGTCCTGTGCGTCTACCTATTTCGCCACCTGGGCACATAATTTGGTCTCCCGTAGAAGATTCGAACTTCTGACCCCGTGATTAAAAGTCAAGTGCTCTACCAACTGAGCTAACGGGAGTTAGCGTTTTACTTTTGCTAGTCTTTATGACTGGCTGGGGTGGGTGGGATCGAACCACCGAGATGACAGAGTCAAAGTCTGTTGCCTTACCGCTTGGCTACACCCCAAGAAGTAAAGTGTATGGTGGAGGGGGGCAGATTCGAACCGCCGAACCCTAAGGAGTAGATTTACAGTCTACCGCGTTTAGCCACTTCGCTACCCCTCCATAAACTATACTTGGTGGATGCTGAGGGGCTCGAACCCCCGACCTCCGCCGTGTAAAGGCGATGCTCTCCCAACTGAGCTAAGCATCCTGCTGGGCTGCAATACGCTTAAATAATATAGCACTCTAAGCACTTTAAAGTCAATATTATTTTTAACTATTTAATTTTAATATTAAAATTAGGTTGGTGCTTATTAATAACCTTTTTTACCTAGTAAATGAAACATATTTTTCTTATATATTTCTACACCTGGTTGATTAAAGGGATTAATCTCTAATAAATAAGCACTTAAAGAACAAGCTTTCATAAAGAAATACATTAAATAGCCTAATGAATATTCATCAACTTGAGGTAAATAAATAATAATACAAGGAACATTACCCTCTTCAGCGTGAGCTTTAACTGTACCTTCAAAAGCCATCTCATTTACATAATTTAAACTTTTACCTTCTAAATAATTTAAACCATCTAAATCTTCCTCATCATGAGGAATTTTAATATCTTGTAATGTTTGATCACTTCTAAATATAGTTTCAAATAAAATAGGACTTCCATCTTGAATAAATTGACCTAATGAATGTAAGTCAGTGGAAAAATTAACAGACGCAGGAAATAATCCTTTTTTATTTTTTCCTTCAGATTCTCCAAATAGTTGTTTTAGCCATTCACTTAATTGACATAGATGTGGTTCGTATTGGACAAATAATTCTACTGATTTGTTTTGCTTACGATACATATAATCTCTAAAACAAGCATATTGATATGCTTTATTATCTTTTAAAACATCATCATCAAAATCATAATAACCACGTTTTGCTCCAATTAAAAAGACATCAATGTTATAACCTGCACACGCTAAAGGAAATAAACCTACTGCGGTAAATATAGAGAATCTTCCGCCTATATCATCAGGTAAAACATAAGTTTGATAGCCTTTTTTATTACATAATTCTTTTAAAGCTCCTTTAGCTTTATCAGTAGTAGCATAAATTGCTTTTTTAGCAGCTTCTTCTCCAATTTGAGAAATTAATAAATCTTTTAAAAGTCTAAAAGCAATAGCACTTTCAGTAGTGGTACCTGATTTAGATACTACATTAATTGCAAACTTTTTATCTTTTAAATAATCAAGTGTTTGAGCGGTATAAGTAGGGGAGAAAGTATTACCTAAATAAATTATCTCTAATTTATCTTTTCTATTTAGACCTCCTAAAGCTTCAATCGCCGCTCGTGCGCCTAAATAAGATCCACCTATACCACACACTACTAAAACATCAAAGTTTTCTCTA
>CAYSPV010000023.1:0-11941 GCA_964433025.1 uncultured Staphylococcaceae bacterium
TAGGAATTATAGTTATATAGATATAGACTAATATTTTTTTATATAAATAAAAAAAAGCTGTTTAGCTTTTGTTTGTCTAAACAGCTTTATGAATGTCTAATTATTTAATAGGATTTTCGGCTTGAATTACACCGTATCCTCCATCTCTTCTAACGTAGACTACTGAGATACGATCATCTTCACCATCTAAATATAAGAAGAAGTTATGGGCTAATGCATCCATTCTTGTAATTGCTTCTTCAATTGACATAGATTCTAAATAATATGATTTAGCTCTAACTATGACATCTTTTTCATCTTTACTAGGTTCTTCTTCTTCAATATTTTCTAACGCAATAGCCTCACCTAGTGAAGGTCTATTAGTGTTTTTAGCTAGTCTAGTTTTTAATTTACGCATTTGACCTTGTAATTTATCAACAGCAAGATCTACTGCAGCGTATAAATCTTCATGACTTACTTCTGCTCGTAAAGTCATGTGGGGTATAAAGATTGTTATTTCCACCTTTGCTGTTTGCTTTTTCGCGCTGCAAACGACACGACATGTTACTTCATCATCAATTAAAAAGTATTTGTCCATACGAGCAAGTTTTTTCTTAATCGTGGATTCAATACCTTTGGTAATTGAGATTTGTTTTCCAATAATTTGGTATTTCATATCCAACCTCCTTTGCTAAAAATTAATATGTTTATATGAAATTTTTATTGATTTCTAATTTAATTATAAAATTAAAAGTTATCTCAAACAACTTTTAATAAACAATTATTTAAAAATGAGACAAATCTTAATTATTTTAATAATTTTTTAATTTCTTCTACTTTATCTAATTTTTCCCAGGGAAGATTTAAATCAGGCCTTCCAAAATGTCCATAATTAGCTAAATCTGAATATTTAAATGTTGGTTTAGTTAAAGAGAAGTTTTTAATAATCATACCAGGTCTACAATCAAATACTTCATCAATAATAGATAATATTTTTTCATCACTATATTTAGCGCTTTTATATGTTTTAATTCCTATTGATATAGGCTTAGACATTCCAATACCATAACATATTTGTACTTGTAAAGTGTCTGCGACTCCTGCAGCTACTAGATTTTTAGCTATATATCTAGCCATATACGCTCCAGTTCTATCTACTTTTGTAGGATCTTTTCCTGAAAAAGAACCACCACCATGTTCAGCACTTCCACCATAAGTATCAATAATAATTTTTCTTCCTGTTAGACCTGTATCACCTGTAGGACCACATATAACAAATTTACCAGTAGGATTAATATAATATTTAAAGTCAGTATTCATGTTAAATGACTTAGCTACTTTTACCATGATTTCATTATGGATAAACTTCTTAAATTCATCTAAATTAACATTTTCATCATGAGAACAAGACATTAATATCGTATCAATTCTGGCATTATTTTTATCTGTGTAATCTATTGTGACCTGAGCTTTCATATCAGGTCTAGCTCCTTTAAATTTGTTTTGTTTTCTTAAGGTTGAGGCTACTCTTACTAGTTTATGAGACATAACTATCGCTAAAGGCATATAACCATCAGATTCTTTACAGGCATAACCAAACATCATTCCTTGATCTCCTGCTCCTGTATCTTCTATTCTTTCTTTTTTAATACCAATAGATATATCTTCTGATTGTTTATTAACTAAGTTAATAATATTTACACTATGATAATCACAACCTAATTCTTCTTTATCATAGCCAATATCTTTTAATGTATCTTTGACAATCTTTTCAAAATCTATAATTGCATCAGCAGTTATTTCTCCTGCGATTACTATCGTGTTTTTAGTGGCTAAAACTTCACAAGCTACACGAGCTTCACTATCTTGAGATATTGCACAATCTAATATAGAATCTGCAATTCTATCACATACTTTATCAGGATGACCTTCACCTACTGATTCTGAGCTAAATAAGATTTTTTTCATAATAATTACCACCTATCTATATAAAATAAAGTCTCCCGATAAAAGGAGACTATCATTTTTAAATAATTTACCTTTCATCGTTCAGATTTTCTGCTAGGAAGAGCACTTACTTTTTTTAAAAGAGTTGCTATCGCATTTTTTCATTCCCTTGATGCGATTCTTGATGAAACTAATATAAGTATACTAAGCAATTGTTTTAAGCGCTAGTGAAAGTTGTTGAGGACAGGAAGTTTTACCAGTTCTTGAACCTCTACAAGTAATATCTTTTAATAAATCAATAGCTTTATTTATTTCCATACCTTCTAATAGTTTAGCTATACCTAAGGTATTACCAGGACATCCACCTCTAAAAATAACATTTACAATAATGTTATTATCATAAGTAATTTCAAATTGTCTACAGCATACATCACTAGGATTATAAATTATTGTTTTACTCATAATTATAACTCCTTAATAATTGTGCCAAATACTTCACCTTTACAATTAGCAGCGTTAGCCTCATCTGTATCAATATGCATGGCTAATTTAAAGTCATCTCTTACTCTAATAACTACATCAGAAAAGATAGTTTGTCTTTCCTCAGTTTCTACTTTTACTGAGACTATATCACCATTACTAACATTAAAGTTTTTTGCATCTTCACTAGTCATATGAATATGTCTTTTCGCTACGATTAATCCTTCTTCTAAGCTTATTTCACCTTTAGGTCCTCTTAAAATAATAGGAGCGCTTCCCTTTAAATCTCCTGATTCTCTAATAGGAGCGCTTACTCCTAATGTTCTACAATCAGTTAATGACATTTCTACTTGTCCTTTATTTCTAAAAGGTCCTAAGATGGACACTCTTGAGATAGTGTTTTTAGGTCCAACAACATCTAATCTAACATCAGATACAAATTGACCTGGTTGGCTAAGATACGCTCTTATATTTAATGAAGCGTCTTCACCACATAATATTTTAAATTGTTCTTCTGTGATATGAATGTGTCTTGCACTTGTTTCAACTAAAATCTTTTCCATAATTTTTACCTCAGATAATATTATATATGTTTTTTTAAATTTTTCATTTTATTTACATAAAATGTTATAAATTTGGTCATAATCGTCTTTATTTTGTTATTAGCTTGTTTTAATTTAAAAACTTTATTGGTATATAATTAATACTTGCTATGGAAAAAGTAGATCATAAAACTAGTGTTTGGTGGGAATTATTAAGATTTTGTATAACAGGACTTGTAGCGGCGTTATTTGATTATATTACTTGTCAATTAATCATCTTAGCGTTCAACAACTCAGGTGATTTTAATACTTATTTAATAACAGGCATATCCACAGGATGTGGATTTATTATAGGTGTTATTATTAATTATTTAATGTCAACATTTTGGGTTTACCAAAATGTAGAAAATAAAGAAAAAACTAAAACACCTTTATTTATTATGTGGTTTGTTATTCTTTCATTTTTAGGAATGGTTGTATCAATTTTAGTGATGTTACTTTGTAATTATATTATTGAAATAAGCTCTGCTTTAAATATATCTGATGCCTCAATTATTGATATATTTAATGAATTTGGATTTGAATTTTTCTATCAAGGAATATTTTGGGCTTATTTAATTTCTTTTGGCTTTAAAACTTTAGCGGGATTAATATTTAATTATTTCACTAGAAAATATATTTTATATCGCGCTCCAAAAGCACAAAAAAACAATTGATAAATATATATTTATTTACTAAAATAACAAAGCATGCACGAGTGGCGGAACTGGTAGACGCGTACGTTTGAGGGGCGTATAAGGCAACTTGTGTGAGTTCGATTCTCATCTCGTGCACCATTTAAATTTCATTAAATGTTACTTTAACATTTTATAATCATCATCTTTTATAAAAACTAACTTCTTTTTTATAAAAATTAATGATTAGAAGTTAACTTTTTAAAAAATAAATATTTATATTTTTAAAGTTAACAAATTCTTTTATAATTTTATACTAGGAGGAAGGTCTTATGAGTAGAAAAACATTTAAAAAATCTCTGATAGGTCTAGCCATTATATGCGGTATTGTTGCATTTTGTATGATGTTTATTTCTCCTTTATCATTAGCTGGTGAAGAATTTTCATATGAATTTGCGATTTTAGGTCAAACCACTACTGTATTGGGAATAGAAGTAACTGTTACAGAACCTAATCTTGTCGCATTATCAGGTTTTGGATTAGCTTTGGTAGGTGTAGTAATTAGTATCTTAATGCTATTAAAACCAAAGAAAAGAGGTTTGATTTATTTTATTCTCTCTATTGCTAGTATCGCTGCATTTGTAGTTGCTGGAATAAATATTGCTTGTACCAAGCAAGGCTTTGTTGATGCTAATAATGAAATATATTCATTAGTTGAAGATTATATTGAAATCAATTTCTCAATCTATTTAGCTTCAATTTTATGTTTAGTAGCGGCCGCTGCAAACCTACTTAATATTTTTGTAAGAGTAAAGAAGGAAAAATAAAAAATGAAAAAAGATAAATTTTATGTCAGCAGCGTAGTTATGATGTGGATTGGTGTTGCCTGCGCTGCATTAGCTATTATTATGATGTTTGTCCCTGCCATTCATGGCAGCCAAGTTTTTGCTAGTTGGGAACTTTTCTTTGGTGCCCCTGGCACAAGCCTTAAAATTGGAAATTATCCAGCCTTTGTCGGTTATATGTTAATCGTTATTGGTTTAATTATTTTAGTTATAACCGCTGTTCCATCATTTGAACCCACTATTAAAACTGAAAAGATTTTATTAGGAAGTGCTATTGCTTGTTTCTTTATAGGTGCAGTATTAACTATCTTAACTTATAACATCTCCATTTGGATGAACAATGCTTCTTATGCTAGTTTAGCGCCTGAAGCAGGTGGATATCTTGCAGGTATTTTCTCATTAGGTGCAATGGGTTGCACTATTTATGCCTTAATCCTAGATTTATAATTTACTTTCTTAAAAATTGATTTTGAATAAAAAGTAGCGCTAAGCGCTATTTTTTATTGTTCTAAGTTTTTTAATAATTTATAAGCTTTATTTAATGTCTTTTTAACATTACCTTCTATAAATGGATTCATTAGATGATTTTTTTCTAGTAAGGTAATAAATGGATATTTACCACCGCATTTACAAAGTCTTACATACTTTTTAAAGGCTTTATCTCTATCTTTATCCATCATAACTAAGAAAGATAACGCTAAGACTTGAGCTAGTGTATAGTCAATATAATAAAAAGGTGAACCAAAGACATGGCTTTGTTTTAACCAAAAACCTCCATGATTATATGTTGGAGTTTCATTATATTTTTTATGAGGTAAATATCTTTTTTCTATTTCTCTAAATGCTGTACATCTCTCCATATGTGTAGCATTAGGATTTTCATATACCCAATGTTGAAATTCATCAATTGTAATTCCATAAGGTAAGAATTTAATCGCATCTTCTAGATGTAATATCATATATCTATTCGCGGCTTCGTTAAAAAATAGATCCATATAAGGCCAAGCAAAAAATTCCATAGACATAGAATGAATTTCACAAGCCTCTAATGTTGGACTTCTATAATATGGATTAGAAATATTTCTAGATAAATAAGCTTGGAAAGCATGTCCTACTTCATGAGTTAAAACATTAACATCGCCATCAGTGCCGTTAAAATTAGCAAAAATAAATGGAACGTTATATTTAGGTATAAAACACATATAACCGCCTGGTTGTTTATAGGCTCTTGCTTTTAGATCCATTAAATTATTTTCTAACATGAAGTTGAAGAAGACTGATGTTTCATTAGACATACTGTCATACATAGTTTTAGCACTTCTAATTAAATCATCATATTCACCTACTGGTTTAGGATTTCCTTCTTTGAAGGAAATATTAAAGTCATAAGATTCCATCTTATTAAAATTAAGACCTATACGTTTAGCAATTGTTTTAAATATTTTTTGAGAGCAAGGCACTGCGGATTCACTTATTTGTTTTCTATATCCTTTTACCATTTCTGCATCATAATCAGTTCTACCTAATCTTAAATAACCTAGTTTAGTAAAGTTTTCAAAGCCTAATTGTTTAGCCATTTTATCTCTAACTTTGACTAATTGATCATAGATATCACCGATTTGTTGTTCGTGTTCTCCTAACCAGGAGTCTACAGCAATCGAAGCTAATCTTCTTTCTTCTCTATCTTTTGAAGTTGTAAATTTATTCATTTGTGATAAGTTATAAATTCCATCTTTAAAATAAATTTGAGCAGACGCCATTATCATAGAATAAGAAGATGATAATTTATTTTCTAAAACTAAATCTTCAATAATAGATTCATCAAAACACTTTAAAGCATTTTCAATCATCTCAAAATAATAACTACCTAATTTATTTTCTAAATAAGGTCTATATTTTGATTTTAATAAAGTTTTATTAAATTCATTTTGTTTAGCGCTTACTAAAGGTGAATTTTCATCTATTTTATTTTGCGCATTAATTATTTTTTTATCCGCGGTATTTAAAGAATAATGGATGAACACTAATGAGCAATTAGCCTCATAATCATCGTTAATACGATGATATTTTTTAATAATTTGATAAGCTTGTTTTTCATCTAATGCATTATCTAAATCACTAGTTAAAGTTTCTATCTTTTCACATATTTTTTTAAAATTAGGAACTCTAACTTTCATCTCTTCAAATTTCATAATTTAATTCTCCTTTATTAATCATGAATAATTAATGATTCTTCATCCATTTCAATTGGTTTTTCTTTACCAAGTAAATCAATAATAGTAGGTGCAATATTAGCTAACTTTCCACCTTCTTTTACTAATTTAATATCTGTTCTTGAAATACAAAATGGCACTAGATTTGTGGTGTGCGCGGTCATAGGATGATCATTATCATCTAATATTTCTTCAGCATTACCATGGTCTGCGGTCACAATTAAAGTCGCATCATTTTCTTCACTCCATTTAATAATTCTACCTACACACGTATCTACAGTTTCCACGGCTTTAACCACTGCATCATGAATAGCGGTGTGTCCTACCATATCACAGTTAGCAAAATTAATAATTACGACATCTAAATAATCTTTATTTAATTCCTCAATTAAAGCATCACATACTTCATAGGCTGACATTTCAGGTTTTAAATCATATGTAGCGACTTTAGGTGAATTAATTAATATACGTTTACAGTTTTTTAGTTCTGGTTTTTCTATTCCATCAAAATTAATCGTTCCATCAAAAAAGAAAGTCACATGCGCGTATTTTTCAGTTTCTGCAATTCTTAGTTGATTATAATTATTATCAGCGAGCCAAATACCTAAAATATTGTCTAATTTAGGTAAGGCAAAGGCTATTTCGCCTTTAACAGAATCGGCATATTTCATCGTACAAACATAGAAAATATTATTTAAGATATGTTTTGGAACATATGATTTATATGCAGGTGTGCCATCTTCTTTAATAGGAGGCACTTCATAAAAGTGAGGATTTGTAATAATCGTGGATATTTGAATAGCCCTATCGGGTCTAAAATTCATAAATATAACCGCATCATTATCATTTATTCTTCCATCACAATTTTTATTATAAGCAGGAATTAAAAATTCATCGCTTGCTTCTTTTCCTGTCGTGGGTAGATATTCATATTGTTCTTTAAGATAATCATGATAATCATCAAAAGATATACCGTCATGATCTACCATGACACGATAGGCAATATCGACACGATCTAAATTTTTATCTCTATCCATGACATAATATCTTCCACCTATATCTGCAATATGACCAAAATTTAACTGTTTCATTAAATCGTTTATTTCATCTAAATATTTAACACCTGCTTGAGGATCGACATCTCTTCCATCCATAAAGGCGTGGAAATATACATCATCTAATCCTTCTAGTTTTGCCATTTTAATCATAGCGTTAATATGATTAATATGAGAATGTACTCCTCCATCACTAGTTAGAGCAAATATATGTAATTTAGAATTATATTTTTTAACATGATTAATCGCGTTTAAATAATGTTGGTTTTTAAAAAATGTTTCATCTTTTATAGCTTTATTAATTAAGCTTAAGGATTGATATACGATACGACCCGCACCGATATTCATATGACCTACTTCACTATTTCCCATTTGTCCATCAGGAAGTCCAACATATTCTCCTGATGCATTAATCGTGGTATAAGCATATTTATTAAAAAAGTAGTCTAAATTTGGTTTTTTAGCTTCTTTAATGGCATTACCATGGCTAGAATCTCTTAATCCATAACCATCCATAATGCATAAAATAATTGGTTTTTTATTCATATTTAACCCTCCAAATAAAAATTATAAATATTAAAATATTTAAAACAAGAAAAACGCTAAAATATTTTAAATAGTGTCTTTTTTCTCTACCCTATTAAATAAGAATATGTACATATAAGGTTTAAATCTAATCCAATAATTATAACCTATAATATCTGAATTATATGAGGCTGATATAGCTCTAAATTGTTCATCAATTTCATTTAATATTTTTAGTAAAAATATAATCTGCTCATTTTTAGTTAATTTATCATTTCTTTTATAAATACTAGTTAATTCTTGTTTAACTGTAGATAGTAATTGTCTAGCATTTAAACATTCTTTTGAATCAATTATTTTAAAAACATTTATATCAATATTAAATAGTTCTTTATTAACATTTGATAGGTCTATATTGTGTTTTTTATAGATTTGATATAGCTCAATTAAATTATCATATTTTTGATTTAATATAATAGTTAAAGCGTTATTGTGCACTTTTAGACGTTTTAAAAATAAATTAACAAAAACTAGGTTAACAATAAATAATAAAACATACGCTGTTAGTAGACTTCCTATAACAATTAAAGTGATAACAAATCCATCCATATTAAATACCTAAATTGATTTTATATAGAGAAAAATTAAATTACAATATATATAATATATTTGGAGGCCAAAGTTTATGAAAAAAGTCTTATTTATGGTTGCTATAGCTAGCACCTTATGTTTAACAAGTTGTGATTTAGTTAATGATATTATTGATATTATTGATGGTTCTAGTAGTACCACTACTACAACATCTACTACCACTACTACTACAAGTGTTGATAATCCCTTACAACAAACATTTAGTCATGTCTTTGTAAGTACAGATTTTACTTCATCTGGAGGAAGTAATACTGTTAATGGGGCTACATATACATATGACTCCATCACCTATCTAGCGGGTTATTGGGGTTATGGAGTGCAAATTGGAAGTTCTAATTCTCCTCAAACTACTCCTTGGAATTTAACTTTTGATTTTGGTGAAGATGTTATACTTACAAGATTAAGCGTATACGTATGTAACGCTAATAATGGAGGCGGTACTCTAGATTTCAGTGTAGGTAACTATTCAAATTCTTATACTTTTTCAAGTGCTAATAATCCAAGAGAATATACAGTTAATAATACTTATGTAATATCTGAATTTAGTATCACTTTAACTTCAAGTAGGAACGCTGCAATGTATCTTTATAGTGTTTCTTTCGACATAGAAATATTTGAAGGTTCATCTATTTATGTTTATGAAGACGCTACAGAAGGAACATCAAAAGTACCAGGTCAAGATGATATTCCTGCTACTAATTATGAATTAATATCAGTGGATGAATATTATAAAAACACTGATTTAACCTTAACAGGTGATGCCTTAAAAAATGAATTACATGATCTAACTAATCAAATGACTTATGTTAGTTATGGTGATGCTAGATATATCTTACAATACACAGATGAAAGTATTGAAGCTGATGGCTATGTATATAGTCTATTTGATGGAGATCTAATTCCTCAAGATTGGGACTCTGGTAATACTTGGCAAAGAGAACATGTTTGGGCCTGTGCTAGAATGGATATAGGATCTAGCACTAGACCTTCTGCTTCTACTAAAGATCATAGTTCAGATCTTCATAATCTACGGGCGACATGTCGAGGAGCGAATCAATATCATTCTGATAAATATTATGATTCAAGCGCTACAAGTAATGCTTTATATCCAAATGTAACTAGTGATGATTATGGAGGTATGCATACTTTCTCTGGTGATCATCGAGGTGATATAGCGAGAATCTTATTTTATATGTATGTCACTTATGATGAATTAATTCTTACGGATAATAGAGATCAAATGGAAGATAGTTCAAATTCTAATTATAAATATTCTATGGGTGTATTAAGTTTACTACTCCAATGGAATGAAGAAGATCCAGTTGATGATTTTGAAAGACAAAGAAATGATCGTATTTATGAATATCAACAAAATAGAAATCCTTTTATTGACTATCCATCTCTAGCAGATGCCTTATTTGACTAAATCTATCTTTTTTGCTAAAATAGTTAGGCGAGGTAATTAAATAAATGGCACATCAACCTATTATGGCTATCATGTATGATTTTGATAAAACATTATCTACAGAAGATATGCAAAATTATAATTTCATACCTAATTTAGATATGACCGCGGAAGAGTTTTGGGGTCAAACCACTCAATTTAGTGAAAAAACAGGTGTTGAACGTATTTTATCATACATGTATATGATGATAAAAAAATCAAAAGAAAAAGGAATACATTTAACAAGAGAATATCTAAGAGAATGTGGTAAAAATATTAAATTCTTCCCTGGTGTTTCAACTTGGTTTAAAAGAATTAATGAATATGGAGAATCTAAAGGTGTTAAAGTAGGACATTATTTGGTTAGTTCTGGCACAAAAGAAATAATTGAAGGAAGTGCAATTTATGATGAATTTAAAGCGGTATTTGGCTGTGAATATTATTATGAAAATGATGAACCTGTATGGCCAAAACTTGCTATTAACTATACTCAAAAAACGCAGTTTTTCTTTAGAATTGCTAAAGGTGTGGTAAGCACTGGTGATGATCAAGCAGTAAATGAAAAAACTAAAACCCTACGAGTACCTTATGAAAATATCGTCTATTTAGGTGATGGAATGACTGATATTGCTTGTATGACTTTAGTAAAGAAAAATGGAGGTCATTCAATCGCAGTCTATCCTGAAAAAGATCAACAAAAGGTTAGATCTTTATATGATGAAGGAAGAGTGTCTTTTTTATGTCGTGCGGATTATTTAAGTGGATCAGATTTAGAAAAAGTCATCCATTTATTAATTGATAAAATCGCTACTTATACAGAAATTGAAAAAAAACAAACCTCTTTAGCAAGTAAAGATTTTAAAAGTGAATAAAAACATATAAAACTTTGTTTTATCTTAATATTTATGTGATATATTATTTATGAGGTTTTAATATGCCAAATAAATATCAAATAAATGATCTAATATATGTCACAATTACTGAGGTAAAACCATACGCAGCTTTTTTTATAACTGATGATAATCAGTTAGGTATGATTCATATATCAGAATTAAGTGATGATTTTATTAGAGATATTGATCAATTTATTTCTATAAAAGATGTTATAAAAATTAAAATCTTAAACATTGATGAAAAAGATGGATTTATAAGAGGTTCATATAAACAAGTAGATGATAAAGATAAATTTTCATCTCATGTCAATGTTAGACAAGGTTTAAGTGATGATAAAAAAGAATTTAAACCTTTACAAGACAATATAAATTATTGGATTAAATCTACAATTAAAAGAAAGGGATTAAAATAAATATTATGAAAGAGATGTTATTTTTAAATTATCGACATTCAGACTTTGATAAACATATAGATGAATATAGTGATTTAGTAAAAAAATATGACAAAATCATTAGAGAAAAAACAGGAGAAGGAAATGATTATTTAGGATGGTTTGATTATCCTTTAAATTTTAATAAAGAAGAAGTTGAACAAATTAAAAAAGATGCAGAATATGTTAGAGAAAACTTTGATGTTTTAGTAGTGTGTGGTATAGGTGGATCTTATTTAGGTGCAAGAGCGGCTATTGAAGC
>CAYSPV010000024.1:0-10192 GCA_964433025.1 uncultured Staphylococcaceae bacterium
AAGAAAATTATCATCTAAATAATGATAATTAATTAATTTATTAATTAAGGTGGTGAAAACATCACCTTTTATTTTAATAATTGTTCTATTTGATCTTCATTATAGACTTTAATATCGTTTTTAATTAGTAAGGATGTTAATATTCCTTGACCATTTATTTTTGTATGACTAAATGTACCATCATAAATATGATTAACACCACACATAGGGGAGTTTTCTTTTAATATAGCGATTTTAATATTTAAATATTTACATATATTTAAAGCTTTATAAGCTCCTAAATTATAATGATAAGTCATATCTTTATTTTCATCATTTATGACTTTATTGTTTTTTATTTCACATGGTCTTCTTGGTATTTTTAAACCCCCTTCAACTTCACCACAAAAGGGGACTAAGTCGTATTTTTCTAATAACTTATCAATCAGCGTATTATAATTATTAGAACCATCATATTTAGTGTTTTTACCAGTTAGACACGCACTTATTAATATTTTTTCCACTTCAAATATTTTATATTTGTATCTTAGTTATATCAAGAATAAAATAAACAATATGAGACTAATAAAAAAGGTTATAACTGAGCTTATTTTAGATAATAAAAAATATGATGTAGAAATATTATATAAAAGTCAAAAAAGAAATATTTCTTTTCGCTATAAAAAAGAAGAAAATAAGTTTATTATTTCATCTCCTATAGGAATTTCTTATAAAAAGTTATTAGAAAGATTAAATGTTTATGCTTATAAATTAATTAACAAAGTTAATAATTCATCAACATCAAAAACTTTAATATGTGATGAATATGTTTATATATTAGGTCATAAAATCATCTTAAATGATAATCATATCATTAAATATGAAAATCAAGATATCATCTACGATGATATTGATGATTTAAAAAATAAATTAAATCTTAAATTTTATAATTTAGCTAAATCATATTTAAATTATTATCAAAAGATGATGAATATTAATGATAATATTAAATTAAGAACTAAATATTTAAAATCTAGATATGGTTCATATTCTAAAAAAACTAAAACAATCGTCCTTAACACTACCCTATATCATTATGATATATCATATCTAGAAGCGGTTATTGTTCATGAATTAGCCCATTATTTTGAATTAAATCATTCTATAAGATTTTATAATATAGTCTATAAATATTATCCTAACTATAAAACCATACATAAAAAGTTACAAAAAGGAGTCATTAATGGAAATAATTAATTCAAGAAAAAATCCGAAAATATTACATCTAATATCACTTAGAGCAATTAAAAATATTAAAAAAGAAAATCTATTTGTAGATGAAGGTTTAAAAAACTTATTAATGGCTCTTAAATCTAACCTAGTAGTGGCCATATTTACCACAAAAGATTTTAGTATCGATAATAAAGATATTAACATTTATAAAATAAATGAAGATGTTTATAAAAAAATATCTTTACTTAAAAATGGTGATGGATATGTTTTTATAGCTAAAAATATGATTAAAGATGATAAAAAAATATATGATAAAAGCATCTATTTAGATGATATACAAGATCCAGGTAATGTAGGTACGATTATTAGAACCGCTTTAGCGTTTTCCTATAAACAAATCATATTATCTAATAAATGCGCTTCAATATTTAATTTTAAAACCTTAAGTGCTTGTAAAGGTGCTCAATATAATATTGATATTAAAATCTATGATTTTGAAGATGTTTTAAAATTAAAAAATGATAACCAAGATGTAATCGCTACAACATTATCAAAAACATCTATTCCATTAGAAGTATTTCCTAAATTAGATAACTTTATTTTAGTATTTGGAAATGAAGGTAGTGGTGTTAATCCTAACATTATAAATAAAGCCAATTATCAATTAAATATTCCAATCAATAATATTGATTCATTAAATGTTTCTGTGGCTGCTGCTATTATTATGTATCACTTTCAATAAAGATTAGACAAAATATCAAAATCTGTCTCATATAAACGCCTACAGATTGTATGTGTCTTTTTAATATGATATTATAAGTCTATAGAAAAATTACAACATGGGATTTATATAATTTGGAGGTACGAATTATGCATGTTTTCTTAACTAACAACTATAATAAAACGAGGTTAATAATATCATGAAACTAAAATATTTAGGATTATTTACCTTATTATTTACTACTTGTTTAGTAGCGTGTAATGAAAGCACTACAAGTAGTGAATCAACATCAACATCAACAACTTCTCAAACACAATACAGTGTTGAAGATGTATATAATATCAGACACGTTAATAAAGGTTATGCCGAGCAGATTTTCTCTTTTTCAGTAATAAATACTGTGGAAAGTGAAATAAAAGATAATATGTATTATCAAGGTTCTACATATGTATTTAGATTTTATTTTTCCGATCAAGACAATAAGGCAGTTTTAATTGATCTTGATTATGAATACTTATCATATGATGAAGAATATCTTAAATTAACCAAATTATCAGATGCTTTTCCTTTAGCGCTTGAAGATGCACTTGTCATTAATGGACGCCCAACTTTTTATATAGAAATGCTAAAGCCATGTGATATGACTACTTTATCTATTAATTTACCAAACGTAACTTATTCTTTAGATTTTAATATTATAGAAGTAAGTGAAGAAGCAGATGTTTATAAAAAAGTTACAGCCTATGATGTTACGGTTGTAAAAGATCTTCGTGGCGGTGGTGTTTATTATATTCATGATGTTGAAGACTATTATGATAATTTCAATTTTATGAGAAGATATATCACTATTGATTCTCAACGCAATGAAGAATTTTTTAATAGGTATTCATACTTAATTCTTTATCTAAACAGCTATTTATATTCAGATTATGCATATATGGATAGTTTTATTGATTATAACAATAATTTAACAATTCGCTTAAAAGGTAAAATAAATATTGATGCGGATACCCTTGTCTTTGACTCATATAAAAAGCTTTATATTTTTAGAGTGGGTAAAGATTTTGTTGATTATGATGTTAGCATTTCTATATCACCAGATGTAAGTGATGATAGGTATGCGACTGGAGCATAATTAACAAGGAGAATTATATTATGAAACTAAAATATCTAGGCTTAATTTCTTTATTATTTACCACTTGTTTAGTAGCATGCACTCAAGATATAACAACTTCATCATCTTCTAATACTAACACTTCTAGTATTCATCAACACGAAATTGAAGAAGATGAAGTTTATGAAATATTTATGGAAGAAGGTTCACCTTTAGAAAGTAATGCTCAGATAGTATTAGAAGGTAGTGTCGAGGATAAACTTGAAGAAGGTAAATATTATTTAGGTTCAACTTATACTTTTACATTTTCTTTTGCAGATATAAATGGTGATAAGAAATATGTAAATATTGATGATTCTTATCTTGTATATGATGATGAATATTTAAAAGTTACCAACTTAGCGTATTCGGGTCTTTATGATATAGATAATTTACCTATCCAAATATATGGAAAACCAACTTATTACATTAAAATGTTAAAAGCAGTGGAAAACACTAGTTTTTCTATTGTTTTACAGCATACTTCATACACGATAGATTTTAATATTATTGAAATCGATGAAAATGTCGATATTTATAAGCACATTGCAGTGGACGAAGGTAACACTTCCGAAGAAATGCCAGGATATATTAAATTCCTCAACAGTGTTAACGATGTAGAAGATAATTTTTGGATTGCTAATTATATAACTTCAAATCAAAGAGATGAGGCATTCTTTGAAAAGAATTCTTATTTAGCAATCTATATAAAAACTTATTATTATTCATATTATAATTATGACACGACTTTTATATCTTCTAATGGTAATCTTATTATTAGATTTTTAGCTAAACTCCCGTCTCAATTAAATGATGTAACTTGGAATTATTATAACCAATCATTTTTCTATTTATTTAGAATAGGAAAAGATTTTATTGATATGGACATTTCTATATTATTTAATTCAGAATTTGACAGAAGCATTTTTAAAACAGGTGGTTAAATCATCCAAAAATAATGTATTTATTTTTATCATTATTTAAGTTAAAATTACATTGCGATGAAAAGAAGTAGTAGATAGCCTCTTTATGTATGAGGGAGAGATGGATAGTGAGACCATCTTACATAAACACTGTTGAATTCACCTTGGAGCATGTATTAGATAAAAATAATACCGTAATTAAGGCGTTAACTATAAATAAGATTGTTAATAAAAAAATATTATTAATAAAGTAAGGTGGTACCGCGATATATTCGCCCTTGTGTAGCGCCTTTTTTATTTTTAGGAGGGTTTATATGGATGATTTAAAAGTTTTATTTGAAGCCGCTATAAAAGAAATAAATAATTTTTCTATTACTTCTAGTAATAGTCAATACGCTGATTTAAAGGCTAAATATTTAGGTAAAAAATCATTTATAGCTTCAGCGTATGCTAAATTAAAAGACATTCCTAGTGAAAATAAAAAAGAATATGGAATTCTTTTAAATAACTATAAACAAGAATTAGAAACTGCTTTAAATAATAAATTAGAAGAAATAAATAAATATCAATTAAATAAAAGATTAGAAAGTGAAGGTATTGATATTTCTTTACCTGGTGAAAACTTTTCTTTAAATCATATTAATCCTTTTTATATTGTTAAAGAAAAAATAGAACAAATATTTATCGATATGGGCTATGAAGTCGTAGATGGTCCTGAAATTGAATCTGATCATTATAATTTTGAATTATTAAATATTCCAAAAGATCATCCCGCACGTGATATGCAAGATTCATTTTATATTGATGAAAATACTTTACTAAGAACTCATACATCCCCTGTACAAGCTCGTATGATGCAAGCTTATAAAGGTAAACCTTTAAAAATAATTGCCCCAGGTAAAACATATAGAAGAGATGATGACGCTACTCATTCTCATCAATTTGCCCAAATTGAAGGTCTATTAATAGATAAAAATATTAATTTAGGTCATCTAAAAGCAACCTTAGAATTATTTTTAAAAAGACTATTTGGTGAAGATAGAAAGATACGTCTAAGACCATCATTTTTCCCATTTACTGAACCAAGTGTAGAAGTAGATATATCTTGTTTTAACTGTCATGGTAAGGGATGTAATTTATGTAAGGGAAGTGGCTATATAGAAGTAGTAGGAGCTGGTATGGTACATCCTAATGTTTTAAAAATGAATGGCTATGACCCCAACATCTACAGCGGTTTTGCTTTTGGAATTGGAATAGAAAGAATCGCAATTTTATTATATGGAATTGATGATATTAAAAGATTTTATAATAACGATATTAAATTTATTAAACAATTTAATAAATAAAGGAGAGATATATTATGAGATTATCATTTAATTTATTAAAACAATATGTAGATCTAGATAATATAAATTATCTAGAAGTTGCAGATAGATTAACTTATGCTGGTATTGAAGTAGAAAATGCTTATAAGTTATGTGAGGCCACAGATTTAGTTATAGGTAAGATTATATCTTGTAGTAATCATCCTAATAGCGATCATCTTCATATCTTACAAGTTGATTTTGGTCCTAATTATGGTATTAATCAAATAGTGTGTGGCGCTCCTAATGCAAGAGAAGGCTTAAAAGTAATAGTAGCTAGAGTGGGCGCTCATCTACCAAATGACATAACCATTACCAAATCCACGATAAGAGGCATTGAATCTAATGGAATGTGTTGTAGTTTAAATGAACTAGGAGTGGACCACAAATTCCTAACAGACAAACAAATAAGCGGTATTGAAGAATTAGATGATGATGCAGTCGTGGGTGATGAAGAAGTATTAAAATATTTAGGTCTAGATGATTATATTTTAGAAATAAATGTTTTAGCGAATCGCCCTGATTTATTAGGTGTATATAATATTGCCAAAGAAGTAGGAGCCCTTTTTAAAAGAAAAGTTAAAGAATTAAAATTTGATTATAACAATTTAGAAAAATCTTCTTTTAAAGTAGGAAGCACTAGCGATAAATGTAAACAATTTTCTATAAAAGAAATCATTAATATTAAATCTAATAAATCTCCTAAATGGTTAAAATCATATTTAGAAGCTTCTAATATTAGAAGTATTAACGCACTTGTGGACATCGGCAACTTTATCATGCTTGTAACTGGTCAACCATTACACATGTATGATTTAGATAAATTAGATAAAAAAGAATTAATTGTTGAAGATGATTTTGATGGTGATTTTATCGCTTTAGATGATAAAACCTATCACATTAATAAAAATGATCTAGTGGTGACCTCTAATAACAAAGTCATGTGTTTAGGTGGTGTAATGGGTTCAAAATATTGTGAGGTAGATGGATCTACTAAAAATGTAGCAATAGAAGCTGCCTCTTTTTATCACGCTAATATTAGACATACATCTCAAAGATTAGGTTTAGTAAGTGAATCTTCTTTAAGATTTGTTAAAGGTACAAATCATTTCCAATATGATTTTGTTTTAGATTATACAGCTTATCTAATAGATACTATATGTGGATTTGATAAACAATATCAATCAATAACATATATAGATGAAAAATATGAACCTAATATAATAAACACCAGTGTTAATTATATTAATAATCGCTTAGGTAGTAATTTTAATAAAGAAGAAATTATTGAAGTATTATCTTGTCTTAATTTTAAAGTAGAAGAAAAAGATAATAATTTAAAAATTATAGTTCCTTCTTTTAGATTAGATGTAAATAATCAAGCCGATATAGCCGAAGAAGTAATCAGATATTTAGGATTTGATAAAATTGATTCTAAATTGCCTAATTTAGATCAAAGTGTGGGTCATTACTCTTTTATATTAGAAAACAATAAAAAAATATCTGATTATCTTACTAATCAAGGATTATTAGAAGTATTAACTTATACTTTAATAAGTAAAAAACAAAGTGAGGTATTTGATTATTTATATAAAGGTGAAACCTATAAAATATTAAATCCTTTAACTGATATTCATCAATATATAAGAAAATCTATCATGCCTTCTTTAATTGAATGTAGTTTATATAACTTAAATCATCAAAATAAAGATTTTATGATATATGAAATATCTAATATCCAAACAAAAGAAGATAATGGTATCTCACTTGGCATAGTCTTATCAGGTAAAAGACAAATACAAGGCCTATTAAAACAAAGTGATGTTAATTTTTATACTTTAAAAGGTTTAATAGAATCTATAATGTCTTTATTTAATATAAGCAAAGGTAGATATAACATTATTAAAAATAATAATGTTGATCTTCTCCATCCTTTACAAAGTGCCCTTATCACAATTGAAAATAAGGTCGTAGGTTATTTTGGATTATTACATCCTTCTTATTTAAAAGAAATAGGTTTAGATAATAATAAATTATTTGTTTTAGAAATAAGATTAGAAAAATTATATGATCTAAAAACTTCTTTAAATAAATTTAAAGCTATATCTAAATATCCTTCTGTGGAAAGAGATTTAGCGTTCATAATCAAAAAAGATGTCGCTAGTGAAGATATAGTTAAATTAATTAAAGGATGTAATAAAAATCTAATACGTGATGTTTATGTATTTGATGTTTATGAAGATGATAAATTATTAAATAATAATAAATCTATCGCTTTAAAAATTATTTATCAAAGCTATGATGAAACATTAAAAGAAGATTTAATTAATTCAACACAAAATAAGATTATTGAAAGTGTTATCAAAAAATTTAATGCAGCATTAAGGAATTAATATTATGAAAATATATCTATCGGATATAAAAGATGAAACACAAACATTTCAAGAGACAATAAATTTTGATTTATCTAATTATAAATTAGATTATTTAAAAGATTTATCTTCAATTAATGTTAATTTAAAAACAAGAAAAATAAGTGAACAATTATTTTCTATTTCTTTAATTATTAAAGGCAAGGCTACTTTAATAAGTGCGATTAAATTAGATCTAATTGATTATGATATATCTTTAAATGAAGATTTATTATTTACTAATACTTTAGAGCTAGAAGATGTAGATATTATTTATTTTGAAGGTAATTATATTGATTTAGATAATATTATCTATTCTTTAATAATGACTTCTCTTCCTTATAACATTAAAGGTAAAAATGAGACCGCTAATATAAGTGGGGAAGGCTATAGAATTATAAGTGAAGATCAATACAATAAAGAACAAAAATTAAAAGGCAACGCCTTTGATAAATTAAAAGATTTAGACTTATAATTTATAAATTTAAAAATCTAATAATTAAGCAAGACAATTACTAATTTTAGATTAGTTATACACTGTCTTGTTTTTTATATTAAGTTTACTTATTTCCTATTGCATTGAAAATATTTTGCCAATATAATTTAGATACAAGTGGTAGAAAGTGGCAAGAAGTGGTATGTTTTACGGACTTTACGAATATAGCTTAGATAACAAAGGTCGTCTTTGCATTCCTAAGAAGTTTAAAGACGAGACTAATGGCAAGCTTTATATTATGAAAGGCTATGATGGTGCTTTAGCCCTTTATGATAGTGAGGCCTTTGAAAAACTTATCACATATGCTTCAAATCTTCCCTTTAATAAAAAAGATGCACGTGACTTCTTACGTGTACAACTCTCCAGTGCTTGTGAGCTAGAAATTGATTCTCACGGTCGTATTTTAATACCCTCACTCCTAATTAATAAATATAACATCGCTAGTAAAGTAGTAATGATAGGAGTGGGAGATCATATCGAAATTTGGAATAAAGATTTATATCTAAAATATGAAGAAGATGTAAATAACAATTTCGAAGAAATTGCTGAAAATCTAATAAAGGTAGAAAATCATGACTAATCATATTCCTGTCTTATTAGATGAAGTAATTGATGGTCTAAATATTAAAAGTGATGGTGTATATGTTGATCTAACACTTGGAAGAGGTGGACATTCTTTACAGATTTTAAAAAGATTATCCGCTGAAGGTAAATTAATCGGTGTAGATCAAGATAAAGAAGCAATTAAAGAGACAAGTAATAATTTAAGTTCTTATAAAGATAGACTCATCATAGTTAGAGATAACTTTAAAAATATTAAAGCAATATTAGATGAGCTAAACATTGACAAAGTAGATGGAATATTGATGGATTTAGGTGTCTCATCACCCCAATTTGATAATCCTAAAAGAGGTTTTTCATATCGATTTGATGGACCTTTAGATATGAGGATGAATCAAGATAGTAGCTTAAATGCTTATATTATAGTTAATACATATTCCTTAAATGAATTAACTAACATAATTAGAAATTATGGGGATGAAAAATATGCTTATCAAATCGCTAAAAACATTGTTAAGCAAAGACAAATTAAACCCATATCCACAACATTCGAATTAGTGGACATTATTAAAAATAGTCTTCCTTATAAAAGATTATCTTTAAAAGGCCATCCCGCTAAACAAACATTTCAAGCTTTAAGAATCGCGGTTAATGATGAATTAAATGTCTTAAAAGAAACAATTAACATCAGCTTAGACCTTTTAACCACTAATGGTAGATTAGCAATAATATCTTTCCATTCTGGAGAAGATAAAATTGTTAAAACAATTTTTAATAACAAAACTAAGATTATCGGTAATAGATTAAATATTCCTGACACTAATCAAAAATTAGAATTTAAATTAATTACTAAACACCCAATTATAGCGACTCAAAAAGAAATTGATCTTAATCCAAGAAGTAAATCGGCAAAATTACGTATCATTGAAAAAATCTAAAGAAAGGAAAAAGTAATATGACAAAAGATAAGTTAGTAAAATTTAATCATAAAGCATCTTATTATCGTCTTAAAAAATGTGCGATATCTTTTGCCATCTTACTTGGTGCTTCTATAAGTGTTGCAGTTCCTGTATCTATTACATTAGGAAATGTTAAAGCTAAAGAAGATGATACATCTATAACAACTTCACAAGATGAAATAACCACTAGTAGTGAAGAAATCTTAAATTATGAATATTAATTATGCCCTCCATAATTAATTATAAAATTCCTTTCCTACACTGTTAGTTAATCTAACTTAAAGAGCTGTTTAAATCTAAACAGCTTTTTTATTTACATAAAAAAATATTAGTCTATATCTATATAATCAACTACGTACTTCAAAAAAAAAAAAAAAAACAAGTAGAATTTT
>CAYSPV010000025.1:0-9857 GCA_964433025.1 uncultured Staphylococcaceae bacterium
ATCTTTTCTAAATAAGACTTCAAGACCTTTAACTACTTCATCATTATAGTCATATCTATAATCATCAAATATGGCTTCTAAATCGGCTTTTTGTCTTGATGCTACTTCATCTTTATCTTGGGCAGTTTTAAATTCGTTAGTGTATCTTGCCATTAACTCTTTAAAAGCATTTTTAATACTAGCGTGTTTTTCTTTTAACATAACTTTAGCTTGAGCATGTAAAGCAGGATAATCTAGCTTAGATAAATCTTCACAAGTACTTTGATAAGCACTGCTATTAGATGCAATTTCTTTTTCTATTGGCTCTTTAGCGCTTATTAATCTATTTGTAATTTCATCGGCATATTCAGGTTTATCTTCACCGTTATGTTTAACGGTTTCATAGTTAGTAAAATAGCTAGCAAATGAATCAGTTTCTTTAATAGGAGCTTTAACAAGTTCTTTACCTTTATAGAAGCTTACTTTATCAAAATCAATACTTACGGTAACACTATCACCTTCTTTTGCTTTGTTTGACACTAATGCAAAGAAGAGGTGTTGTTTAATACGTAAATAAGCAAGATTTTTACTGTCAATAGTTTCTATTTTTTCAATAGTAGCTTTTAATCCTTTTTTACGATCTAATCTAATGGCAGAAATTGGGACAATCATTTCACCTACATAACCATTTTCTAATCCATAAGAATAATCAAAGTTATTAGCTAAAACGTGTAATTTATCATTTTTAACTTCACAGCTAAATACATTAACTGTAGGTAATCTTGGAGAAATTGACATTTCTGTTTCACCATCAAAGAAGTGAGCTTTTTCAATGTCAAATTTAACATTAACTACCTCTCCTACTTTTAATTTATTTCTGGCTATTGTTTTAACAATAATTTTAGTAGGTGAATCAATCACTAATGAATCAGATAAATCTAAATCACCATACACTAGTGTTTCATTTCCTAATTCTTCAAAGTGATTAATTCTCATAGGAACGACATTAGAATCATCTTTTTCATCACTTATAGATAGATTTTCACATCTAATACCTAATGTAACTTTATGTTCTCCATCAAAATATTGTTTTTGAACTTTTAACATATTAGCGATATTAATTTCTAATTTAGCATCTTTAACTAGACTAAAATTAATATCAATAATGTCATCATTTCTTTTTAAAGTGACATCAAAGAAGTTCATTTGAGGAGTGCCAATAAATCCTGCCACAAATTTATTAATAGGATAGTCATATAAATTTTTAGGAGCGTCAATTTGTTGAATACGACCTAATTTCATAACCACAACTCTAGTACCTAAAGTCATAGCCTCAACTTGGTCATGGGTAACATAAATAAAGGTAGTCTTTAAATTTTGATGTAATTTAGATATTTCAGAACGCATTTGACTACGTAATTTAGCATCTAGATTAGATAAAGGTTCATCAAGTAACATAACTTTAGGATTACGTAAAATAGCTCTACCTAAGGCCACTCTTTGTCTTTGTCCACCTGACATAGCTTTTGGTTTTCTATCTAGATATTCGGTTAATCCTAAAACATTAGCAGCCCACATCACTCTTTCATGAATTTCATTTCTTGGCATATGTCTTAATTGAAGACCAAAGGCCATATTTTCATAAACTGTCATATGTGGATATAAAGCATAGTTTTGGAAAACCATTGCGATATCTCTATCTTTTGGCTCCATATCATTAACGATTTGATCATCAATGTAAAGTTCACCACTAGAGATTTCTTCTAAACCTGCGATCATTCTTAAAGTAGTGGACTTACCACATCCTGAAGGACCAACAAAAACAATAAATTCCTTGTCTTCGATATCCATGGTAAAATCATTGACCGCTTTGGTACCATTTGGATAAACTTTGTAAATGTGTTCTAATTTTAGACTTGCCATAATTTTTACACTCCTTTTTTGACTATCTAATTATTGCAATACCATAAGATGGTATTAAAATCGAATTTGAATCTAATTTTTTAATATATGTGTCTTCTTTTGCACATAATTGTCCTACAACTTCTTCATCATTATCTAAGGTATAGGTATATTCACTTCCTGAAGAAGCATTAATAATAATTCTTATAGTGTCATCTTGATATTGTTTATCCATAATTAATATTCCATTAATATCTTCTTCAACGTAAGAGCTATCTAATATTTCTCCTCTTGCAATTTCGGGATTTTGATTTCTTAATAAATTTGCTTTTTTATAATAATTTAAAATCGAATTTTCATCTAATAATTGTTCTTCTACACTTGGATGGATATATCCTGTTAAAGTAGTGCCAGTTGGATCATCACATTTACCTTCATAATCTCCATCTTGCCAATACATACCTCTTCTAACGTTTTGATCTCCATCACCAGTCGTACCATTCGTGCCTATTTCATCACCATAATAGGTATAAATACAGCCATTTAACATGGCTAATAAACCATAATAAAATTTCGTGTTATCACTACTAGATTGAGCTACTCTTGATTTATCATGATTATCTAAAAATGGTGCAGGTGTATAATCGCCTGCCATTGTGATATTACTTTGAGCATAACTTAAATAATTAGAAACAAATCTTCCATCTAAATTAATAGTGCGAGTTATTTCAGAAGAAATGCCGAAATTAAAGAACGCTGTTAAACCACTTTGATAATAGGTAGAAATAAGTGAATCAGTAGTCCAGGCTTCGCCTATTACATAAACATCTTCTTTAACAGATTTACAGTGTTCCATAAAATTATGAAGCCATTCAACGTTTTTAGATGTATCACTTAAATAAAAATAAATAACTGCGTCTAATCTAAATCCATCAATGCCTAAATTAAGCCAATAAGAAGCTACATCATAAAACATTTGAACAACATATTCATTATCTAAATTATATTCAGGCATATCGCTATCAAAGTTAGATTCTACATAAAATGTAGAATTGGAGTATCCACTTACAGAACTATAACCTGATTCTGCTGTTTCAGAAAAAACATAATAATCTTTATATATCTCTTCTTCTTCAGTAAGTGTATATCCATCTAAATATCTACCATAAGCAGTCGCCGCTTTAATAAAATCAGGATGACTTCTAGAAGAATGATTAATCATTAAATCAATAATAAGAATAATATCTCTTTCATGACATTCATTTATGAGATTTTTTAAATCATCTAATGTTCCATAATCTTCATCTATTTCATAATATGAATTCGCATTATATTTATGATAAGAATTAGAATCAAATATAGGCATTAACCATATACCGTTATAACCTAAATCTTTAATATAGTCTAACTTTAAAGTAATACCGTTTAAATCTCCTATACCATCTCCATTACTATCATAAAAAGAAGCAACATAAATCTCATAGAAGTTACGATAACTATCTTCAATCACATTAGTAGTGGTCAAATCTTCATCTATCCTATCAGATGTAGAAGTATCACAACTAACTAAAGATAGACTAACTAATCCAAGTAATGAAAGACATAAAACATTTTTTAGTTTTTTCATTATCCTTTAACCGCGCCTCCTGCAATACCTTCAACATAATATTTTTGTAGGACAAAGAATAAGATCATAATTGGAATAGATACAAATACCGCCCCTGCACAGAAAGTCGTAAAATATAATGCTGAATCTAAAGACAGCATTTGTTGTAAACCAACTGCCACGTTAAACATATTTTGATTACCTTGGGCAAGATAAGATGCCATCATATAATCGCCCCAAGGACCAGTAAATGAAATTAATATAGTATAAACAATAATAGGTTTAGATAAAGGCATAATAATACGCCAGAATACAGTATTATTTGTACCTCCATCAATTAATACAGCTTCATCTAATGATTTGGAAATCGTATCAAAGAACCCTTTAGCGATATAATAGTTCATCATTGAACCACCTATATATAATAAGATTAATGAGAATATTGAAGAAGATAGACCCATTAAATCTAATATATAGTAGTTAATAATCATACCTAAGAATCCAGGAAACATTCCTAAGACAAGAATCATTTTCATAATGCCTTGACGACCTTTAAATCTTAATCTAGAAAGGGTGTAGGCAGTAAGTAAGGTTAAGATTGTTTGTAAAATTGAAGTTGCAATTGCAATTATTAAAGTATTACACCACCAAGTAAAAAATGGATAAGCTTCACTAGTAAATAATCTAATATAATTTGCAAATGTAAAATTACCAGCATTAGGGAAGAATTGTGAATATGAATAGGCTACATATGTATCCCCTAATGTATAATCAGAAGCTTGCATAGCAATAAATGATTGACAAATTAAATATACAAAAGGAATAAGCCAAATTATTGATATGATGGAAAGTAAAATATAAGTTAATACTTGCTTAGTTATTTTAACAGTTTTTTGAGAACGATATTTTTTTTGTGAAATCATTTTAGCCATATTAGTTGAAATCCTCCTCGTTTTTAACTGCATTAGATCTGCTGTAGGTGATAAGTGAGAAGAAGGCAACGATAACAAATATCATCACACCTAAAACAGACGCAAGACTATAATAAGATGGATTATTGGTATAAGAGATCTTATAAATCCATGTAATTAATAGGTCAGTTTGTCCAAGACCCTGTAATGTGTCTGGTCTTGATTGTGTACCATATGTAAACAGTGGATTACCTCCACTTAATAAGTAGATAACGTTAAAGTTATTAATATTACCAACGAATTGGCTAATTAAATATGGACCTGTAACAAATAACATATATGGAAGAGTAATCTTCATATACATCTTAAATGGAGAAGCTCCATCAATTTTAGCCGATTCATATAAATCACCAGGAATATTCATCAATATACCTGTACAAATAAGCATTGTATAAGGAATACCAATCCAAGTATTAATGATAATAATCATTACTTTTGGAAGCAAGGCATTATAAGAAGAATCAGTTAACCATTTAATATTTGTCGATATTATTCCTAATTCTTGTAAAAAGCTATTAACAAATCCCATATCCTCATTAAACATTCTTGAGATAAGTAATAAAGAAACAAATTGAGGTACCGCAATAGTGGTAACTAAAATAGTTCTCCATAGCTTTTTAAGTTTAATTGTTTTTTGATTAATAATAAGGGCAACTATCATTCCTAAGAAATAGTTAGAAAATGTTGCAAAAAATGCCCAAATTAGTGTCCAAAGAACAACTTTTAAGAAAGTAGTTAGAAATAGTGATGAAGAAGCATCACCACCTGTAAAAACAGAAGAATAATTATAAAATCCTACCCATTCAAACATATTCGCAGGAGTAAGATGATATGAATTATAATTGGTAAAACCAATTAAAATCATAACTACGATAGGAATAATAGTAAATACAATAAGACCTACTGTAGGAATTGATAAAAGAATAATATGATAATTTTCACCAGTTATTCCTCTGACAAAGTTTTTAAATGAATCATATTGACCCACTTTTTCGAGATCTTGTAATTTTTTAGCGGCTCTAATAGATGAAACCCAAAAGAAGACCATAACAAGAATAAGGAATATAGTGACTATAGAATAAAGTAAGATAGTTAAGGAGTTATCAGTATAATAATAAAGACCTATGTAAACCTGAGCAGTATAACCAAGTTTAGCAAGTAATTGTAAGTTAGGAACACCTACTAAACACATAAAGATTATAAACACTACTTCATAAGCAAGTAGTAGGGCACCTTTAACGATTTGGTGTCTGCTCATTTGACCAAAGCCACAGATAATAAATGAAAGTCTAACTTTCCAATCCCCATATAAAAGGGCATTTTTAACATCTATAGCAGGATTAATGATGATTGTTTTTAATAACTTATATAAAACAGTAGGTATTTTTCTTAAAAATTTCCATATAACAAAAGGAATTTTTTTAAAAAAAGAACCTACCTTGACAAAAAACCTTTGAGGTTTTGATAGCGATAAATACTCGACTACAGTCATAATTTTGTCTCCTTAATACTTACTATTAATTTAACATAAAAAAAGAAACCTTCCAAGTAGTTACCTACCTGGAAGGTTAATTATGTTTATTTTTTTATTATTGTGATGCTTTGATGCTGTTATTTAAGGTAACCATTGCTTCTGCAATGTTTTCTTCAGTAACAGAACCATCTTTAATGTTTGCTACGAGTTCTTGTGGAGCAGACCAAATGTTAGCTGGAACTGCGGTTTGTGGAGTAGCATAAGCGGCTTGTTCATTAATTGCCATAACAGAAACATTAGTTTGAACTTTTTCTAAAGCTGCAACATTAGTGTTAGTTGGAGCAGTTTGGAAATTATCAAATCTTGATTCTTGAACTTCTTCAGAGCAAAGATAAGCTGCAACTTCATGAGCTAAAGCTAATCTTTCAGCATCACCAGAACTTCTTTGTGGGTTAACACCATAGTTTTTATAACCTAAGAATGAACCTAAAGTTGTAGTTTCAGTATTACCATTATAGCTAACGGTAACGGTTGGTAATTTAGTAGCGGCATAGCCTTCGCCCATAGCAGCTTCATAAGTAGCAGCATTCCATGAACCATCAACACAAGCGACAACACCGTTTGCTGCAGTTGGAGCAGCTTGGGTTTCTTGATAAGCATCATGGGTGACGATTTGTAAAATAGCTAAACCTGCCATAATACCTTCTTCACTATCAAAGTCAGCATCGATACTTGTAACAATACCAGCAGCGTCAACAGTTAAACTATAGCTAGCACCATAGGTAAATAAAGCACCAGCACTATAGAAAGCTGTTTCTAATGGATAAGCAACGTTCATACCTAATTCAGCAGCTTTATCAAGTAAACCTTCGATAGTAGCACAATCTTCTAAATCAATTAATTCTTTATTGTAATATAAGAAATAGCCATTATCTCCAGCGTATGGATAAGAGACAACTTGACCTGCGAAGGTAACTGCATCTAAAGCAGCTTCATTCATGGTATCAGAAATCATCTCGACATATTCATCTGGTACAGTAGCTAAAGCACCAGCTTGATATAGACCCATGATTTTATCAGATGCATAAGCATAGACATCAGGTCCACTTGTCCAGTCAGTGATTTCAGTATCGACAGCGTCTTCACCGTGAGTGACTAATTCAAAGTCAATGGTTGCTAAACCTTCTGCCTCACGTTGAGTATTGTAATCCGCTAAAACAGAACTTAACCAGCTAGCTTGAGAAGCTGGACCAGATACTGTTAATGAAAGAGAGCTAGTTGAACCACCACCTGATGTAGTAGTATCAGGATCTGCAGTAGTGGTACAACCTGATAAGACCGCAACTGAAATTAAACCAACAGAGGCTAATCCAACAGCGGACATAATTTTTAAATTCTTTTTCATAAAAACCTCCTAAGATAAGAATTTTAAACTCTTCATAATTATTCAATAAAGACCTTTATAAGGTCGTAAAGAATAGATGGAGACTGAATAAAACTTAACAATTATAGATATGATAATTTAAAAGCCACCTTAAAGTTGATCGCAATATCAATCTTTGGTTAGTTTTTATCCATGTATTAGATTTTAGTAATAAAATAGCACAGTGTCAACATTAAAATGTTTATTTTTTCTATGGTGTATTTTAAGATATCTACTTAAACGATTAAGTGTAAATTAAATGATATCTATATTTTAAAAATTTATGTAATAATTTATAATGATTTTCTATGAAAAAACAAACCAAAAGCATCTTGTTTCGTCTTATTAGTTCATTTATGTGTCTTATAGCTATGGCACTTTGTGTTTATCTTTTTATATTGTGTATGCTAGAAGATGATGAAGAAACATATTTATGGTTTCACATGATCTCATTAGGGGCAGCGTTTGTAATGGCGCTTTTAGAAATGACAATATGTTTAAAAAACATGAAAAAAGAATTACTACTAGAATACATAGTCTTTAATGAAAATAAATCTATAAACCTAGTGGGTCTAGTAATAGTATCTATTATGACCGCACTTAGTTTAGGTTTATCTATAATGGCAATCGTGTTTATGGTTATGAATTATTCTATTGATGCTTATTATGCATCTGTAGTAATACTAGGTTGTTGTGTTTATTTATTTGTTAATTGTCCTTTATATTATTTATATATATTATTATTTAAGCCTAAAAAATTTACTGTTGAAGACTATCATAAAATACAAGATACCAAAATCAAAAATACAAAGAAATAGAAAAGCCCAAGTGGCGGAATAGGTAGACGCATAGGTCTCAAAAACCTACGGAGCAATCCATACCGGTTCGATTCCGGTCTTGGGCACCACATATTAAGGTCTGAAATCAGATCTTTTTATTTTGCGTAAATATATTTAATAAAACACGTATAAGTTGCGTAAATTATTTGAAAAGGATACGCAAGTTATTGTAATATATATGTATGACATTAAAAGAACTAAGGAAAAAACATAATCTAACCCAAAAAGAATGTAGTAATTATTTAGGTATACCTATGCGTACTTATCAAAATTATGAAAGAAATGATGTAAACACTAAATCTATTAAATATCAATATTTATTAGAAAAATTAGAAAAATATGACTATATAGATGAAGAGAAAGGTTTATTAACTATAGATAAGATTAAGACTATATGTAATGAAATATTTAAAGATTTTAATGTTAATTATTGTTATTTATTTGGAAGTTATGCAAAAGGAACACAAAAAGAAAATAGTGATGTCGATCTATTAATATCTACAGATATAACAGGTTTAAAATTCTATGGATTAATAGAAACCTTAAGAGAAAACCTACATAAAAAAGTAGATTTGCTAAATCTAGAACAATTAAAGGATAATTTAGATTTAGTAAATGAAATATTAAAATATGGAATAAAGATATACGGTTGATCCATATTGAATTTAATGACATTTGAAATTTAAAACCCGCAAATCGGGAATTATTTATAAAAAAACATAAATAATAACGCGAATTTAATTTTGGAAATTTTTGCCTTGACAATATTTCAACGGGGGGGGGTATTATTTTTCTTGTAAAGAGAAAAACATAGTTTTTTCAAAAATATAAGGAGTGTTCATATGAATGAAATTAGAAAAAATACAGAGAAAGAAGTAAAAGTCGTCTCTGGTTATTGTAAGATGCCAAAACTAATCAAGGGATTTTACATTTCATTTATTTGTATTTTTGCGATTGTTGCAATCTGTTTGTTTGTAGCAAGTACTGATAATTCAGCAAAAAGAAGTGGTGCTAATGTCTCTTTTATTACCTTCGGTATGGTGTTTTTAATTTTCTTAGCTGTTTTAATAATATTCTTTGTTTTACAGTATAAAGCTATTTCAAAATCGCATGTAATAGTAAGTAATAAAAGAGTCTATGGATTATGTGCTAGATTTTTGTATACAAAGCAATTTTCATATCGCTTAGATCAAATTGATAATGTAGAATTTCATAATTTCCTTGGATTAAATGCAATATCTATTAATTTTAATCAAGGATACCAAAACAATACACCAATGAGATATGGTGTTAATACCGCGATGAGAACCGCTAATTGTTTTGTTTTCAATTACTTAGTAAATGGTTCAGCAGTCTACAATAAACTAAACGAACTTCTAACATCGGTTAAAAATGAAAGAGATTTAAAAACTGATATTGAAATGAAAAAGATTGAAGTAGAAGAAAAGAAAGCAGAAGCATTAATGAATGCTTTTGTAAATAAAGCACCAGCAGTGGCAACTCCTACTGAAGAGAAAAAACTTAACTATATTGAAGAGTTAAAAGAATTAAAAACATTATTAGATTCAAATATAATCTCGGAAGAAGAATTTAATATTAAAAAACAAGAACTACTAAATAAGAACAATCAATAAAATAGAATTTACTTATGTTCTTTATATTA
>CAYSPV010000026.1:0-9855 GCA_964433025.1 uncultured Staphylococcaceae bacterium
TCTTCTGCCGCTCTAGCTGCATTAGGTGTAACACTATTTGCTAGTGAAATAGTGCCTAATGTTAAAGCTAATATCCCCCCCACTAGCGCCACATACGGCTTTTTGATCTTAAATTTTTTCATAAAAATCTCCTTTAAATTTTTGACCTTCGTGTATATAAAACTTACTAAAAAATAAAAAAGGCATAATATTGACCTAAATTAGATTTAAACAAATTTTATTTACCGCTTTATTATACTAAATTTTTATAATAATAAAACACACATTTTAAAATATATAGTCTAGCTCTATATATATTTAATTAACCTTCAATTATTTTAATAAATACTTTACGTGTTCTTGGTCCATCAAATTCCATTAGATAAACACCTTGCCATGTTCCTAATAATAATCTTTTATTATTAATGATTATGGATGTAGAACATCCTATAAGTGATGATTTTATATGAGCGTCACTGTTACCTTCATAATGCTCATAATAGTTTTCTTTAGGGAATTTAATAGATAATTCTTTTAATAGATCTTTTTTAACATCTGGATCAGCATTTTCATTAATAGTAATAGCTGCAGTTGTATGAGTGGTATACACCACCATTACACCATCAGATATATTATTATCTTTAATGATTTTATTTAAGGTATCTGTAATATCATACATACCTAATCTATCAGTAGCGATTTCTATTTGTTTTAATATCATATATTTATTTTATTTTCTCCTTGTTTTTATATTACCATTCAAGACTATTAGGGTTAAGTAAGAAATCAATAATATTAATGATTAAATATCCTTTATCATTTCTATAAGCTTTTATTAAATCTTGAGTAATGATTATTTTTTTAAATGAATCATTTATTTTATTAAATCCTTGTATTTCTTGATTTAATTTGTCTAAATCAGGGATAGAATAAGCAGATTGAATATAATATCTTAAATATCCCCTATTAGCGATAAAGTCTATTTCTAAATGTTTGATTTCTTTTTTATTATTAGCATTAGTGATAGCGCTATTAACTATTCCTACATCAACATTAAATCCACGAATAATTAATTCGTTATAAATAATATTTTCTAAGATATGAGTTTGTTCTTGTTGTCTAAAGTTTAATAAAGCATTTCTAATGCCTAAATCTTTAAAATAAAACTTATAGGGACTATTAATATATCTTCTTTTTTTAATGTCATAGCGATGTACTTTTTCAATTAAAAAAGAATCAATTAGATAATCAATATAAGTTGATATAGTAATATCAGAGACATTGATGTTATTAGTTTTAAAAGTATTAGATATCTTTAAAGGATTATTTAAAGAACCAATAGAGGACGCTAAAAGTTTGATTAATGTATCCATGACATTATCATCTCTTAAATTGTGTCTTTCAATAATATCATTAATATAAGTTATCTTAATTAGATTATTTAAATAATCTATTTTATCTTCATCTTTATTAATTTTTAATATCATAGGCATACCACCAAAGGTGGAGTATTGTAAAAATGCTTCATACTTATCTTTATTTTTATAAGCATTATAAAATTCTAAAAAAGATAAAGGATATATAGATATAACATCTCCTCTTCCTCTAAATTCAGTTGCCACATCACTTGATAAAAATCTAGAATTACTACCGCTTATATATACATCAACATTAGGATAAGTTAATAGCTCATTTAAAATAGAATATAATCTTAATGGCTTTTTATTTTTTATTTCTTCATCACTAATAGCGAATTGAACTTCATCTAATAAAAAATAATAATTAGTATTTTTATTTACAATTTTAGAAAATAAATATTTAGATAGATTATCTATATCTCTATAAATTCTATTAGAATCACTATCTAAACTTAATCTTATTATTTGCTCATCATTAATACCTTGACTTATTAAATAATCATAAAATAAAACATTTAAAAGAAAACTTTTACCACATCTTCTAGGACCAATAATAATCTTAATTAAATTATTATGCATTCTTCTAATTAGCTTATCTAAATATAAGTCTCTTTTAATAATAAAATTATCCATTTTAAATACCTCATTTTGAAAAACATGGCATTTGCTATATTTTTCATAATAATTATAAAATCAAAAATATTAGATTACAACTATATAATTAAAATTATTAAAAATGTCTATTATGAAAAACATGTCATTTGCATAAAAATTCTTAATGGATTTTAATTAAGATTAATAATTTTTACTAATTAAAGATATTTACCAACAATATCTAAAATATTTTGAGCGTTATAATATAAAGATTTTGCATTTATACATTTCGCTAATTCTTCTTTAGTCATAGGTTTTGCTTTGATGATTTTTTCAATTTCTGTAACACTTAAGACACTACCTACTCTTAATTTTTTTTCTTTTGCTGTTTTAGCATCGTAGCTAAACAATTCATCTCTTAAAGCTTTATCCTTATCTGATATAACTTCACCTTTAGAATTTTTAGCTATATCTTTATTTTTTTCTTTAACTTTTTTAATTAAATCAACATATTCATCAATGTTATTATTTTCTTGATCTTTTGATATAGAAATAAAATATTTTTCTACAAAAGAAATAATTCTAGGATATGTTCCATCATAAATATCATTGTTAATAAGTTTATAGATATGAGTAAAACCAGTATTGGTTTTTGTAAAGTTAGAATACACTATATTTTCGTTACTAGCTTTTACGATATTAAAACCTTCACTAATGATATCTCTAAAGATAAAATCAAATAATTCATACAGTTTTGTTCTTATTTGTTTATATGTTAAACCTTTAGATCCAATAAATTCATGATTAAAGGCTTGTTCTTGCATATATGTTTTTAAGCTATATTCATTATTGCGATATAGTTTAATACTATTTTTAAATTCAGGATTGTAATAAATTTTTAAAAGATATCCAATTGTAGATAAACAATAAAATAAACCGTTTTGCACTAGTCCTTTTATGACATTATCATATTCATCTATAGAGTTTTTGACATATTTTCTATAATCTTTAAATGATTTTTCAAGTAGTAATAATGATTTTAAAAATCCAAAGTTATAACTATGTGTTTTAAAAATACGTTGGTATTTTTCATCACTGCTTAATATTTCAGATACAGCATTTCTAGCAGGTCCTGGTTCTAAAAACACAAATGCATATAAGTCTTGTGCTAATTCATTACTTTTAGTTTTTTGCCAAGGTTCTTTATATATTTCACCAACAGCTTTATCACCACGCTTAACTTCAATAAAGACACTATTATCTTGAAGAAGTGATTTTAAGTTTCTTAATTCTACTCTATTAGCAATAATATCTTTGGCTTTAATTGGTTTTTGAGTATTAGAAGCTTCCGCTACTCTTGAAACAAATTCATTTTTAGTATTTCTATCTTCAAATTTGTTTTTTATTACTTTACAAGTAATATAAAAATCATCATCAAAAGGTGTATCACCTATCATTTTTGTTGTTTGACCACCATTAACGATAGAAAATTCTTCTAAATATAATTTGTTATCTCTTATATTGTAATTATTACAAACTATGATAATACCGTTGTTTAAATACCAAAAATCTTCACTTTGATTTTGGACTGAATTCATAATACCTTCATCAATTTTCTTATTTTTGACATAATATCTTAAATTCATGGATAAAAGACCTCTTTTACCTTCTTTTTTCCATAAATCTTTTAACGATTTAGCGCTTATATTACATACAAAACTATCGTCTTTATATGATAGGATATTATCTGCTTTATCAAGTTGTAAAGAACCGCTACTAACATTATCAAATGGAGCAATATTACTCTCAATTGAGGCAAAAACATCATCACCAAATACAATTCTAGCTTTTATGGATGTTTTTCCATAAGCTGCACTATAGTTGCTTACATGGTTAACAATAGCCATTCTATCAACATCATCTTTTGGTATGTAATCAGTAACAAAGACAATTGTTAAACTTTTATTTGTTTCTTCTATATCATCTAAATAAGACATTATTTTAGAAACAGTAGGACTTTCTCTTGTATATAAACTTCTATTAATCGCATCACCAATTAATGCAGATGCATATCTAAATTCATCCGCAAGAGTCATTATAGAAAGTATGCTACTTCCAACATGATATGAATATAAACATTCAATTTCATTTTCTTCTAGTTTTTGATTTACAAAAACACCATCAATATTAAACTTACGCTCTCTAGAATAAAATAAACCTTCTAAGACACTATCGGTTTCTTGTTCACTTGCATCAAAATATTCATTATAAACATATAAAACTAATAATTGATATTCTTCACTTTTGTTTAAACACTCTAAATCTTCAGGTAGTTTAGAAACATATTTTTTAATATCCATACTTAATCCCCTTAATCTTCATAAATCTTAAATTCTGTATCAATATAACTATCATCAGGATATAAAACTATATCACAATCTCTATATTTCCTTCTTACTTGAATAATAGCGTCTATTTCATCTTCAGCTTCAACCGCTACAATTTTAGCGAGAGTTTCAATAATTTCGACTTGATAAAAGTTTTTCTTTCCCATATTTTTTCCTCTAAATATATTTTATATTTAATATTTTTTGTTTCAATATAATAAAAGCAATGCCCATTTTTTGGTACAGTGGTTAATTGAAGTTTTTCACTCTATTTAATTATTTATGAAAAATCCTTTGTGTAGTTTCGTACACATTTATAACCATTTTTTTGTGTAGTTTCGTACACATTTATAACAAGAATCTTGTGTAGTTTCGTACACATTTACAACCAAATCTTGTGTAGTTTCGTACACATTTGTAACCATTTTTTTGTGTAGTTTCATACACATTTACAACCAAATCTTGTGTAGTTTCATACACATTTGTAACCAAATCTTGTGTAGTTTCATACACATTTGTAACCAAATCTTGTGTATTTTTGTATACATTTATAACAAAAAAGCGACTATTTTGTCGCTATATAATCATTTTGGCAGGGGTGACAAGAATCGAACTCGCGTCAGTGGTTTTGGAGACCATTGTACTACCATTGTACTACACCCCTGTTTGAACGCTTTTAAATTATAATAAATTTAAGCGTCCTTAACAAGTTTTTATTTGTTTAGCTCTCTGGCTAGTTTATTTACTAAAGACATATCTACTTGTCCTATATAATTGTTTTTAAAATGTTTCATAATATTAGGAATAGATTTATCTTCTAATTTATTAATCTCTGCTATTATTTCTTGCTCAGATAACATCTTAGGTAAGAATTGTTTAATAAACTCGGCTTGTTTAATTATTTCTTCTACTTTTGCTTGATTATTAACTTCTATATAACCTTGTTTTTCATCCTCTAATTCTTTTAAGACTTTTAATAATATTGATGTTATATCATTATCATTAATCTCTTCATTCTTAGATCTTTTCTCTACTTCTAGTAGGGTTATTTTGTTTAAGACTACTGATAGGATTGCTCTTATAACATTATTTTTTTGTTTTAAGGCTGATATATTTTCTTTTTGTAATGTCTCTTTTAACATCGTGGTTATTCTCTCCTTTTGATTTAATGATATTATTATAGTATGGAAGAATTATATTTGTTTATCTTTCTTATCTTATTTCTTGTAAGTGGTTTTATATCTTCTTTAGTAGAGACGATTATATATAGTCTAATTTATAAACGTTTTGTAAACGTTAATGATGGGTTTTTACCTTTTAATTTTATAGGTGGATTTTTATTTGGATGTAATTTTTTATTTAGCTTAATTAAGTTTAATAATAATGAGACGATTAATAATCTAATCGCCTCATTTATAAATATAGCCTTATTTATAATTGTGGGCATACTATATTCCTATCTACTTAAAAAAGTCTTTTATGTTAGAAAATCTGATAATGATTTATTTAAATCAACAAGAACATATCTTAAATTATTATCATTTTCTATTATGAGTATTTTATTTAATTTATTACTTTATAGAGTCGTATGTTTTGATCTTGTTCCTGGTATATTCTTTTTCTCTTATAATGTTTATGTTCCTGTATCTATTATTGTTATATTTACTATTATTTTCTTAATAGATTTTATAATTGGATTTATATTTAAATTTAAAAATAGAAAAGTTTTTAAAGAAGAAAAAGTCATTATTTATTTAATGTCTTTTTATAGATATTTATCTAATGATAAATACTTTTATAAATTCTTTAAAAAATTAAATTATCAAGACATTGATAATTATAAAAAGTCTAAATATTATACTTATCCATTAAGACAATATGACTTTAATTATTTTATAAAACATAAATAATGATTATTTATCTTTTATTTTTATAAGCTTTTTAAGCATTTTAAGCTTATTTTTACTTACTGGAGGATATTTTAATTTAATTTCATATTTTGATTTAAATAAGAGGCTTTTATAATGAGAAAATGTTTCAAAGCTTTTTTTACCATGATAACTTCCCATACCAGAATAGCCAACACCTCCAAATGGGAGGTTTTCATTTGTTAGATGCATGATTGTGTCATTTAGGCAACCACCACCAAAGGATGTAAGGCTAAAGATGGTTTTAGCAAATTTTTTATCTTTGGTGAATAGATAGAACGCTAATGGCTTTTCTTTAGTGTTAATTATTCTTAATAATTCATAAATATCATCATAGATAATAATAGGCATAATTGGACCAAATATTTCTTCTTGCATAATCTTATCTTTAAAGGTTACATTATCCATTACTGTAGGCTCAAAACATAAACCATTATGTTTTCCTCCAATTATGACTTTATTATTATCTATTAATGATAAAATCTTATCTAAATGCTTATCATTAATTAAATAAACAAAATCATCATTTAATTTATTATTCGTATAATAAAACTTATCAATATAATATTTAACCCTATCAATAAACTTATCATGTATATCTTTATGTATACATACATAATCAGGGGCCACACATGTTTGACCTGCATTTAAATATTTACCCCACACGATCCTTCTTGCAGACATATCGATATCTGCATCTTTTAAAACAATACAAGGAGATTTACCTCCTAATTCTAAGGTTACAGGTGTTAAATATTTAGAAGCTTTTTCTAACACTAATCGTCCAACAGTTTCACCACCTGTAAAGAATATATAATCAAATCTTTGCTCTAATAAATCTTGATTTTCTTTTCTTCCACCTAAGATGACTGCCACTATTTCAGGATGATTAAATTCTAAAAATAATTCATTAATCACATTAGAAACATTTTTAGAATATGAAGCAGGTTTTAAGATGATACAGTTACCCGCAGCTAAAGCGCCTATTAAAGGCATTAAAGTTAATTGTAAAGGATAATTCCAAGGGGCCATTATAAGACAAACACCATAAGGCTCTGGATATATATATCCTTTAGAAGGGAAATTAAATATAGATGTTTTTACTTTTTTAGGTTTAGATAATTTTTTAATATGCTTAATCATATAATTAAGCTCATTAATAATTATCATCATCTCTGATGATAAAAAATCAAATTCATGCTTGTTATAATCTAATATAAAAGCATCTTTAAACTTAGATTCATATTTTAATAATAATCTTTTTAAATCCTTTAAAAGATGAATTCTAAAATTAACATCAATACTCTCATTAGCGTTATAAAAGTCTCTTTGTAATTTAACAATATCTTTAATTTCCATAATTTAATTATAAATTAAATCAATAATTAAAAAAAGGTGGTGTTTAATCACCACCTAATAGCTTTATTCAATAAACTAATGTTTATTTAGAGGCTTGTTTTCTTTTCTTAACTACGAAGTAGATAGATGCACTTACAATAACTAAAACAGAGATTGTGACCACAGCGATTATTACTTCATAATTAATAGAATTAGAGGAAATAACTGCATTAGAAGGACTGGTAATGGTTCTATTTAAGAAGTTATCATAATTATATTTACCAATGATATAATCGTATAAATCTAAGAATTCATCAATTGTGTCATCAACATCTTCTACAAGATAAGCTTGAGCTTCTGCACTTAAATTTTCATATGCGGTTTTAAATGAATCCCAATCACCTGTAGGAGCGACTGTACCATAACCTGATGGATCACAGCCGATATTGTTTAAGAATGTTTGTGCAAAATTTACTGCAGCATCTTTTGCATCATCAGTGGTATCTTCTTCACCCCAAGTAAAGGTAACACTATAAAATGACGCAGTACCAAGATCAACTCCTATACCAACATATCTATAACTTTCAGTAAAAGTATATGTATCTGTGCCATAGGAAATATCATCTATATAACCAGCAGCTGTCCAACTACTTAGATCATTTACGCTGGTATAGGCTTCATTTCTTGCAAAGATAGCAAGAGTACCGCTACCATCTTCATCGCCATCCCATTCAATTGTAATACTTTTAATAATGCCTCCAGAAGTTGTGGAAACAATACCATAACCAAGGTCAACATTAGAAAGTGTAATTAGATCATCCCACCAACTATAACTAATATAGCCAGCATAAACAGCATCACTGTTTCTACTTACTCCACTAAATGAGCTGTCGCCATCCTCTTCATCACACATGTAATAAGGTGTAAGTCTATCGTCGACAGTATCTGTAGCACTTACAGTGCCAGATATAACAGTGGAACTATTAACAACACCAATACCAACTGCACCTGCTAATAATATACTTGTGGATAGCAATAAAATTTTTTTACTTTTTTTCATAAAAAGTCCCCCTTTGTAATCTTTTTATTCTTTTAATTGCTACTAACGAGTCAATTAGAAAAATAATAAGTATAAACGTACTCTTTTTTTTTTTTTTTTTTTTAAGGGGTATTTCAATTAGTTATGCTGCGATAAAGAAAAAAAGATGACTAAAGTCATCTTTTGGATTTTAAATAAAATTAGAAATTAATAAACTTTTATTTATTTAGAAGCTTGTTTTCTTCTTTTTACTATAAAGTAGATTGATGCAGATACGACCACTAATACGGAGATTGTGACCACAGCAATTATTACTTCATAATCAACAGAATCAGAAGAAATAATGGAATTGGAAGCGCTAGTGATGGTTCTATTTAAGAAGTTATCATAATTATATTTACCAATGATATAATCATATAATTTTAAGAATTCATCAATCGTATCATCAACATCTTCTACAAGATAAGCTTGAGCTTCTTCACTTAAATTTTCATATGCAGTTTTAAATGAATCCCAATCACCAGTAGGAGGATTAACACCATCATTATCACAACCGATATTGTTTAAGAATGATTGAGCAAAATCCACAGCTGCATCTTTTGCATCATCAGCGGTATCCACAGCGTCATCCCAAGTAAAATATAGATAGCTAACAGATCCATAACTTAATTCTGCCGCTGTAATACCAACATATGAATAAGAACTTGTAAATGTATAAGTGTTACTAGCATCATCAGATGAAATTTCAGCAATAAAAGTATTACTAGTTAAATCATCTAAACCAGTAAAAGGTTCATTACTTGCATAAACATTAAGATAAAGAGTTTGACCAGCACTAGAATTCCAAGAAACTCTTACACTTTGAATTCTGCCCCCAGAAGTTGTCGATATAATGTATTGTCCTTCATCATTATAAAAATCAAGTGTTTCTAAATAAGGTGACCTGGTATATGTATAAGTAACATATCCGGCATAAACAGCACTGCTTGTTTCTTGATAATTAGTAACTGTATAATTGCCATTTGTACCTTCTTCGCCAGTAAAGTAATAAGGTTCAATAACATCAGTAGTAGTTGCTGCTTTAACACCACCTATAATGCTAGGTGTAGATGCAACCCCAATACCAACTGCACCTGCTAATAATATACTTGTGGATAGCAATAAAATTTTTT
>CAYSPV010000027.1:0-8863 GCA_964433025.1 uncultured Staphylococcaceae bacterium
TCTCAAATCATCTTAGATTTAAAAGGACAATTAACAGGTGAAAAAGGTGATCCTAAACAATATGAAGATGTAAAACAAGCTTTAAAACAATTAGGCTTTAAAAACAGCCAAATTGAAAATGTATTAGCCCAAATTAATGAAGAAAACGCTACTAGTGAACAAATTATTGCAATGGCCCTAAAATTATTAAGGAAAAAATAATGGAAAAAAGAATATTAAGTGCAGATTTAAATAAACAAGAAGAAAATGAAGAAATTTCTTTACGTCCTCAAACACTAGAAGAATATGTAGGACAAAAAGAATTAAAAGAAAACTTAAAAGTTTTTATTTATGCTGCCTTACATAGAAATGAATGTTTAGACCATTGTTTATTTTATGGTCCTCCAGGTCTAGGAAAAACTACTCTAGCCCATGTAATTGCTAATGAGATGCATACTAAAATTAGAGTAATAAGTGGACCTGCCATTGAAAAAGCAGGAGATTTAGCCACAATTCTTACTGATTTAGAACCTGGAGAAGTTTTATTTATAGATGAAATTCATCGTCTTCCAAGAGTGGTAGAAGAAATCTTATATCAAGCTATGGAAGATTATACTTTATCAATAGTGTTATCTAGAGAATCAAGCACTAAAACAATTAGTATTGATATTGCACCTTTTACATTAATAGGCGCTACAACAAGAGCAGGAGATCTCTCCTCACCTTTAAGAGCTAGATTTGGTATTTGTGAAAAGATTAATTTTTATAGTGAAGATGAAATTAATATGATCGTAAAAAGAACCGCTCGTGTTTATGATTGTGTTATTGATGATTTAGCTTCAAAAGAAATAGCTAAAAGAAGTAGAGGCACTCCAAGAATTGCTAATAGATTATTTAGAAGAGTAAGGGATTTTGCTAATTTTGAAGGTCATGATAATATTACCTTAGAACACGCAAATAAAGCTTTAAAAGCTTTAAAAGTAGATCCATTGGGTTTAGATGATGTTGATATCCGTTATTTAAAAACCATTATTGAAAGATATAATGGAGGTCCTGTAGGATTAGAGGCTATTGCCAGTGCTATTGGAGAAGAAGTAACTAACTTAGAAGATGTTTATGAACCATATTTAATTCAAATAGGATTTATTAATAGAACTCCTAAAGGAAGAATAGTAACCACAAAAGCTTATAGTCATTTAAAAATTGACTATCAAAACAAATTATTTTAGGCAAATTTTTATAACAATTTATTTTTAAATAAATTATATATTGAAAATGATATTCAATTATTGTAAATTAATAAAGCGTATTTTATGCGATTTATTTTTAAACGTAATTTATTTAAATAAAAAGGAAAAAGACAATTATGCGAAGATTTATTGCTTATATGGGCTTATGTGTATTAGGCTTAGTTGCTGTAACAACAACATTTAACAGTGCATTTACTCAAACAACTTCTAATATTGAATATTCTGATGGTAGAGCTCTTACTTTTAGGGTTTCAGAAATTGATGATCCTGATAGTGAAGTAAGTGAAGGCGCAGCAGAAGAAATCGCTGCAATTATGGAAGAAAGATTACAAACCTATGGTGCTACTAAATATGATGTCTACACCCAAGGTGATGACACTGTTAAAGTAGTGCTTAGTGAAGAATTATCTGATTATTATGAACAAATACAAGTTTATTTATCCTTTAATGGTGCATTTGCTTTAGGAACTTCTACTAATGTAGTCGCTATTGGCGATGAGTTTATGGATACTAGTGAAGAAGCTTATGTTACTTTCGTAAATTATTATCCTACTGTTGTAATTCCTGTTAACACTGATAGCGAAGCATTTTTAGCTGTTATTGAAGAAGCAGAAAGAATTGCCGAAGAAGTAGAAGCAACAACTTCATCAAGTGATGATGAAGATGAAGATAGTGATGAAGAGGAAGAAGATACCACAACATATGTCTATTTAGCCTACAACTTTGTTGAAGGTGAAGATTCTATAAGTGAACTTCTTTCTGATAGTGAAGACTATGATGAAGATAAAGCTGAAAAACTATTAATGCAATTTGATATTTCTCGTATTTGGTCTGATGATGATCAAGTCGCAATTGCTTCAAGTGTTAATATTGATACAGACAGTGATGGTGTTATTAATGTAAGTGATGTAAGTTATGGTACTCAACTTGCAAATTACTATGTAAATCTATTAAATAGTGAAGAATTACCATATGATGTTACTTTCTTATTTGAAGATACAGTAACTGCTTATTTTGAAAATGTATTAAGTTATGGTATGAGAGAAACAACCGCGATGTCTCGTACTTTAATTGCTACAATCTTTGCCATAATTATTATTTCTTTATTACTTGCTATTGTTTATAGATATGCTGCTATTGCTATTGGAACAGTTTCATTATGTTCTACTTATCTAGCCTTACTTCTTTCAATAGTGTTCTCTGTTGAATTTAATACGGCAATGATATTTGGTTTAGTATTAGTAGCACTGGCTTCAATTGCCTGTGGAATTGTATATGTAGCTAAAGTAAGAGAAGAATGTTATCGAGGACGTTCACTTAAAAAAGCTAATGCTGAAGGAGCAAAACGAGCCTTACTACCTATCATAGATATTAATGTTATCGTAGTTATTATTGGTGCGATATTCTATTGGTTAGGTGGAGATATGATGGTCTCATTTGGTGCCTCTTGTATCTTTGGTGGTATCGCCTCATTAATATTAAATGTTTTAATATTAAAAGGATTAATGTGGTTATTGACTAACACTACTAAATTTACTAATAAATATTCTATTATTGGTGTTAAAGAAAATAATGTTCCAAACATCTTAAATGAAGAAAAACAAGAATATTATGGTTCTTTCCAAAATAGTGATTTTACTAAATATAAAAAGCCAGTCTTTATTGTTGGTTTAGTCTTATTTGTAGCCTCTATTATTGGTTGTACAACCTTTGGTGTTTTAAATGATGGAAATCTATTTAATTATGACACTAATAGTGTTGGTAATACCTATCTATATTTTGAAACTAGCACCTCTAGAAGTGCTATGACTACAACCTATATTCAAAATCTATTATCTAATACCGTCCTTACTTATGAAGATGGTACAACTGAAGCTTTAATTGATGATGATTTTGATTTTGTAAATCAAACCACAACCTATACTAGAGATGAAACAAAAGAGGGTGTAACCACAACATATACCTATATTGTTGTTGATCTAGGTAGAGAAATTGATGGTGATACCATGGCTACTTTAACTATTGATGGTACTGAATATACAGACACTATATCTGTATTATTAAGTGATTATATTGAAAGTTCAGATATTGATATTTATGCTTCTGCATCTTTAAAAACAGAAGTTCATTATTCGACAAGTCAACCTGATTGGACTTTAGTGGTCATCTCCTGCAGTGTGGCTATGGCCTTTGTAAGTTTATATTTTATGTTAAGATATGGACTTTCAAGAGGACTTGTCTCATTTGTTATGTCAGGTGTTGTAGGATTTTTATGTGTCGGATTCTTTGCTCTTACAAGAATTTCTACCTCTATGGAAATATTAGTAGCCTTACCTGTGGTAATAGGATTTTGTTATATTGCGATGCTACTGTTTGCTAATAAAGAAAAAGAAATGCTTACAGAAGAATTTTCTAGAAGTAAAGATCATTCTATTGAAAAGCGTGAAGAAATTATGAAGCGTGCAACTTCATTAAGTGCTTCTTTAATTTTAGTATTTGGAGTTATTGGTTTATATTTAACTATTAACTTCTTTGGCTTTGGAACAAGTGCTACAACACTTTATTACATCTTAGCCCTTATTGGTGTTGTTATAAGTGTTATCTTTGTTTTAGTGCTTTATGGTTATTGCTCACATTATGTTTATAAACTTGAAAGAAGATTAGGCATTAAACTTCCTAACCTTAAATCTAAACGTAAACGTAAGACAGTCAAAGCTAAATCTAGTGAGCCTGAGGAAGCTATCTTTATTGGAATTAACGACTAAAAATATTTAGACTGCTGATTAGGCAGTCTTTTTTATAATTATGGAAGAACTATTTGATAAATTATTAAAATATTACAATCTAACTTTACAAGATTATGATTATATGACACGTAATCTTAGTTTTGATGATGTTAAAGATCCTTTTACATTTAATGGAATGAAGGAAGCAATTAATATTTGTAAAGAATCAATTAAAAACGATGAAAAAATCATCGTTTATGGAGATTATGATTGTGATGGAATAATGTCAACTTCTATAATTACTAAAGCTTTTTTAAAACTAAATAAAAAGATTGATTATTATGTTCCATCTCGTTATTTAGATGGATATGGTTTAAGTTTATCTAAAGCTCAAACATTAGTGGATAAACACTATGATTTAGTTATTTTATGTGATAATGGAATAAGCGCTTTAGAAGCGTCTAAATTATTAAAAGATAATAACATTAAAGTTATTATCATTGACCATCACCTAGTAGCGGATAAACTACCTAATGCAGACGCAATTATTCATCCTAGTGTCTCTAATTTTTCAAGTATAACCACAAGTGCAGGTTTCTGCAGCTTTATGTTTTCTTATGCTTTACTTGGAAGTATTGATCCATATTTATTAATATTAGGGGCTATATCAGTTATAAGTGATATGATGCCTTTAAAAGATTTTAATAGAGATATAGTTAGATTAGCTACTTCAACATATAAAGAACATACCTATTTATCTTTAGATTTATTAAAAGAAAATGATAATTTTGATTATTTAAGTATGTCGATGAAAATTGCTCCTAAGATTAACGCAGTGGGGCGTTTACTTAAAACTAATCGTATTAATGATTTAATAAAATATTTTATTAGTGATGATAAAGAGACAATTTTAAAGATTTATCAAATGATTGAAATATGTAATGAAAATCGTAAATCCATCAGTGCGGACATCGATATAAACTTAGATGATATCAATGATGATGTGATTATTTCTATTTATGATATTGAAGAAGGAATGATAGGGTTGCTCGCTAATAAGATATTAAATACCTATCATAAACCTACAATTATTCTTACTTATGATAGTAATGATAATAATATTTTAAAAGGTTCGATGAGGGCTAGTGATAATTATGATGTTGTCGATATCTTAAAAAAATGTGATGATTTATTAGAAAATTATGGTGGTCATACTTTTGCAGGTGGTCTAACTCTTAAAAAAGAAAACTTTGATAAATTTAAAGTTAAAATTAATGAAATATGTAAAACAATTCCAAAGGTTGAACAAAAAATTAAGGCTATTGATATTAATATCAATGATATTAATTTAATCAATTGTCGTCTTATTGATACTTTTTCACCTTTTGGTGAAGATTTTAAAGCTCCAATCTTAAAATTAGAACATGTTAAAACTAGCTCTTTAACTTTATCAAGAAATAAAAAACATATAGTCACAAATATTTCTTTAAATAGTCAAATCGTAGGATTTAATATTGATGTTTCTAATTTTAATGAGCATACATTTATTGATTTATATGGGACAATGGCGCTTCACACTTTTTATAATAAAATCTCTGTCCAATTTTTAATTGATAAATATTTTTTAAGTAATGGGGGATAAATTATGTATAATTTAAATATGTCTAAAAAATTGTTTATCTTAACTTTATTATCACTTACACTAACTAGTTGTTCGTTTGAGTTCACTAATGATCCTAACGCTGGTTCTATTTTTAGCGGTATAACTTCTACGACATCTGTTAGTTATAATTTAACCTCTAATGATATATCATTAGGAGATCTAGAAGTTCAAGCTAGTTTAACTTTTTATAATTCTTATTCTACAATTGGTTCATCTTATTCAAGTGTAGATGAAATTTATGAAGATATTACAAATGTTAATGATATTAGTTATGTCATAAATGATTATTCATATTGTTATCCTGGGGTTAATGCTTTACTTGTGGGTAGATTTGGAAATACTGACGGAAATATTAATTTTTTATTTTCAAATAGCTATTCTTATGTAGAAATAGTAGCCACTCCTGTATATGTAGATTCAGTTAATTATGATACTGGATCTATAGAATACACAGTTTATAATTCTTGTATTGCTGTTAATGATTCTGATTATATTAGATTAAGTTCTTCTTTAGATAGTGAAACTGGAGAACCTGTTATCAGCCGATTAGTGTTTAATTTAAATAGTAATTCTTTAAATATATTAAGTGGATTAGATCAAGCCTACATCATGGAGATTAATTTATATTAATATGAAAGATGATGTAGCAAATAAAAATAGCCAAGTTAATGGCGGTTATCCTTTACATAGTTTTGAAGATGTAGAAGCCTCATATTATGTTTATATTTCAAATGAGCAAGATCGAGCTTTAATTAGAAAAGCTTATGAATATATCTTAAAAAAACATGAAGGACAATTTAGAAAAAGTGGTGAACCCTATTATCACCATTTAGTGGAAGTAGCCTATATTTTAACTACGCTTAGATGTGGTCCTGTCACTATTATAAGTGGTCTTCTTCATGATGTTGTAGAAGACACAAACACTTCTTTAAAAGAAATAGAATCTTTATTTGGAAAAGAAGTAGCCAAAATCGTAGAAGCTCTAACTAAAATTCAAAGCTTAAAACTATCTAGAATATCTAAAGAAGATTTTGAAGCCGAAGACCATATGAAGATATTTTTAGGTATGGCACAAGACGTAAGAGTTATTATTGTAAAACTTGCGGATCGTCTTCATAATATGCGTACCTTAGAATCTTTAGATGAAGAAAGACAACAAACCATATCAAGAGAAACTTTAGATGTATTCGTACCTATTGCCCATAGATTAGGTATTAATTTTATTAAAAGTGAATTAGAAGATTTAGCTTTAAAACATTTAGAAAAAGAAAAATATGAAGAAATATCTAAATTACTTTCTAATCGTTTTAAAACAAGAAAAAAATCATTAGAATCTTTAGCTAAAAGAATCGCTGATATTTTATTTGAAAATAAAATACCATTTGAAATAAAAACTAGAATTAAATCTATATTTTCCATCTATGAAAAGATGTATCACAGCGGTAAAACTTTTGATGAAATATATGATGTTTTAGCACTTAGAATAATTACAAAAACCGAATTACAATGTTATGAAATATTAGGTCTAATTCATCAAACATATCGTCCAATTCCTGGTAGGTTTAAAGATTATATCGCAATGCCTAAACCTAATTTATATCAATCTTTACACACCTCAATAGTGTCAGGTGATGGAAACATATATGAAGTTCAAATAAGAACTGAAGAAATGGATGAAGTTGCCGAAAGTGGAGTAGCTGCGCATTGGGCTTATAAAGAAGGTTATTATAATTCCCAAAAAGAACAAAGAGAAATAGAAAACCAATTACATTGGTTTAGAGATTTTGTTTCTATGTCTAGTAGCAATTTAGATTCTGATGCTCAAGAATATATGGAATCACTTACTAGTGATATATTTGGGGCTAATGTTTATGTATTTACTCCTAAAGGTAAAGTAGTGGAACTTCCTAGAGGGGCAACTTGTTTAGACTTTGCTTTTAGAATACACACTAAAGTAGGAGAAACAACAGTAGGAGCCTTAATTAATAACGTAATGGTGCCTTTAAACACCAAACTTAAAACTGGTGATGTAGTGGAAATTAAAACATCTAAAAACGCAGCGGGTCCAAATGAAAAATGGCTAGATTTTGTTGTTTCTCATAACGCTAAAAGTAGGATTAGAAAATATTTATATAAGAAAAACGCTACCTTTATGAGACAAGAAAATATCATAAAAGGTAAAAATATATGTGTAGATGCTTTTAGAGATAGAGGACTAAATACTGAAGCCGAAGTTTTAAAATTAATTGATAAAAAAGAAGTTTTAAATCATTTTAATCAAGAAGATTTAGATTCTTTATTTTTAGCCGTGGCTAATAAAGAAATTATTCCAAGTCAAATAATAGATTATTTGGGTCTAAAAAAATTAACATCTCTTCCTAATTTTAAAAACACGAATAAGACTAATTTAAGTGGTGATAATTGTCCTGTTTATTGTAAGGGTGTAGGAAAGATTATGATTAATTTAGCTAGTTGTTGTAATCCTATTCCAGGTGATCAAATCGTGGGCTTTATTACTAGAGGTAAAGGAATATCAGTTCATAGAATAAATTGTCCAAATATTGCAAATGAAAAGTTAAGACTAGTGGATGTTTATTGGAAAGATGATTTAAAATTTAAAAATTATCAAGTCGATTTAATATTAGAGGCTAGTGATCGTAATTCTTTATTAAATGATGTGATGGGAGTAATAGCCTCTCAATCAATATCTTTAACTGCGATTAATGCAAAAGTTAATACTCAAACTTTAATTGCCACTATAACAGCGACAATACATGTTGAAAGTGCGACTAAATTACAAAACCTATTTAATGCTTTATTAGCCTTAAAAGGGGTTATAAGTGTGTCGCGTGTTATACATTAGATTTGTTAAAACACTATTAATTAATATATAATTAATAATTAGGAGAAAAATATGGACTATCAAAATGTAAAAGGTACTCATGATGTAATATTAGATGAAGCTAATGATTATAAATATATCGTTGATTTAATGTCAGATATTTGTCAATTGTTTAATTATCAACTTTTTCAATTACCAGTAATTGAAAACGCTAATCTTTTTCAACGAGGAGTGGGTCAATCATCTGATATAGTTAGAAAAGAAATGTATACCTTTTTAGATAAAGGTGAAAGATTATTAGCGCTACGTCCAGAATTTACCGCGTCCATAATTAGAAGTTTTAATAATAATAAGTTGTACGCTAATAAAGATTTACCTATTAAAGCTTATTATCATGGTCCAG
>CAYSPV010000028.1:0-1195 GCA_964433025.1 uncultured Staphylococcaceae bacterium
AAAGAAGCTAAAAGATTATTAAACATCACTATTATTAGTGATGATCCTAAAGATCTAATACCATATGCCTCTAAATTTGCGTGCAACTATAAAGTTAATATTCTATTAAAAAGTTATTATTCAATATTAATTACTCAAAACAATACATATATCAAATCTCCATATTCTGGAATTCCAATATTAGCCCATGCTTCAAGTGGTGATATGCTTGCAGGATTTATTGCAGGTCTTATAACTAGACATAAGCATTCAGATATGAAATTAACTGATATAGTTTATTTTGGAGATTTATTATTTCATTACGCTGCTAAGAAATATGAAATTGATTTAAATAAAGCAACTTTAGATTCTAATTTATTAAAGACTTATATCTTAAGATATATAAAGGAAAACCATTAATATGCCAACATTAAAAATAACTGTTTTAAGAATTGTAAATCATCAAGATTTATCTAATGAATATGAAAATAAATTAGATAATCCATGTCCTTATAAATTAGGAGATAGTTTTATTATTACTAGTTTAGATAAACCTGATAATTTATGTGATGCTGCATGGAGAGTTATGTATCCATATATTGAAACCTTATTTAGAGGAGGTTCCTGTATATATGGTAATTGGATGAAAAATAAAAAAAGCGCTATGGTTAGCTGTGATGATGGTTTTAGACCAGTATCTTTTTATATAGAAGTTGTTGAATAATGTTGTTTAAAATTAAAAATAATTTAAAATATTTTTAATATAAGACCAATACTCCTAGTTAAGTCGTTAAACTGTCCTAGGCACGAAAGGCAAACCTCGTAAGAGCTTAATAGGTAAGACAATATTAGAAAGGTTGAGGCAATCCTACTAATACTTAATTAAAAGAAAAGGAAAAATATTTATGAAAAATTATCGTAATTTAATGCTATTAGGAGTAATTGTCTTAGGTCTAACTGCTTGTAATAGCATTAGTGATGTTTCATCAAGTTTAACAACAAGTGATAGCACTACTACAAGTGGAAGTACAACTACATCCACGACTACATCTATTACTTTACCTGATTTACCTAATACTCCTACAGATCAAAATTTTTATGGTTTATTAGATAATGTTCAAGATGGGGTTATTCTTCATGCTTGGAATTGGTCAATGCAAAATATAAAAGAAGCTTTACCACAAATTGCCGCGGCAGGATATACCACAGTTCAAAC
>CAYSPV010000028.1:1295-5217 GCA_964433025.1 uncultured Staphylococcaceae bacterium
TCTAATGTTGCAAGTTATGAACCTGATATATATGAAAATAATTTAATCCATACTGGTTATGGCGGTGTTTCTGATAGTAATGTTGCTTCTTTAGTTAGAGGTTATTTAGGAGATTATCCTGATTTACAAACTGAAAACGCTACAGTACAAGAAAGAGTCTTATCTTTACTTAAAGAATATGTTGACTGCGGTGTTGATGGATTTAGATTTGATGCTGCTAAACATATTGAAACTAAATATGATGGAGATTATGCTTCTAATTTCTGGGATTATGTTTTAGGTGGTGCCAGTGAATATGCTATTTCTACTACTGGTAAAGATTTATATTATTATGGTGAAATTTTAAATACTGTAGGAAGTGGTAGAAATATCTCCTGGTATACAGAATTAATGTCTGTCACCGATAGCAGTGTTTCAAGTACAATCTTAAGTTATGTTAGAAGTGGTATTGATCCTTCTAATATCACATTAAGTGATCCCACTAATAAAGTATTATGGGCTGAATCTCATGATAATTACGCTAATGATTCACAAGAAACGACAAATATTAGTCAAAATGTAATTGATAGAGCGTATGCTGTAACTACTAATTTTACAGGTGCCACATCTTTATATTTTGCACGTCCTACATCTGGTTCAGTTATGGGACAAATTGCTACTACTGATTGGCAATCAAATCAAATAAGTCATGTAAATAAATTCCATAATCAATTTTATGATGTTGAATCTGATTTAGGTTATGATAATGGCTATTTTATCTCTATAAAAGATAGCGATGATGATTATGGTATTATGCTTGTTAGTTTAGGCAGTAGTGTTAATACAAATGTATCTGCTTCTTATGCTAATTTAAAAGATGGAACATATACTGATCAAGTAAGTGGTAATACATTTACTGTTAGTAATGGCACTATTACAGGTGAAATGGATAGCAGTGGTATAGCGGTGCTATACACTCCTGAAGTAGTATCTCTTCCAATTATTAATGTATCTAATGATGGAAGTTCTATTTTCTATGATCCAATTGATGTAACTATCACAGTGGATAACGCTACTGAAGCCTATTACATAATAGATGATGGCGAAGAAGTATATTTTGATGGAACTACAACTGTTACTATTGGTGAAGGTGTTAGCAGTGGAAATATTTATTTAACTATTATTGCTTCAAATGAATCTTATAGTGTTGGAGCTAGATATACATATCAAAAACGAGATAGAGATAATCTAATCGTCTACGTAGAAAATATACCTGATCAATATGTTAATGATAGAACTATTTTAGCCTGGGTTTGGACCAGTGGCTCTGAAGGTAGATGGGTAGAAGGAACATTAAGTGGTAATTCATTTAACTTCTCTGTAACTGATGAAGACACTCATTTCTTATTAGCCTCATTTGATTCATCAATAACCATAGATACTGCCTCTTGGTCTATTTATATATCTCAAACTGAAGATATTGTTATAGATGTCGCTACGACATATGATGCTTCAACCTTTAGTTGGAGAAATAGAACTTAATAAAATAATTAAGATTTGCATAGATTTTTATTTAATTTACAACAAAAATTAATGATTTTGTCTTGATTTTATAATTAAAGAATTTGTCGTTTTACGACAAAATAATTTAATAATTGTCTTTTATAATTATTGTTATTAGACATTAAAAATGTATAATAAGTTTCTATATGAGCGAAAAAGAAAACCCTCTTATTGAAAATGAATCTACATTAGTTAGTGATGAAGAATTAAAACCAGATCAAAAAAAGAAAAATAGCTATATACGATATATCTTAAATATAGTCCTTGTTTTAGTGGTTACTGGTGTTTCTTTTGCTGTTTCATTTTTTTCTGATTTAGATGAAATTATTACAGGATTTAGAACTGTTAATTGGTATTGGATATTAGCAGCATTTGGTTTAGTAATATTTGCTTTACTTACAAGAGCGCTTATCTATTTATGTTTTGCTAGATTATATACTCGTAAATATCATTACCATCAAGGTTTAGCTATTGATAATATTGGAACATTTTATAATGCAGTGACACCAGGTGCTTCTGGTGGTCAATTTATGCAAGCTTATACTTATAAAAAACAAGGTTTACCAATATCTGCAGGTGCCTCTATTATGGTTATGGCCTCTGTAGTGCATCAATTTGTTTTAATCATACTTGGTATTTTTGCTTTAGTGTTTGAATCAAAACAAATCTTAGGTATAAGAGCTTTCAATATTTTTGATTTTAATATTCCTATTATGGTATTTATCGTATTAGGTTTTACCATTAATGTAGCCTTTATTGCTTTGTTATTATTGATGTCATATTCAAGAAAATTTCATCATTTTATTTTAGGTCCTTGTATTAATTTATTGGTCACTATTCGTTTAGTTAAAAATCCTGATAAGACTAGAGAAAATTTAAGAATACAAGTTGAAAACTTTAAAATTGAATTAAAAAGATTATTATCTAATATTCCTTTTACAATACTAATTACAATTTTATATTTTATAGCTTTATGTTGTACTTTTACGGTTCCTTGTTTTGTAGGTAAATCATTAGGAGCTTCTTATGAAGTTGATATGTCTAGTGTTTGGGATTCAATATTTTATTCTAACTTTCATCAAATGGTGACAGGTTTAATTCCTATTCCAGGAAGTGCAGGTGTATCTGAATATTTCTTCCAACAATTATTTGATAGTTATTTTAATTTTGGTTCAATCTCACTTGTTTCTGTTGCTCAAATTATTTGGAGATTATTAACATTTACTATTCCGCTTGTGTACGCAGGTTTTGTTACTGCCTTTTATAGAGCCTCTCCAAAAGAACAAGTTCAAGAAAGAAATATCAATCGTCAAACATTTGTTGCTTTACAAAGAGAAACTTATATCGAACGTAAACAAAGTGCAGACACTCTATATGAAACAACAAGATTAACAAGACAAGCTATAATGTCATCTTTAAAAAAGCGTAATAAGAAAGAAAAAGAAGAAAAAGCTAGATTAAAAGCTTTAGAAAAAGAAAAAATAAAATATGATAAACAATTTAATAAAGATAATAGCAATATTGAGCAAGATAATTTAAAATCAAATCATCCCTTTAATAATTCTAAATGGAATGAAATTGACATAGGAGATGATTAATAATCATGCGTATTGCCATATTTTCTGATACTTATCCTCCTCAAATCAATGGCGTGGCCACATCAACTTATAATTTAGTTAATATTTTAAAAAAACATGGCCATGATGTTTTACTTGTCACTATTAATACTGAAGAAGCTAAATTTGAATACGCTGATGGTGTTATTAAGCTAGCGGGTGTAGAACTTAAAAGATTATATGGCTATAGAGGTGCGTTTATTTTTAATAACAAAGCTTTTAAAATCATTAAAGATTTTAAACCTGATGTTATTCATAATCAACATGATGCTCCTATTGGACAATTTTCTAAAATTGTAGCTAGACAATTAAATGTTCCATTTGTGCATACCTATCACACAACTTATGAAGATTATACATATATAGTTACTCATGGATTTTTAGATAGAATTGCTAAAAAAACCATAAGAACTTATTCTGTATATTTATCAAATTTTTCCACTGAATTTATATCTCCATCTTTAAAAACAAAAGAGATGTTAAGATCTTATGGAAGTGATAACTATATAAATGTCGTGCCTACTGGTATAGATTTTTCTTTATTTGATTATAAGAATATTGATCAAGAAGAAATAAAACAAATAAAAGAAAAATATAACATTAATGAAGGTGATTTTGTTTTTCTTTTACTTGGTCGACTTGCTAAAGAAAAATTTATGGAAACTTCTATTGAAGGATTTGCAAAATTTGTATCTACATATCCTAAAATTAAATGCAAAATGCTAATAGTGGGTAAAGGTCCTAATGAAAAAAATTTAAGAAAA
>CAYSPV010000028.1:5317-6983 GCA_964433025.1 uncultured Staphylococcaceae bacterium
GAAAAATTAGAAAAAATTAAACAAAATGGCTTAAAGATTATTAAACAGTATTCTATTGAAACATTTTATAATAATGTTATGGAGGTCTATAGACGTGGCCAAAAAGCCTACTGGTAATTCTTTATACATATCATCCTTACGAGTGTGTAAATCTAAAGTCATAATTTATTTATCAAATAAAGAAAAATTAGAAGTATCTCATGATACAGTAGCCCAATTTTATCTTTATAAAGATAAAGCTCTTACTTATGATATTTTAAATAAGATTAAATCTTATGATGCTTCATTAAAATATTTTAATGTCGCCTTAAACATCATATCTAAATCATTAATAAGTGAAAATGCTTTAATTGATAAATTAATTAAAAAAGGCTGTCCAAAAGATATAGCGATTAATATTAAAAATAGATTAAAACAACATGATTTAATTAATGATTTAGGTTTTATTTATGATTATTTAGAATATGGAAAAGAAAAACTATATGGTGAATATAAAATTAAATCCATGTTATTAAATAAAGGTATTAAAAAAGAAGATATTAATAAAATTAAATTTTCCAATAAAGATGAAATAGATAAGATAAAACAGTTTATTAAATTAACCTTACCTAAATATGAAAAAGTGGATTATGACACTAAAAAGGAAAAGATCTATAACGCTTTAAAATCTAGAGGCTTTTCAAATGATAATATATTATCTGTTATAGATAAATATGTTATTAAAAATGAAAATAATGATTCATTATTAAAAGAAAAATTAATCAAAGATTATGAGCATTTTATGCTCATAAATAAAAACAAATACGATGATGAAAAAGAATTATTTAATAAGTTAGTTAATTATTTAAAAAGAAAACGTTATAAATATAACGATATAATAACTTTATGGAGGGAAAAACATGATTACTTTAATTAAAGATCTAAAAGATAATGATACGATTTATCAACAATTTGCAATTACTTCAATTACTAAGTCATTAGCGACGAATGGTAAGCCCTATATTCGTTTAACCTTAAAAGATGTCAGTGGTACGATAACCGCGGTTAAATGGAATGTAGATGATAATGAATTAAGTATGTGTGAAAATGGTAAAATCATTTTAGTTAATGGTTTACTTGAAACATATAAAAACAATCTACAAATAAACATTAACTTTATTATGCCTGTTGATGATAAAAATATTGAAACCTTCCGTTTTGTTAAAACCTCTACAAAATCAAAAGAAGAATTAGAAAAAGAATTAGATTTTTATATTAATGAAATTAAAGATGAAACTTTATATAAAATCACATCTGAAATATTTAAAGAATATAAGGATAAATTTTTAGTTTATCCTGCCGCAATTACGATTCATCATGACTATATTGGGGGATTAGCCACTCATACGTTATCTATGGCAAAGATTGCTATAGACTTAGCTAAGCATTATAGCTTCATAGACAAAGATTTATTATTAAGCGGTGTACTTCTTCATGATGTAGCTAAAACAATTGAATTTGAGGGCGATATTTCCTTTAAATATTCTTTAAAGGGTAAATTACTTGGTCATATTTCTTTAATGTCTGCAATCGTAGAAGAAACAGCAAAAAAATTAAATTTAGATAATGAAAGATCTATATTATTACAACATTTAATATTATCTCATCACGGTGAATATGAATATGG
>CAYSPV010000029.1:0-6850 GCA_964433025.1 uncultured Staphylococcaceae bacterium
GCTTCTTCAAATATTTTCTTATGTTGATTAAAAGAAGGTTGAGTATCTGTTTCTGTTTCATCTGGAACTTCTTCAAATCCTATATCTTGCCAACCACATACAGGACAAATATCTGCGCTCATATGATCAGGAAACGTATATTCACCACATAATGGACATGGATGAGGTTCAGGATCACCAGCCTGTTCACCCCAATATTCATAATCGGGATTTTCTTTAAGTTTTCCTTGATACCATTCTCTATATTGATTTAAAGACATTTCATTTGCTTGATTTTCTAAATCAGGATCGTTGGTCTGTTCTAAATCATAATACCAACCACATTCTCTACATTGATAATCATTTGCACACGTCAACCCAAAATTTTGGAAGTCTATATCATCTAGATCTTCAAATTCAAATTGACCGCATACTGGACATAACATCGGTTTTATTCTTTTGGTAGTTTTATCCATAATTTCTTTCCTCCTTTTTTAGGTTCAAACCAGAATTGTTTTTTAACATTTCTATAAGAAATAATTATTCCTTTTTTATCTACTTCTACTAAAATATGAGCTTTTGGATCATATTTATATGTTGTACCTCGATAATCAACAACACTTCTGAATCTCTTTTTATCGATTAAATTGGCAAAGTTTATCGCTTTAGAAACATATTCTTTTTTATCATTTATCTTTAGATCATCACGATGTTTTTTAAAGTGTTCATCCACTTTATGTTTATTGAAATCTTTCGCGTATTGATAACCGATTTTTCCTCCACCAGTTTTCTTACGTGAACCGTTAGTGTTTTTATATCTATTACTTGCACCCTTTGTTGCCATTTTGTTTCACCTCCTTATTTCTTTCTTCAATCAATGAATCGAATTCATAAAATTCGTACTTTTTAGAATAATCATCAATAATGTCTTTAGGCAGGTGACCTATTACAATAAAGCCTTTAGGGTCTAATTTTTCAGCAATAGTGTTTATCCATACCCTCCATTCATGTTTTTCAGGCTTTGTTTTAATAAATCCATGTACTCCTAATGCTATATATGTATTTTTAGGAAATGCTTCTAGGTACTCATCGTTTATAGAATCAGTACCACCTCTGCAATTAGGAATCAATGGAACACCATTACTTGCATAATAATAAGATAGTGAAAGATTATCATTTAACTGTGTCTTTTGTTTAATAATAGGCATAATAGATTTTATTATCCTAGTAAATGTATACTACATAAAAACATCAATAGCACTGATATTAAATAATCTTATTATTTCTTCTGAATAATTATCAAAAATTAATTCACCTCCAAATGCTTCAGCTGGTTGTATTGTACCATAAGCAATCACAACATCATTATTATGTACAATACTTATTTCATATGTATCATCACCAGCGGTTACATATGTCTCAAGACTTAATATATTAACAAAATCTACTACATCTAAACTATTAAAAGTGAGATGTATGTTAACTTCATCATTAACTAGAATTGCATACATATCCTGGAATCTAAAATATAGATCATATCTTCTTTCATTTCTATCAATAACACGTATTGGACACATATAAAAGCGATATTTTATTTCGAAAATATCAGATTCGCTAGACGGAACCCAATATCTTTGTTCGTTATAATCTTTAAAAGTGTCGTAGAATTCTAGATAATCATCATATGATTCAAAAATATATGAATCTGCTATTTGTCCATATAAACCACCATCAACACCTTTATAAGGATCACAGGATGATAATGAAAACATTAGTGCTACTGGAACTAATATGACAGTTACTTTTCTAATATTCATTTTATTCTCCTTACATCTATATTTTATATGCTAAATCAATTAATTTAAATTATTTAAAAACATCGGTGAAACTTGTTTCAAATAGATTGACAATTTCATCTAAATAGTCATCAAGAATTAATTCTTCCTTAAAAGTTTCAACTAGTTGTATAGTTCCGTAGGCAATTGCTATATCGCTATTATATATAACACTTACATCATAGGTCTCGTCATTAATTACTAGATTTGTTTCAAGTGATGCATTATTAGTAAAATCAGATTCATTCAAGCAATTAATCGTAAATACAATTTCAAAAATGTCATTACTTAAAGTTGCATACATAGTTTGAAACCAGAAATCTATATCATATCGGCTTTCTTTTGCATCGATAAGTGTTACAGGATATGTATCAAAATTATAAATTACATCAAAATAATTTGAATCGCTCGAAGGGACCCAATATCGCTCTTCGTTATAATCCTTAAAAATATTGTAGAATTCTAGATAGTCAGTGTATGATTCAAATTCATAATTCCACCTTACATCACCATATAGTCCACCTATAACACTTTCGCTAGAATTAGATTCGCAAGAAAACAATGAAAACATTAATATTATTGCAAATAAAGAAGTTATTGTTTTTCCAAAATGCATTTTATTTCCCCTGTTAAATGTATATTACATAAAAACATCGATAGCACTTATATTAAATAATTTAATTATTTCTATCAAATAATTATAAAAAAATGATTCGTCTTCAATTGCTACAACTGGCTCTATAATTCCATAGGCAATTACTATTTCATTATTATGTATGATACTTATCTCATATGTATCATCAACAGCGGTTACATATGTCTCAAGACTTATCATATTAACAAAATTCACTATGTCTAAGCTATTAAAAGTAAGTTCTATCTCTATCTCATCATTAACTAATGTCGTAGACAATTCTTGACCCGAAAATTCAAGATCATATCTTCTATCTAGTGCATCCTTAAGTCTTATTGGGCATGTATAAAAATCATAAGCTACTTCAAAATAATTTGAATCACTTGAAGGTACCCAGTATCTTTCCTCGTTGTAATCTTTGAATATATCATAAAATTCTGAATAATCTTCGTATGATTCAAATTGGTAAATCCATCTTACTTGACTGCACAAGCCACCTACAACTCCTTTTTCACATTCAGATTCCTCACAAGAACATAATGAAAACATAATTGCTAATGTGATTAAAGACGTTGTAATTTTTTTAAAATTCATTCTTACTCCTTATAGCTATATTATATGTGCTTATATGTGTCAAAACAATCAAATAATTAAAAATAAGTAAATACAACATTTTATGTTGAATGATAATATCTTTTATGATAATATAGCAACGTTTAAAAGTGAGGTTATGAAATGGCGAATATTAAATCACAAGAAAAACGTATTAGAACTAGTGAAAAAGCAAGACAAAGAAACGCAAGTGCTAAAAGCGCTGTAAGAACCGCTATTAAGAAAGTTAGAAAAGCCTGTGAAGCTAAAGATGTTGAAAATGCAAAAACATTAATGGATCAAGCTTATCGTTTAATTGATAAATCAGTTTCTAAAGGCATTCAACATGCAAACACTGCAGCTAGACAAAAAGCGGAAATTGCTAAATTAGTTAACGCTATTAGTGTTACTGAATAATTAATTATTTTGTTTTAAAGTTTGTTATAAACATTTTAAAAGCTACGAAGCGGTCGATTTGCCCGCTTTTTATTTTAAAATCTAATTGATATAGTTCATCTAAAACGTCCATTAATTGATTTAAAGATAAAGTAAATAAATATTTTTTTAATATTTTTACTCTTATTTCATTTCTTATTCCAAGAGTGGTCGCTATATCACTATTAGATAGACCTGCATTAGATAAATATATAATATTTAACAATAATCTAAATTGATTAGCTAACATAGATATTAATCTAACTGGTTCTTCATTATTAAAAAATAAATCATCTGCTAATTTTAAGGCTTCACTATTTTTATTAGACATTAATAAATTAAATAAATCATATAAATTATCTTCTAATGGTTTATTAACTAATTTACAGACATCATCATAAGTAACATGATCTGTATATAAAGATAATTTATTTGCTTCATTTAAAAATATATTTAAATCACCTTTAACACGATTAGATAATTCCTCTATCGCATCTCTATCAATTTGAATATGTAAAGATTGATTAAAATATTTATAAATATAAGTATTCCAATCTTTTTTATCGATATTTATTAATTGAAATACTTTACCTTTCGTAGCGATTAGATTATATATATCAGAATTTGTGTCTATATCCGTGTCATTATATATTAATATAAGATCTGTACTTAAATCATCATTTTTAATGTATTTAAATAATAAACTGACATCGCTATTTAGATTCTTTTTATTTACTCTACCTGTTGATTTTTTTAAAAAATAACAGTTTTTAATCACTACGATTTTATGATCATATCCTAAAGGTAAATAACAAGCATCATTTAAAGCATCAAATAAACTGGCATTATCTAAATCATAAGTTATGTAATTTAATTCATCTTTAAATTCTAGTCTTTCAGCGACTATTTTTTTAAGACGATTAGATATCATGACACTTTGTTGGCCATAAATTAGATATAACATAAGATAATTTTAATCCTTTTGATTTAAATTATAAACTGAAACCGCAGAGGTTATAGTTTTTTCTAAAGCTAATTTACCATATTTATCTACTTCAGAAGCATTAGTAATACCATGAGTAATATTACCTGCACCACCAATACAGCCACCTACACAAGCCATACCTTCAATAAAATTAGCGCTTAAATTGTTTCTTGATTTTTTAAGTAGAGCTAACTTACATGCTTCAATACCATTACACACTTCTGCATTAACTTCAAAATCGATATTTTGTTCTTTAACAGCTTGTTTAACTGCATCAGTTAAACCTCCACTTCTTGCAAATATACGACCATAATAAGAAGCATTATCTAAAACATCTTCTTCTAATGTAGTTAAATCAATATCTTTAGAATCAATTAAAGCTTGTAATTCTTCAAAAGTAATGACTTCATCTACTAAATCTTTTACATTATCTTTTTTAATTTCGGCTTTTTTTGCAGTACATGGTCCAATAAATACAATCTTACATGTAGGATCTGTTTCTTTTATATATTTAGCAATAGTTCCCATTGGAGATAAATTACGAGAAATATGTTTTTTTAAATTAGGGAATTGTTTTTCTATATAACTTACAAAAGCAGGACAACATGAAGAAGTTAAAAAGCCTTTTTTAGCTAATTCCTTACCTTCTAAATAAGACACCATATCCGCACCTAAGGCTACTTCTACAACACTAAAAAAACCAAGTTTTTTTAATCCTGATATTACTTGTCCTAATTTAGCATATCTAAATTGACTAGAGATGGAAGGTGCCACTATTGCGTAGACCTTATATTTAGTGTTGTTATTGCTTTGTTTTATAAAATCTATGACATTAATAATAAATGATTTATCCATAATAGCCCCAAATGGACATTGATAAGAACAAGCCCCACATTGAATACAATCATCATCATTAATTTTAGCGGTTTTATCTTCACTCATGCTAATAGCGTTAATCTTACAAGATGCTTCACAAGGTCTTTTATAAGAAATAATGGCATTATAAAAACAAGCTTTAGCACATTGTCCACATTCTACACATTTACTTTTATCAATATGAGCCCTTCTATTTTCATCAAAATAAATAGCATTTAATCTACATGCTTCTTCACATCTATGGGCCAGACATCCTCTACAAGCATCAGTTACATGAAAACCACCAGTAGGACAATCATCACAAGCTATATCAATAACTTCAATAATATTATGATTATTAGGATCACCACCCATCGCTAATTTTACTCTTTCTGCAGCGATAGCTTTTTCTTTATAAATACAACAACGCATCGTTGGTTTTTTACCAGGAACGATGACATTAGGAATATCCATGATATGGTTTAAAAGATCGCCTTTCCAAGCATGAATAGCGACTTCTTTTAATACACGATATTTTAAATCTTGAACTTTAGTGTCAAAGTTTTTAGTTTTCATAATTTATTCCCCTTTATTAATCATAATTTAAGATGACATTTTTTGACATCTTTTTTAAGTTATTAGCAAGTGATTCCACTAGTTTTAATTTCATAGTTATATCAAAGTGCAATTACCACATAAAATACAACGTGAAGAAATAATTTGAGCCTGATGATTTATTACTTCAATTGCGTTTACTGGACAATTTTTTAAACACTTATAACAGTCTTTACATTTAGCAGGCTTAAATTCTAGATAATTTATCATATCCTACTCTAAACATTAAAATAATTTATAATTATTTTATTTTGATACTTTAGTTAAGATTTTATTATTAAAGAAACTATCAACATCACTAGGTGAGATAGAATAAGATTTGTTATCTATAGTGATATTAACACCTTTTTCTTGGCACTTTCCCATACAAAAAGCACCCGCTAAATTGATGTCATCAGATAAATTGTTTTCTCTAATTAGATATTGAAGTTGTTCAACAACTTGTCTTGAACCTTTTAAATGACATGAACTTCCAATACAAACAGTAACTTTAACCATTTTAAATAAACTCCTTTGGTTTTTATTCGTGATCATAGATATTTAAGGCATGTTTTAAAAATTCTTGTTCTTCTTTTTTACAAGTGACAAGTCTAGAAGCTGCTACTAAAGGAATCCAAGATTGAATATACCTTTTTTCAATATTAGATTTTTTAGAATATAAATTGATATATTTTTCGGCTAATTCTAAATTTCCACTTAATTGGAATAGTAGATAAGTCATCGCTACATCATAAGACTTATTACCTTGTCCTGCATGAGCCCAGTCAATTATATAAATCTTGCCATCATCACAAATAATAATATTAGATGGATTAAAATCACCATGAACGACATAATCATGAGTAGGCATAGCTTCTAATATAGTATGTAATTCATATCTAGTAGTAGCGTCTATATCCATACATAAACCAATACGATCTT
>CAYSPV010000030.1:0-6771 GCA_964433025.1 uncultured Staphylococcaceae bacterium
ATAAATAACACTACACACGTAATTGCGATAATTACATAAAAAAGTATGCAAATCTCGGTTAAAGAGAATGGGAAGACGCTGTTGATACGAGAAATAAGTGAAACTATTTTACTAGAAAAATTAACTACATAAGCTTCACATATATCTTGATAATTTTTAAGTATTGATAAGATGATAATCCATAAAATACAAAACAAAAATATACATATAAGAATTATCTCTTTTATGGATAATTTAAATTTAGTTTTCATGGATAAATTATATATCAAGAGATTTGATTTCGTTATAAATTATATTTGCAGATTTAATAAGTCTTTCTTTTTCATCTTCATTAAAGTTAATAGATAACGCTCTTTTAATTCCATCTTTATCAATAATGCAAGGTAAAGAAAAATATATATCTTTAACTTTTCCATTAAATTCATTTTCAATAAATGTAGATACACTTAGTATTGAATGAGTATTGTTTATTATAGCTTTTATAATATGTCTAACCGCTAGAGCGACAGCATAATATGTTGCACCTTTTTTAGATATAATTTCATATGCAGCGTTTTTAACTTGTTGATATAAATAATCTAATTCTAAATTACAATTATCACATTTATTACATCTATTACAATATTCATTAATAGGAATACCACCAATCGTAGTAAGTGAATAAATAGCGACTTCACTATCACCATGTTCACCTAATATATAGGTATGAACGTTTCTAGGATCAACATTAACATGCTCCGCGATAATACTTTTTAGTCTAGCGGTATCTAATACCGTACCACTTCCTATAACTTTAGATGATGGTATATTTAACTTTTTATAAACAACATAAGAAAGAATATCAACAGGATTAGAAACCACTAAGACGATCGTGTCTTTATTTAAATATGGTTTCATATCATCTGCTATTGAAGAAATAATCTCCGCATTTTTCTTTAATAAATCAATACGTGTTTGATTTTCTTTTTGGGCTACTCCTGCACTGATTACTACGATATGAGCATCACTAATATCTTTATAATCACCTGCTTTTAATTTCTTATTAGAAACAAAAGGTAAACCATGCATCATATCTAATATATCGCCCTCCGCTTTTGATTTATTAACATCAATAATGACAAGTTCATTAACACTGTCATCATCTATTAAAGAAAAAGCAATAGAAGATCCCACCATTCCATCGCCAATTATTGCTACTTTATTATTATTCATATAATCACCTCCTATATAAATTATATTTATATAAAAGGTAAATGTCTTTAAATATGCTTATAAATTTTTATCTTTTTTAAGTTTTAAATATAAATCTTCATTAAATAAAGAAGCAGATAAAGGAGTAATAGAAATATAACCATTTCTAATTACATCAATATCTAACTTTAAATTATCTATATCATTTTCTATTAAAGTTCTAATAGGAACATATAAATCATTTTCTTTATCATATCTAAATCCTCGTTTATCATTTCGATATCCTAACTTAGAAAATATGATACCTTTAATTTTGTTTCCATAAGGGAAATTAACATTAATTAAATAATCTAAACTTAATAAATTATGTTTAAAAATATATTCCATAACCATATCAACATAATCAATAACAAATTCCATATTATAATGACATGAAAAGGCAATAGCAGGTGTTTTATATATTAAAGCTTCTATACAGGCACCTATAGTGCCACTATGAAGAGTGTCATAAGTAACATTCATACCTTCATTAATACCAGATATGACTAAATCAAATTTAATATCTAAACTAGTTAAAGCAAAACTAACACAGTCTGCAGGTGTACCTTCAACTGCATAACTTCTATCATTTATTTTATGTATTTTTAAAGGTTCAAATATTGTTAAAGATATAGATTTACCTGACATATATTCATATGGTGCTACCATATATACATCACCATATTTTAATAAAACTTCTTTTAATAAATTAATACCTTTTGAGGTATATCCATCATCATTAACTAATAAAATATTCATGTAATTTTTATATCACATATATATTCTAATTAAAATAAAAAAATGATAAGTTTTTAACTTACCATTTTAGATATAAATCTTATATAGATTCTGCGATTTTCCAGGCTCTCCAAATAACGTTTCTAAGATTACCAACTTTATAACAATCACCAATTAAATGAACATGTTTAGATTTTCTAAATAATGGATTAGGATCATAACCAATTGCTACGATTACATCATTACATTTAATCTCTTTAGAACTACCAACATCGTCAATAATTCTAACACTACCTTTTTTAATTTCTCCCACTCGTGAGTTTAAATATACTTCAACATTATTAGTTCTAAAATAATCTCTTAGATATGATGAATTTGCTAAAGATACAGAATTAGATACGATTAGGTCATCTTGCATTTCCACAATTATTGGATTATGACCTCTAAGATGTAAATCATAAGCAATTTCACATCCACTAAGACCGCCACCGATGATAACAACATTTTTACCTACTTTTTTATTTGAATTTAAATAATCTATAGCATCTATAGCCATGCTTATTCCAGGTATATATAATCTTTTAGCTTTAGCACCAGTAGCTACGATTACTTCATCTGCGTTTAATGATGTTAAATCTTTAACCTCATAATTTAATTTAATGTCTATAGGTAGTTTTTTAACTTGTCTAATACACCAATTAATAAACTGTTTATCTTTTTCTTTAAAATCAAAATTAGAGGCTGCATTAAATACACCACCTAATTTATTAGACTTTTCATAAATTGTTACTTTATGGCCTCTTAAAGCCGCAATTCTTGCTACTTCCATACCACCTATACCACCACCAATAACAGCGATATTTTTAATCTTTTTAGCAGGGATAATATCATATTTATGACCTTGCATAGTCATAGGATTTAGGGCACATCTTGCCATATGTGAGGCATTATCCATACCTCCACAATTAGCACTTCCCTTGTATTTAGCTAAAACAAAACAAGCATTATGACAACATAAACATGGTCTTATATCTTCTAATCTTTCTTCTTTTAATTTAATAATCCAATCAGGATCACATAAAAATTGTCTAGCCACTCCCATAGCGTCAATCTTTTTATCTTTTATAGCTTTAGAGGCTACCTCTGGTTCCATTCTTCCTGCACACACTACAGGTATATCAACATATTTTTTAATCCATGCTACATCTTCTAAATTAGTGTTTTTAGGCATATATGCTGGAGGATGAGCCCAATACCAAGCATCATATGTTCCATTATCACAATTTAACATATCATAACCTGCATCTTGTAAATATTTAGCGGCTTTTTTACTTTCTTCATAATCTCTTCCAATTTCTTTATATTTTTCTTTTGGAAGAGCACCATATTGGAAATCTTTAGTTTTACTAACAACAGAATATCTCAAAGATACAGGATAATTATCTCCACATACTTCTTTAATAGCTTTTACTATGTCTACCGCAAAACGATATCTATTTTCAAAACTACCACCATACATATCTGTTCTTTTATTAGTGTATTCAGTAGTAAATTGATCTATTAAATATCCTTCATGAACTGCATGTATTTCTACACCATCCACTCCTGCTTCTTTACATAGCTTTGCAGTTTTTGCAAAAGCTTCCACCATTTCTTTTATTTCAGATATTTCTAAAGCTCTTGTGGTTATTTCTTCAGCCCATCTAGATGGTAGTTCAGAAGGTGAAGCACATAGATATGAGGCATCTACTATTGGTTTAGCAATATTGCCTATTACTTTATTTTTTAATAGTAATAACATGGCGTCCGTTATAGCAAAACTTCTTCCAAATCCTGCGGTTAATTGAATAAATAATTTCGCACCACTTTCATGTATTTTTTCCATAAAAGGTTTGAGTTTTGCAAACATTTTCTTATTTTGATATAACCATCTTCCCCCAATCGTATCCTTTAAAGGAGCAATACCAGGTATGATTAAACCAACATCATTTTTAGATATGTATTCAAAAAGATCTGCTGCTACTTCGTCAAAATGATTTGGTTCCATCCAACCAAATAATGAAGTTCCTCCCATTGGACACATCACAATACGATTTTTAATCTCTAAATGATTAATCTTAAATGGGGTAAATAAGGGTTCATATTTTTTATCCATTGTCTAACTCCAAGTATTTTATTATACAATAACTAAATTTATATTTTTATAAGTAAAATAAAATAGTTACTTCCAAGGTTAATTTTAAATTTTTAGGCTAATTAAAAAGGATTTTATGATATAATAATTGTCGTATAAAGCTATTAACAAATCTTGTCAATTAACCATATCTAGATGGAGGTGTACATGAGAAAAGAAGAGCTTAAGAAGGGGTTATACGTCTATTATGTATCGCTTGGCATATGTCAAATCAGTGATACCACCACAATGGAAATCGATGGTCATAGTAAAGACTATATTATTTTAAAAAGCATTGATCCTAAAAATGATACAAAATTATTTATACCTTTAGATAATCCATCTATCTTAAGTAATATCTTGCTTCCTTTAGATCAAAATCAAATTAATGATGCCCTAAAACAAGAACCAAAACAAATCGCCTGGAACACTAATAAAAGAGAAAGACAAGAACTATTTACCGCTTATTTACATTCCCATAATATTCTTGATTTAATTAATTTAATTATTTGTTTAGACACTAAATCTAAACAATTAAAAATGGAAAAGAAAAACCTTTCCACTTCTGATGGTGAAATATTAAAAAAAGCCAGACAAATTATTACTGAAGCTGTAAGCTTTGCTTTTAAAATATCTATTATTGATGCTTCAAACTTTATTAATAATAAAGGATTAAGTGTTTAATTAATTAGACCTAATAAAGGTCTTTTTTTATGCTCTTGTAATATACCCCCTGTAGGTATATTATAATTATGAGGTAAAGCCTATGGATTGTTGTAATAATAAATTAACCACTATTAGAAGTGAAGAAGAAAAAAAGACCATCATATCTAGAATTAATAGAATGTCTGGTCAACTAAATGGTGTTAAAAAGATGGTTGAAGAGAATAGATATTGTGATGATATATTAATCCAATTATCCGCCATAGATAAATCTATTAAATCATTAGCCAATCTTATTTTAGATCGTCATTTACATACTTGTATTGTTGATAATATTAAACAAGGTAATGAAGAAGTATTAGATGAAATAAGTGAATTATTTAAAAGATTTCAATAAATATTATGAAAGTAAAATTTGATATTAAAGGTATGACTTGTGCTTCTTGTCAAGCTCATATTCAAAACGCAGTAGAAAAATTAGATGGTATTACATATGTTAATGTCAATTTATTAAACAATTCTATGGATGTAGAATTTGATGAAAACATATGTAGTGTTTTTAATATTGAAAACGCTGTTAAAAAACAAGGATATGAAGCATTTGTTAGAGAAGGGACTGCTGCTAATAAGAAAACAAGTAAAAGAAAAATAGATCCTGATTTAATTAAGTTAATTATTTCTATTATTATCTTAATTTTATTAATGTATGTATCTATGGGAAGCATGATAGGACTTCCTCAGATATCATTTTTAGATGGTGAATCAAACGCTTTAGCGTTTGCTATTACTCAACTTGTATTAACTATTCCTATAGTAATTATTTATTTTAAATATTTTAAAAATGGCTTTATTAGATTATTTAAATTATCTCCTAATATGGATTCTTTAATTGCAGTAGGTGCTACTGCATCTTTAATTTATGGAATCTATGCTATTTTTCAAATAGGATTTGCTTTAAATAGTAATGATATGGATAAAGTCCATACCTATATGCATAACCTATATTTTGAAAGTGCAGCGATGATTTTAACTTTAGTGTCTTTAGGTAAATACTTAGAAAAACTAGCTAAGAAAAAGACCACTAAAGCGGTAGAAAAGATGATCGATTTAGCGCCCAAAACCGCGACTTTATTAATTGATGGAAAAGAAGAAATCGTGGATATAGATAAAGTTAAAATAAATGATGTTGTAATTGTTAAAAAAGGTGAATCTATTCCTGTTGATGGAGTTATTGTTTCTGGAAGCGGTTCTATTGATCAGTCATTAATGACTGGTGAATCTATTCCTGTATATAAAAAAGAAGAAGATGAAGTATATTCATCTTGTATATTAACTTCTGGTTATCTACAAATAAAAGCTTTAAAAGTAGGTGAAGATACATCTTTATCTACGATTATTAAATTAGTAGAAGAAGCTAGTAATTCTAAAGCTCCTATCTCTAAATTAGTAGATAAGGTTTCACTTATATTTGTACCACTTATATTTGTTATCGCTATTCTTACGTTTGTTATAAATATATGCATTATTAAAGATTTTGAACAATCTTTTAATTTTGCTATTTCAGTACTTGTTATTGCTTGTCCTTGTGCCTTAGGTTTAGCTACACCAGTAGCGATTATGGTAGCAAGTGGAAAATCAGCTTCAAATGGATTATTAATTAAAAATGCAGAGATATTAGAAAAGTCACATTTAATATCTACGATCATATTTGATAAGACTGGCACGATTACTAAAGGTACACCTGAAGTTACTGATTTAATAGTTATTAAAGATGAAGATAATTTATTAGATATTATTTATTCAATTGAATCTTTAAGTGAACATCCATTAGCGAACGCGATTAACAATTATTGTTTAAATTTAAAGGCTAAAAATGATATTAAATTAGATTCTTATCTAAGTAAAGATGGTGAGGGGTTGTACGCTACTATTAAAAAAGATAGATATTATATTGGAAATGAAAATGG
>CAYSPV010000031.1:0-6290 GCA_964433025.1 uncultured Staphylococcaceae bacterium
CAGAAACAGATACTCAACCTTCTTTTAATCAACATAAGAAAATATTTGAAGAAGCACGAAGAAAAGACCCTAATTTCAAATGGTCTGAATGTAAAAACAAAAAAGCATTATGGCCATATTGGAGTAATGCTTCTGATGAAGATGATGATTAATAATATAATCATATAATTTGTTTACACAAACTTAAAAAAAGGAGCAAAAGTATGGGTAAATGTAAAATAAAAATAAAACCAATGTTATGTCCAGTGTGTGGCAAATTTAAGTTTGAACAATTAGACGATTTATATTACGAACAATCAGGCATAAGCAATGCAAGCGAATATCAATGTGATGAATGTGGCTGGTATCATGATTTAGAACAAACTAATGATCCAGATTTAGAATATCAAGCAAATAAAATGTCCGTAAATCAATATAGGGAATGGTATCAATGAAAACGTAAAGAAAATCCAAATTATGAATATTGGATAGAAGCAGCAGGTGATCCTGAACCTCATCCATGTCCTTTATGTGGTGAATATATGTTTCCAGACATCATGAGCTCAGATATTTGTCCTGTATGTGGTTGGGAAGATATAGGATTTGAAGAGGTTCCAGATGAAACAGAAACAGATACTCAACCTTCTTTTAATCAACACAAAAAAATATTTGAAGAAGCTAGAAAAAAAGACCCTAATTTTAAATGGTCTGAATGCAAAAATTTAAAAGCACTATGGCCTTATTGGAGTAACGCTTCTGATGAAGATGATGATTGATAATTTAATCATATAATTTTGTTTACACAAACTTAAAAAAGGAGCAAAAATATGGATAAAGGCAACAGAAAAATAAACCCAATGTTATGTCCAGTGTGTGGCAAATTTGAATTTGAAGAATTAGATGATTTATATTACGAACATCTAGGTATAAACGATGCAAATGAGTTTCAATGCAGAGAATGTGGCTGGTATTATGATTTAGAACAGACCAACGATCCTGATTTAGAAAATCAAGCAAATGAAATGTCTTTAAATCAATATAGAGCATGGTATCAAGAAAAACTTAAAGAAAATCCAGATTATGAATATTGGGAAGAACAAGCTGGCGATCCTGAACCACATCCATGTCCGTTATGTGGTGAGTATATGTTTCCTGATGAGGGAAGTGATGAAATTTGTCCAATATGTGGTTGGCAAGACACAGGATTTGAAGAATTTCCAGACGAACCAGATTCGGAAGGCCAACCAACTTTTAATCAACACAAAAAAATATTTGAAGAAGCTAGGCAAAAAGATCCTAATTTTAGATGGAAAGAATGTAAAAACAAAAAAGAATTATGGCCTTGGTGGAGTAACGCTTCTGATAAAGAAGATGATTAATTAATACGCTTATTTTCTGTTTTGAATTATAATAGATGCATGGATGTAAAAAAGAGTCATATTTTATTTATGGGAACTAGTGAAATATCTAGTTATGTATTAGAGGCTTTAATAGAAAATAATTACAATGTAGTGGGTGTTGTTTCTCAACCCGATAAGATTGTAGGAAGAAAAAAGATATTGATGCCCACTCCAGTTAAATTAATTTGTCAAAAATATAATATTAATTGTTATCAACCTATTAAAATCAAAGATGATTATAACTTTTTATATGATTTAAAAATTGATGTAATCATTAGTTTTGCTTATGGTCAAATAATTCCTCAAGCAATACTTGATATGCCTTCTATTGGATGTATTAATTTACATGGATCTATTTTACCTAAATATAGAGGGGCCGCTCCTATTCAAAGAGCAATCATTAATGGTGAAACTATTACTGGTATTACCTTAATGGAAATGGTGGATAAAATGGATGCAGGTAAAATGTATGCTAAAAAATATATTGATATATTACCTGAAGATAATTCAACTTCTTTATTTAACAAAATAAAGATTTTAGCAAAAGATGTAATATTAGAATATTTACCAGATTATATTAATGGTAATTTAAAAGGTGAACAGCAAAACGAAGATGAAGTTAGCTATGCTAAGATGATTAAAAGAGAAGATGAAAAATTATCTTTAGATTATACATGTAGAGATTTTATTAATTGGATAAGAGGACTAAGTGATACACCTGGTGGTTATTTATATTTAAATAATGAAAAATTAATCATTTATAAAGCTAAAATTTCTGAGCTTAAAAAAGATGGTGAAGTAGGTCAAATTATAAGAGCTGATAAAAATGGTTTATCTTTTAATTTAAGTGATGGAGTTATTGATATTATCGAATTAAAATTAGAAGCAAAAAAAAGATTAAATTATAAAGATTTTATAAATGGTTATCACAATTTATTAGGATTAAAATTAAGATAATATGGCTTTATATCATCTAACATTATCTGTTCATCAATTAGTGGATTTTTTACTTAGAAGTGGGGATATTGATAATCGTATTTTTAATAAAGATACGATGAGTGAAGGTAGTAGACTTCATCAAATATATCAAACAAGACAAAGCAGTAATTATTTAAGTGAATATTTATTAAAACAGAGTTTTGTTATTGATGATTTTGAAATCACTCTTCAAGGAAGAGCAGATGGTATCATCATAAATGAAGATGGTTTTATTATTGATGAAATTAAAACTACAGTGGACGATCTAAATAACTTTAAAGAAAAAAACTTTAATTGGCATATGGGTCAGGCTAAATGTTATGCCTTGATGTTTTTAAATGAAAGACATTTAGATAAATGTAAAATTAGACTTTCATATTTTAAACAAGGAAGTAAAGATAAACTATTTTTTATATATGATGTTAGCTATGAAGAAGTTAAAGAATTTGTTTATGATTTATTTAGTCAATATTTAAATTTTTATAATCTAATTTTAAGAAATAAACAAAATTTATATGAATCTATAAATAATTTAAAATTTCCTTTTAAAAAATACCGCAGAGGGCAAGAAAAGCTTGCAAAACTAGCTTATTTTTGTGGAAAAGAAAGAAAAAAACTATTTATAGAAGCTCCTACTGGAATAGGAAAAACTATATCTACTTTATTTCCTTTTATTAAATTATTAAACGAAGATGAAAATTCTAAAATATTTTATCTAACCGCAAAAAATTCAGGAAAATTATCGGCTTTAGATACGATTAAAATATTAAATAATGAAGGTCTAAAATCTCATAATATTGTCATAAGTGCAAAAGATAAAATATGTCCTTATAAAGATAAAAATTGTAATCCAGATGAATGTCCTTTGACTTTAAAATATTATGATAAATTATCTAGATTATTAATTTATTATTTAGAAAATTATTCTACTTTTGATTATGAAAATATATTAGAAATAGCTTTAAAAGAAGAAGTATGTCCATTTGAATTATCTTTAGATTTATCTTTGTACTGCGACATTATTATTTGTGATTATAATTACTTTTTTGATCCATTAGTGTATATGAAAAGATATTTTGATGAAGATGCTTCTAGTTTTTTAATATTAGTCGATGAAGCTCATAATTTAGTGGATAGAAGTAAAGACATGTATAGCGCTAAGCTTGATTTTGAAAGTATTAAAAAATATAAAAAAGAGCATAAAAATATTGAGGATAATAAACTAAAAAGAGCAATCAATAAATTAATAAAAATAGGTAAATTATATGATGATACAAGTAGTGAGGAATATACAATTTATAGTGATATCATTAATACAACATATTCTAGTTTAGTTAGCTTTTATAATACCTATTTAGACATATCAAAAAATAATAATGAATTAATTGATGAATCATTAAATGAAATCTTTTTACAAGTTAATAAATTTTTAAAGATTTATGAATTTTTTGATAGTAATTTTTTATTATATTTACATAAAAATATCTTTAATCATAAATCATATAACTTGTCTTTAAATTTAAGATGTTTAGATGCTTCAATGTTTATTAAAAGCTTATTAGATAAAGTTAAATCTTCTATTTTATTTAGCGCTACTTTATCTCCTTTTGATTATTATGCTTATTTACTTGGAGGTAATAAAAATAGTGATCCTTATTTAGTATTACCTTCTCCTTTTTCTATATCTAATTTATGTTTGATGTTAGCCCCTAACATTTCCATAAAATATAAAAATAGAGCCCAATCATATGATAAAGTTTGTGAATATATTAAAAGTTTTATATCTCATAAAGTTGGTAATTATTTTATCTTTACTCCATCATATGAATATTTAAATGTTTTAGTGGAACATCTTAATAGTTATGAAATAGACGCAGATATATATGTTCAAGAGCAAGACATGTCTGATATAGATAAAGAAATATTTTTAAACAATTTTGTTTTAAATCCTAATAAAACTAAACTCGCTTTAGTGGTCCTAGGAGGAGCGTTTTCAGAAGGTATTGATTTAGTAAGCGATCGTTTAATAGGGGCAATCATAATAGGAGTGGGCTTACCTAAAGTTAGTTTCGAATTAGAACAAAGTTCTAAATATTATGATAATTTAGGCTTTAATGGTGTAGATTATGCTTACACTAATCCTGGCATGAATAAAGTTATGCAAGCTGTAGGAAGAGTAATAAGAAGTGAAACTGATAAAGGGGCAATTTTATTAATTGATGAAAGATATACATTAAATAAATATCAAGACTTATTTAAAAAAGAATGGAAAAATTATAAAGTCGTTTTTTCTAGTCAAGATATCGATAAATTATTAAAAGATTTTTATAAATAAATATTTTTATTTTATTTTATAGCATATAAAATATAAGGCATGGAATTTAGACAAGATAAAATCAGAAATTTTTCAATAATTGCGCATATAGATCATGGAAAATCCACTCTCGCGGATCGTATTTTAGAATTAACTGGGGCTATAGAAGAAAGAGAGATGAAAGATCAATTATTAGATTCTATGGATCTAGAAAGAGAAAGAGGCATTACTATTAAATTAAATGCAGTAACTTTAAAATATTTAGATGACGATAATCAGGAATACATCTTTAATTTAATAGACACTCCTGGACATGTTGACTTTTCTTATGAAGTTAGTAGATCTCTTGCAGCTTGTGAAGGAGCTTTACTTGTCGTAGATGCCTCACAAGGTGTAGAAGCTCAAACATTAGCAAATGTCTATTTAGCTATTGATAACAATTTAGAAATAATTCCTATCATTAATAAAATTGATTTACCAAGTGCTCAAATTCCATTAGTTAAAAAAGAAATACAAGATAGGATTGGTTTAGATGCTAGTAATGCTTGTTTAGTAAGTGCTAAAACTGGAGAAAACATCAAAGATGTTTTAAAAAGAATTGTTAAAGATATTCCATCTCCTAAAGGAGATATAAATAAACCTCTAAAAGCTTTAATATTTGATAGTTTTTATGATTCATATCGAGGTGTAGTGGTCCTAGTTAGAATATTTGATGGACAAGTTAATGTAGGGGATAAGATTTATTTATTTAACGCTAATAAGGAATATATTGTTAATGAAGTAGGAATAAGAACTCCAAAAGAAATAAAATTAAAATCTTTATATGCAGGACAAGTAGGATTTATATGTGCTCAAATTAAAGATATAAAAGACATTCATCCTGGTGATACGATTACTTTAAAAAACAATATGGCCGATTCTCCTTTACCAGGATATAGAAAAATAAATCCCATGGTTTATTGTGGTCTATATCCTGTTAATAGTGATGATTATCTAGCTTTAAAAGAAGCTTTAGAAAAATTATCTTTAAATGATGCTTCTTTACAATTTGAAGCTGAATCAAGTCAAGCTTTAGGATTTGGTTTTAGATTAGGATTTTTAGGTTTATTACATATGGATGTAATTCAAGAAAGATTAGAAAGAGAATATGATCTAGATTTAGTATTAACCGCGCCTAGTGTTATTTATAAAGTCATGTTAACAAATAAAGAGATTCTTTATTTAGATAATCCTTCTAAACTACCTGATATGTCTAAAGTAGATTATATTGAAGAGCCTTATGTATTAGCTTCTATAATGTCTCCTCAAGAATATATCGGTCCAATTATGGAATTATGCCAAGATAAAAGAGGAATATATAAAGATTTACAATATTTTGATGATACTAGAGCCATATTAAGTTATGAAATTCCTTTAAGTGAAATTATTTATAATTTCTTTGATAAATTAAAATCTGTCACTAAAGGATATGCTTCTTTAGATTATGAAATAAGTGAGTATAAAAGAAGTAATTTATGTAAATTAGATATTTTATTAAATGGTCAAGTAGTGGACGCATTATCCTCAATTGTTTATAAACCCAGTGCTTATAATAGAGGTCTTAATATTATTAGAAATTT
>CAYSPV010000032.1:0-5699 GCA_964433025.1 uncultured Staphylococcaceae bacterium
ATTGGTATATTTTTACTTTTATATTTTATCAATAAACATAAAGCTAAAAACGATAGCAGATAAATTAAAAACCACCGATGCGAGGTGGTTTTTAAACGATGATTATTATATTTTCTTATATAAGTAATCTTGAATACTTTCTATTAATTCAAGATCAGTGTTGTTTTGATTTGACTTTAACCTTAGTAAATCAAACGAATCATCATATGCATCATATCTTAAATAATATGCATCACCCCGAGCGTTTCTTTCATAATTTAGTACTGTCCCTCCACTAAATGATAGTTTTTCATTAGACCAATATAAATCATTTTTATCAAATTCAATTTTTTCATTAAAAACAATTGTTATTAAAAGATCTTCATTATCTTTCTCTAATTGATAAAACACTTCTCTTGTTTTTAAATATTCAGAATTAGCATCTTTGTCTAAGCTAAAATTTGGATTTCGGAAACGATAATCAATGCCCGCTACATAATAATTTGTGGTAAAACCATCAATAATAACATCGAATAGAAATGTTTCATTTTCAGGATTGTTTGATTGTAATACTGAAAGACCTTCTATTAATTCATCATATGATGTGTAGTTGTTATATTTAACAACTAGATTATCAGAGTTGTTAGATGTGTTACTACACCCCATTAAAGATAAAACATTTATAAAACTAAAAATAGTTAATACTTTAAATAGGCGCATATTGAATTACCATATCTCCAATTGAAAGACGTCCTTTATTTCTATCACCTAAAGCAGGTGCAGTTGAATAAAATCTAAATGACTTCGTTGCATTTGGAAAATTAACAACATATTGATCTTGATTATATCTATCAGTGCCAATATCCATATCATTTAATAAATCATAATAAGTAACCCAAATAGCTTTTACTGGATCTAAATATTGTAAAAGAAGAGTGCATTCCGATGTATACATATTTTCAGAAGCTGACCACATTGATAAATCAACAGTAATTTTTCTAACATAATTATCAAAATTAAATACTAAATACGCTAAGCCTGCATCTTCCCTTCTAGGAGATAAATTGATAACTTCTTGTTCTATATATCCAGTGCGTAATCGTTTGGTTTCAAAAGTTAAATCACCAACGGTTACATCTTTAGTTTTTTCATAATAGAAATATTGTTGTTCAAACCCATAATCACTAGGTTGTATTTCTGCTTCATAATAAGTCATGCCACAAGGACATAAGTATTTATTTAAAGATGTAGAATAATAATTATCAGAATGGTAGTGATCTTTAACATATTGTATTTCTACGGTGTGCGGATTATTAAATATATCAAAAATATCAGTTTCTATAGTCTCCCAAGGTGTTCTTCTTATATCACCCCAACCTGAGTGAACATAAAGATAATCTGAATCATAGGCAAATGCTACTGTGGCGTGCCCTGCTGCACCTACAAATATAGGGTTTCCACTATCAATAGCGTCTTGAATATGATTTTTGGCAGCGTTTGACCAAGCATCAGACCAATTACCTTCGACCCACTTGCAAGAAAAATCTATTCCTCGTGATTCTAAATAATCTATTGTTAAATCCTTTTCTTGTGTAATATTCATTCCTACACCATCATCTGTTATATCGTTTTCAGATGCAAATAAAATCAATTCATCATGAAAATCTTGACCAGTTCCTGGCGATTGGTTAAATGAAGAAATGCTACTTTTAGATTCCCTAGTTACATAATCGTAATTTTCTGGAATGATATCATCGTTATAAAATGTATCATAATAACCTAATAGAATTTGTATTTCGACAATTGCGCATGTACCATCAGTGTTATTCCCATGCTGATCATTAAGATTTTCAAAATAGAAAGCATTATCAATCTTTACTACATCTTTTCCATAATCATCAAAAGTTGAATAATCGCCTGCTCCAGCATCCATATCCATCGATTGAATAACAGTATCGTCGATGTAAGCATTTGTATCCAAATTAAAAATTGATTTATCATCAACATAACCGTACTTAAAACAACTCAAATCTTCTACATATACACATAGATATTCATCAAATCCTAAATATGGTGATGGTGATATTGAATATTCTTTGACCTCATCATAAGCTTTATCATATATGACATAAGAATCATCAAATTCAAAACAAACAAATCTGTTTTCTCCTTCTAATGTATAAACGTCAAACTGATTCGTTAATCCTTCAAGTGAAGTATTATCGCTTGTTAAAGCAATTTGAGTTTGTTCAGAAATGATTTGAAAATCAATCTGATTTAACTCATGATAGGAAAATTTGTTATAGCCTAGCAAGGCTGCTATAGTGTTTAGTCCTAAGAGTATTAAATTCATAAAAATCTCCTTATTAAAAATCTAAATAATTGTTAGTAACACAACTAGCTACAAATACAATTGATATAAATAAAAGAAATAAATTAATAACAAATAAAATATAGCAACTTAACTTTATCCATATATTATTTCTATATTTAAAAGTTAAGAGTCCCAATACAATATTTGCCAATAACGTTAATAATGTAATAAGTACAATTGGGTTATTGTAATCCATCGTCACCTCTATAGGGCTGACAAAATCATAAGCTCTTGTTGGAGGAGAGCCGTTTGAATAATCCCAATATGGAACTTTAAGAAAAGGTATTAATGATAAAACAGAAAATAATGATGATATCGAAATACAAATTATAGTTACAATAGAGACAACTTTGTTAGTTAAGTCACTTTGTTCTAAAACTAGTTGTACAGCATCATCTTTATCGATCAAATCAGATAAATTAACATTAAAATATAACGCTATTTTTTCTGCGTTTTCTTTTGTAGGATAAACTGAACCATTTTCATATTTACTTATTAAAGTTCTCGAAACAAAAATAGCGTTTGCTAATTCTTCCTGAGTAATACCTTTTTCCTTTCGTAAATTTTTCAATTTCTCTGGAAATGTCATTATCATACCTCCTTTTACACGTTCATTTTAATATTATATGGACTTTAAATAATGTGAAAGCATCATTCACAATGTGAATTTTCTATATTCACAAATATTAGTGATTATTTTTTTTATCAAACTTTATTATAAAAAATCACGCAAATTTATTAAAAACTTTGCAAAAGTAGTTTAAATTTATAAATATTAATTTTCTATTTTTACAAGTAGGTAATTAATTTTCTAATATTCTATTTTATATAAGACCTGCTTCATTTAGGAGTTGCACTAATCTTTTTGCAGTTGCCTCTACTGCAGGTATGGCAACTGAATTTCCAAGTTGTTTCATCGCTGCACTTTTACTTACAGGAAAGACAAAGTCTTCTGGAAAACCTTGCATCCTTATCCCTTCTTTAATAGAAATTCTTTTTTCTTTTCCATTTACTATATATCCATCCCAATTTCTTCTATCATTTATTTTAGATGATTTACCACCCACTCTTAGGGTATAGCCTATTTCTTTATTAACTTCTGCACCATCAAACACCCAACTCATATTTTTAGTTAAGGGTACAGGATTAGGAAAAAAATATTTTAGATGATAGTCTTTTCTTATACCTATCATATATAAACGAGGTCTATGTTGAGGACAATTAAAATCAGAAGCTTTTATAACTTTATAAAACAAATCATATCCTAATTCATCGATAACATTTTTGATTACTTTAAAAGTATTACCATTATCATGATTTAATAATCCTCGTACATTTTCTAAGAAAAAAGCAATTGGCTTTTTCTCCTTTATAATCGATGCGATATTAAAAAATAATGTCCCTCTTGTATCATTAAAACCTTTTTTATAACCAGCTTGAGAAAATGGTTGACAAGGAAAACCTGCACACAATATTTCATGATCAGGAATATCTTTAGGTGATATTTTTGTTATATCGCCCGCAAATAAAGCATTAGGTGTAACATCTTTATTAAAAATAACAGGACTAATATTTTTAAAATTAGTTATATATGTCTTTCTACAATCTTTATCCCATTCACAAGCAAAAACACATTCACCACCTAAATTATGCATTGCGATATGAAAGCCACCGATGCCTGCAAATAAATCAATAAATCTAAATTTAGCTTTTTGCATATTATTATGATATCGCAACAACACTTCATGATTTATATTGAATCTCTTTATTAATTTTTATGACCTATATTTTGTGCGTTTCATTATCTGAAATTAAACAATATTAAGTTATGTTTTATTAGTAGAAAATAAACCGCTAAATATTGCTATTAAAAATATTTTGCTACCCAAATTGCTACCCATTTGCTACCTAAAAATAAAAAAACTAGTCTGAGACTAGATAATTTTATGTTTGGGGCGAATGATGGGACTTGAACCCACGAATGCCTGGTTCACAGCCAGGTGTGTTAACCCCTTCACCACATCCGCCAAATACGCTTATTAATAATAGATGTTTTAAGAGGGTTTGTCAAAATATTTTAGACTAGAAAAACTATTGATCGATCTTAGCTAAAATTAAATCAACAATATTACCTACACTTGCTAATTTAATAACATCATCTTTTCTTAAAATAAGATCAAAATTTTCTTCAAGAGATGTAGCAAGCATTAAATAAGTAATAGAATCAAAACCTAAATCATCGACAAGTTTAGTGTTTTCATTAATCTTAGAAAAATCTAAACAACATTCAGGTGATATACCCTTAATAACTTTAACGACTTCTTGTAAAACAATTTCTTTACTCATAGTAAGTTTATTATAATAAAAATCCGTTTCACTTTAAATTAATAATTAAAATACTTATAAAAATACATTTTTTGATAAGGTGAAAATTCAATATCATAAATGATATTTCCTACTTCATCTACTTCACCAGTATCAATAACTGTAGTTACATCTACATAAGCAGATGTTCCTTCATTACCAAATAGTTTTAAATAGATATTATTAAAGAATTCACCAATATTACCTAATAATTCAAATGAGTTGATGTAAGCACTGCTAACGGACCAATCAGTTAATATAGCCCTATCAATTGTATAATAAACTTCAATATAATTGTTTTCTATACCAGTGTAATTTAACAAATTAAGCATTGAATATATCGTATTCGTATAAGCTGAATATCTTAAATAAACATCATCAGAAAATAAACAAATATATAAGGCAGTTAGATTAGCGTCCTCCTCCCTCATCACTCCTTTTTGATGAGCGATTTCATGAGCCATTGTAAAAGCATAATCATAATTAACATTTAACATATTAATATTAGCCTCTCCTGTTATAGAAAATGACATGCCACTGATATGTAATTCACTAAAGATATAGCTAGATATTAAAGGCTTACAATTAGGAGTGTAACTAGCAAAATAATCATTATCATCTAATCTATGATATTCTTCTTTAAGTATTTGATTTAATTCATCAAATGTATAAGGTATTTCTACCATACCATCATCTAGATAATTTAACTTCGAAGAACAATAATTAAAGTCATCTATAAAATAGGTCACTATTTCATTAAATTGATCATTTGATACTTCTTCTTCATATTGGGGAAGATTAATTTCTGCACGATTATAATTTAGAGAAGTTAAAGATATATAACAAGTAACAATAACAAGTGCATAGCACATCCCGCTTCCTAAAATATGAATACCACTTCTAAAGTTTTTTTTAACCATAAAAACAATAAATAACACTACACACGTAATTGCGATAATTACATAAAAAAGTATGCAAATCT
>CAYSPV010000033.1:0-5301 GCA_964433025.1 uncultured Staphylococcaceae bacterium
GTTGGAACATCTTTATCTTTATACATGTTTTTAAAAGCACTGTTAAATTCTTCAATGAAAGGTTCATAAAATTCTTCTAAGATCTTTTTACGAGATTTTTCACCTGCTTGAACATTATCTAATTTTTCTTCCATTTGGGCTGTATATTTAGCGTCCACGATATCGGGGAAATATTTATTTAAAACAAAAGAAGTCTTATCACCTTGTTCAGTAATTGTTAAGATACCAGCTTTATTTTCGACATATTTTCTTTGATTTAAAGTTGTAATTGTAGAAGCATATGTAGAAGGTCTTCCTATACCCACTTCTTCCATAATAGAAACAATTTTAGCTTCACTATAAGGTGATGGAGGTTGAGTAAATTTTTGTTCTTGACCTTTAAAGGTGATATTAAATGTATCTCCTACATTTATTAGGGGTAATGATTTTTTATCATCACTTTCTTCTTTATATAGTTTTTCATAACCATCAAAAATTACTCTTTTACCTTCTAAAGTTAAAACTGTATCGTTTTTACAATTAAAAGTAATCGTAGTTATTTCTTCTTTTTTAGGCGCCATAAGTGAGGCAAGAGTTCTATCATAAATTAATTTATATAGATTATATTGTTCTTTTGTTAGATAAGGTTTAACCATTTCTGGAGTTCGATGATTAGATGTATGTCTAATAGCCTCATGAGCGTCCTGCGCCATTTTGTTTTTCTTGGTTTTATTCTTAAAACCAATATATTCATCACCATAAGTTTCACTAATATAGTCTTTTGCTCTAGCTATAAATGTTGGTGATAATTTATTAGAGTCGGTTCTAATATAAGTAATAAAACCAACATGTTCATTTTCAATATCAATACCTTCATATAATTGAGAGGCGATAGTTTGGGTTAATCTAGTTTTATATTTAAACTTATTAAAAGCGGCTTGCTGTAAGGTAGAAGTTGTAAAAGGTGGCTTAGATTCTATTGTTTTTATTTCTTTTTCAACATCATTAACAATGATGTTATAATCAATATCATCTAAGATTTTTAAAGCTTCTTCTATCGTGTTTATCCTATCTTTTCTTTTTAAAGTTAATTCATATTCTTTATCTAAATATTTAGCTTTAATAGTTAATTTATAAAATTCTTCTTCAACGAATTCTTTTATTTCTTTATCATGATCGGCGATTATTTTTAAGGTTGCGCTTTGAACACGACCCGCACTTCGAGAATGAATACGATTGTATAGTAAAGTTGATAATTTAAATCCAATAATACGATCTATTATTCTTCTTGTTTCTTGAGAAGACACTAAATTCATATCAATTGTTCTAGGATTTGCAATTGCGTTCATAATAGAGTCTCTTGTAATTTCATGAAACTCTAATCTTTTCGTAGTGTTTATATCTAAGTTAAGGACTTCCGCTAAATGCCAGGCAATAGCTTCCCCTTCTCTATCAGGGTCAGTAGCAAGTATTACCTCATCAGCCTTATTTACTAATTTTTTAAGATCTGCTACAACAGTTCTTTTATTTGAAGAAACAATATAGGTTGGTTTAAAGCCATTTTCTATATCTACTCCAAGACCTCCTTTACCACTTTTAGCTAAATCACGGATATGTCCTTTACAGGCCACAACAAAATAGTCTTTTCCTAAATATCTTTGTATAGTTTGACATTTTGTAGGTGATTCAACGATAACAAGTTTCATAAAGGCTCCTTTAAAATCCATATTAGATTATTTCAATAAAAAAACATTGTCAACCCACTTTATTTAATATCCTTTTAATAATATATAAAGGATATAATTTTTATCTATTTTTTCTCATCAATAATATCCTGACTAGTTTCCACTAAGATAGCGCCATCTTTTATCAAACGATTATTAATTGTGTTATTATCTACCCTTTGAGGTAAAACCAAAATATCTTTATTTTGGGCAATTGCATGACTTACTGAAGCACTTGTTCCTGATCTTAATTTAACTTCAGGAACAAATATTAATGGAGATAAAGCGGTTATTATTCTATTTCTAAAGGGGAAATTTTCATTTTTTGGTGCGACATCATCAGGATATTCACTAATTACTAAATGATCTTTTTTTATTGTTTCATATAAGGATATGTTTTCTTTTGGATAAACATAATCAATACCGCATCCTAAAACCGCAATTGTTTTACCACCTGCATCTATAATAGCTTTATGGGCTATTGAATCTATTCCATAAGCTAAACCACTTACAATGACAAAGTCATTGGCTAGACCAGATATTATCTTATATGTGAGTTCTTCATTTTCTTGTTTGGCTTTTCTTGAACCCACTACTGATAGATTTGAATAATAATTATTCATTAAAGATAAATCTCCATAATAATAAAGTACAAAAGGTGGTTGATATATTTGTTTTATACTTTCTGGATAGGCATCATCTATTAATGTAACATAGTTACATTTTAAATTTGCTTTATATTCAGAAAGTAATTCTTTTTTAATGATTTCTTTTCTTTTAACTGCATCAAAAATCTTATCCCAACTACCTTCATATTTTTTTGATAAATAAAGTAAAATATCTCTACCTTCAATCATAATTAAAAACCTCCTTAATTACTTAAAGGAGAAATAATTATGTTTTTCTAAAATAATTTATAAATTGGATCAATTATTTGTTTAATAGGTTTGTATGAATATCTATGTATACCTTTTATAGGTCCATATTTTTTTAAAGCTTCTAAATGAGTTTTAGTGCCATAACCTTTATGATCTTTAAAACCATAATTAGGATACTTTTTATCTAAATCTAACATGATTTTGTCTCTTGTGACTTTAGCTATTATAGAGGCAGACGCAATTGATAATGATTTAGCATCACCTTTAATGATGTCTACACAGCTGATGTCTTCATCTTTTAAAGGCATAGCGTCAGTTAATACCAAATCAAATTTAGTTTTTAATTTATTTATAGCTTGTAGCATTGCTTGTCTAGATGCTTCATATATATCTATTTTATCAATAGTAGGTGCATCAATTATTCCTATCTGATATTCAATACAATTATTAATTAAAAGCTCATAAGCTTTCTCTCTTTGTTTTTCTGTTAGCTTTTTAGAATCATCTATTAATTCATCATAAAAGTCTTTATTTAAGATGATAGCTGTGGCCACGACAGGACCTGCTAGACACCCTCTTCCTGCTTCATCACAACCTACGATTACTTTTATATCTTTACTATAAAATTGTTTATCAAAATCTTTATTCATCTTTATAAATATCTAAATTATATTTACCTAATGTTCCATCTTTAAATTCATTTAATAAAGTTATTTTAGCTTTATTAATATCATATTGTTTATCTTTAATTTTAAAGTTTCTTTTATTAGCGATTAGATTAAGAATTTCAATATTTGAAATATCATTAATATTAGAAATATTAAATCTATTTTCTAAAGCATTAGGATAATTAATTCTTAAAAAATCTAATAAATAATTAGTTAAATCTTCTATTGGTAATATGTCTTGTCTAATAGAACCAATTAGGGCTATTTTAGTGGCAATTTCTTTATTTTCATAATTAGTAGGTAATATTCCAGGAGTGTCCATTAATATTATATTTTGATCTATTTTTATGAATTGTTGACTTCTTGTAATTCCTGGAGAATCTTGGACTTTTGCAGCGTTTCTTTTTGCAAGTGCATTAATTAAGGTAGATTTACCCACATTTGGAATACCAATTATCATGGTTTTTATTTGATAGTTTTTAATACCTTTATTTAATAGTTTATCGGTTTTTTGTTTGGCTAATAATTTGATGTTAGAAATGATGTTGTTTATATGTTTTTTATCTTTTAAATTAACAGATAAAACAACATAGTTAAGATTTTGATAATATTCTTTCCATTTATTTAATTGATTAATATCACATAAATCAGCTTTTGAAAAAAGTAATAATTTAGGTTTATCTTTTATTTGATTTTCTAATTGTTTATTTAATGATGAAAAAGGGATTCTAGCATCCACGATTTCAATAACAACATCAATATTTTTAAGTTTATCAATAATTTGATTAACTCCTTTTTTCATATGGCCTGGAAACCAATGAATATTATTAACTTTGTTTTTCATAATTATTTAAAATATGTCGTTTCAGTGTATGTAAGACTAATTACATTACCTGAAGAATCAACTTCACATACACCTTCAATCGCGATTAATATTCCTTCAATCATATCTAAATCAACTGGACCCACACTTGCGGAATCAGAAGAATGTCCCCAGTTATCACCCATTACAAAATATTGATCATCATCTATTGTATAACTTCTACCTACATATGCAGTTAGGCCACTTGTGTTATTAGGAGTAAAGGGAAGCTCTAAGATATATGATTCACCATCTGATGTGATTTCAATATAATTCGTGCCATCATCATAAGCCCCTATATATACAGTTTCATTAGGTAGACCAATAACTCTTTTAATTTTTAAAGAAGCACTGCTTCTTAACACACCTGAAGAATTATAATCATCAGGATAATAAGTTACGACAATATCATAACGTTCTAAATATTTAAAAATATCATCATGAGTGTCCACCATTCCAAATTGTAGGTTTTCTAAAGTGGGAAGCATGGAATTACCATCAACATAATAAAACGAATAATAAAAACGATTATATATAGCTAGACTTGCACCACATATAACAAATACCACGATCAAATAAAAAGAGTATGTTAATAATTTCTTAGTAAATGTTGATAGTCTTTTAAAAATATTCATAACATTAAAAATATAGCATTGATTTTAAATAAATGCTATAAAAAAGCCCCCAAGTGGGAGCAATCTTATTATTTGTTAAGAATTTCTTTAATTCTGGCTGATTTACCAGAACGACTACGTAGATAGTAAATTTTATTTCTTCTTACTTTACCACGACGTACAACTTCGATCTTACTAATAGTGGGTGAATGTAATAGGAATGTTTTTTCAACACCTATACCACTGGAGACTTTTCTTACTGTAAAGGTTTCTCCAACACCACCTCCACGACGTTGTAATACAACACCTTGGAACACTTGGATACGTTCTTTTTTGTTTTCAATAATTCTAATAGAAACTTTTACGGTATCACCGCTAGAAAAATTGGGAACGTCATCACGAAGTTGACTTAAGGTAACTTCTTTAACTAAATTGTTATTCATCTTCTTACCTCCCAAATACATATTTTGTCTCTTGATGTTCATAGTCATCGCTAGCGGAACACCCGTAGCACTTTTACATGCGTTATAAATCTTATCAATCTATTGATTGAAAGTAAAGAGAAAATGTATAAAA
>CAYSPV010000034.1:0-4119 GCA_964433025.1 uncultured Staphylococcaceae bacterium
AAAAAATAAGTGTTTTAAATAAGAAAATAATTATAATAATTATGACATATGAAAGTATTGATTGTATTTAACCATCCTGCACCTTATAAAGTAAACCTATTTAATGAATTAAATAAGTATATTCCTATTGATGTTGTCTTTGAAAGAAATGTAGCCAAAAATAGACATCAAAAGTTTTACGCTGATAATGAATTTAAATTTAATTATAAGATTATTAATAAAAATCTCTTATTTAATGAAAATTCCATTAATAGTGAAATTAAAAAAATCATTAAAAATAATGATTATGATTTAATCATGATGAATGGTTATTCTACGATTAGTGAACTAATTGCAATTAATTATTTAAATAAGAAAAACATTAAATGGAATTTATTTATTAATGGAGGAGTAATTAAAAAAGACACTCTTCTAAAAAGAAAGATTAAAAATCATTATATAAGCTCTGCTTATTCTTATTTATCTCCATGTGAAGAAGCAGATGATTATTTATTACATTATGGAGCCTCTAATAATATTTATCATTACTGTAATTCCACTGTGTTTGAAAAAGAAATATTAAATAAACCACTTACAATAAAAGAAAAAGATAAATTAAAACAAGAATTAAATTTAGATTTAAAAAAGACATTTATATCACCATGTCAATTTATTAAAAGAAAAAATAATTTATATTTAATGTCTATTTTTAAAAATTTACCTGATTATAATTTATTACTTATCGGAAGTGGTCCACTTCTAGATAAATATAAACAATACATTCAAAAATATAATCTTAAAAATATCATTATTATTGATTATTTAAGCAAAAATGACTTGTTTAAATATTATAAAGCTAGCGATGCCTTAATTACCTTAAGCAGTGAAGATATTTATTGTCATACGATTAATGAAGCAATGGCAAATGGTATACCTGTAGTGGCCGCCTCTAACATTGTCTCTGCAAGACATTTAATTAAAGATAATGTTAATGGCTTTTTAGTGGACCCAAATAATAAAGAAAACATTATTAAAGCATTAGATAATGTTAGTAATGATATGTCTAATGAATGTATTAAGACTGCAAAAGAAAATACGATAGAAAAAAGCGCTAAACAAATATATCAATTAATAAGTGAAAACAAATTATGAAAAACATTATATATTTAACTACTTCTATTAAAAATGATGATTATGAACAATATATAAAATATTGGAAGATTAAACCTAATCCTTCTAATCAAAATTTTCATAATAAACTTATAAGAAGTATTGCTATTAATAATAAGATAAATGTTATAAGTGTTAGACCTTATTCTAGATCTTTATGCAGCTTAAAAGGTTTAAAAAAAGAAACAAAAGAAGATAATAATATTACTTGGAATTATTTAAAGATATCTAGAGGTAATATATTTAAGATATTATCTAGTAGAAGACAAATATTAAAATTAATCAAACATCTTTTAAAAAAAGATGAAGATAATATTTTAATTACAGATACGATTAATTTAGGTATATCAATATATTTAAAATCTATTATTAAAAACCATTATCCTAATCTAAAAATAATTGGAGTTATAACAGATTCACCATCTAATATATCTAATACTTCTAAATCGTACACGACTTATATTTTAAATGCGTGTAAAAATCTTGATGGATATATAGCCCTAACCTCTCAATTAAATGATCTATATAATAAAAACAATAAATCAAATATTATTATTGAAGGTGTTATAGAAGATAATACTAAATTAATAAATAATAAAAGACCTGATTATGAATATTTCTTTTTTGGAGGTACATTACTTCCTAAATTTGGAATATATAATCTAATAGAAGCTTTTAAAGAAATATATAAAAAATATCCTAGATATTATTTAGTTATTGCAGGACATCATGTTGATGAAAAGATGTTTAATAACGCCATTAAAGATTGTCCTAATATTAAATATTTATCTACGATTTCATATAAAGAAGTTTTATATTATGAAAAATATGCTTTATGTAATATTAATCCAAGACCCTTTAATGAAGATTTAGATAAATTTTCTATTCCTTCAAAAACATTAGAATATCTTACAAGTGGTAATATCACTATTTCTACAAAAAACACTAAATTAGCAAAATATTTTCCAACAGAAATATTATGGTCTAAATCAGAATCTAAAGAAGATTTATATGATGCATTAGAAAAAGTAATATTAAATGATCCATCTCTAAATAAAGAATTTGCTTTAAAAGCTAAAAAGATCGCTCTTGATAATTTTTCTAAAGAAGCAGTTAATAAAAAGATTAATGACTTTATAGATACATATTTTATTAATAATTAAAAAGGTGATGTTTCCACCACCTTAATTAATAAATTAATTAATCAATCATTACTTAGATGATAATTTTCTTTTTCTATAGATGATGATAAATGCTGCTATAGAAGTTAAAGCAAGAACTGAAATTACAATAGCGATAATAGTAATGTAATCGATATTGTTTGTAACACTGTTGATTGTGTTTGCGCTTGATATTTCAGGTGTTCTATTTATGAAGTTATTATAATTATCAGTTCCATATCTATTTATGATGTAATCATATTTTTCAATTGCGGCTTCAATACTTTGATCAGCGTTCTTTTCTCTATCATTTGCAAAATAGGCTTTTGCATCACTAGTTAATTCTTCATATTCTTCTTTTAATTCAGTCCAAGCATCTTTATCAGGTGGAGTAACACCATTATCACAGACTATACCATTATAAAATGAATCTGCCCAATATATAGCTTCTTCTAAGGCAGTAAGTTGTAAGGTTACTGTGATACTAGTTATCTGGATGCTTGAGGTCAAATAAAGTGATATTGATTCTTCGCCATTAAAAGTTAACGTACTAGTGGATGTATCTGCACTAAATGCTATCCAACTTGCAAAACTAGAAACAGAACCTGATCTGAAATTAAATTTAATTTTGCTTATAACGCCTAATGAAGTGGATAGATTAAAATATGTATATCTATCATATTGTACATAACTATCCCTAATCTGTGCATGGGAATATTCACCATCATGATGTAATGTTATATAGCCGAATTCTATATCGCTGATTATAGAATAACCAGTTACATTTAGTAAACTAATATCGATTGTTTTTTCTACTACAGCTTTTTCTGGTAAATCAGTAAGTATTACACCGATTTGACTTATTTGCATAGAAGCATTAGTGTATAGAGATAATTGTGTTGTACTATCACATGTAAGCGTGTTGCTATAGTGGCTAAAACTAATTTGTGAATAATATGAATCAAAATCATAAACAGAATAATCATCTGTCGATGTAAATGTAAAATAAACTTTAGTAATTTTACCTGCAGAAGTAGAAATTTGAAATTGATTACCTGCACTTAATGCAATATAACCAGAAGTATAATACTTAGGCTTAGTACCAGTTCCAGAATCAGCACTTACAGTTATATAACCAGAAGTTAATGATGAATCAAAATCATAACCATTATTTATTTGTAAATACCTAAAATTAACGATATGTGCATCATCTGGTATGTCTTCAGTAAAAACTACACCAGTAATAGTTACATCAATTTGTTTTATTTGAACTTGACTCTTTACATAAACATATAAACTTGTAACATTTTCAAAATATAAAGTGTTACCAGAAGCACTATAAGATGTACTATCGTGATAATCATCATAAGCACGATAAGATTCTGTAAAATAATCACTAGCAGTACTTCCTGTATTAAAGGTAAATTCAATTTGACTTATCGTGCCTTGTGTTGTAGAAACATGAAATTGATTTCCTGCATATAGTTGTATATAACCACCACTATTGTATGTTGGTCTACTACTACCAAACATATCTTGTGCATACGCTTGTACTATATTATCTAATGAATAAAATTGCAGACCACCAATAGAGGTTCCATTAGAAAGATTTGAATCGGTAAATTCAATTGTAAAAATTGAATCTGTAGCTTCTACTGCACTAGGTGTAACACTGCTAACTAATGAGCCAGTGCCTACTCCTAATGCTAATATACCTCCTAGTAAGGCAATGTAGAATTTTTTAAATTTTTTCATATAATTTAATTCCCTTTCTTTATTAATTAAGAAATTAGACTTAAATAAATAGGGC
>CAYSPV010000035.1:0-3812 GCA_964433025.1 uncultured Staphylococcaceae bacterium
TAACATAACAAATTAAACGACATCTTTGAACATGTCTTAAAAATGTTAAACCTAATCCTTTTCCTTGATGAGCTCCTTTTATTAGACCTGGAAGATCAGCTAATACGAAGTAATTACCATCTTTTAAATAAACAACACCTAAATTAGGTTCAATTGTGGTAAAAGGATAATCGGCAATTTCAGGAGTAGCTCTACTTACTAAAGATAGTAAAGTAGATTTTCCTACACTAGGAAATCCTACTAATCCGACGTCTGCTAATATTTTAAGCTCTAATGTTAATTTTTTAATTTCACCAGGTTCACCATTTTGAGCAATTTTAGGGGCTCTATTCGTGCTTGATTTAAAACAAGCATTACCTCTTCCCCCTCTTCCACCTTTGGCAATTAATATAGTTTTGCCTTCACTATCTAAATCACAAATAAAGGTGTGTTCAGGTTCTAGATATACAACTGTTCCAATAGGAACATCAACATAAATATCTTCGGCATATTTTCCAAATTGATTTTTATTTTTTCCATTTTCACCATCACCAGCGATAATTACTTTTGAATGGCGAAAATTAAATAAAGTATTGATCTTTTTAGAAGCACGAAAATAAATTGATCCACCTCTTCCTCCATTACCGCCACTAGGACCACCCCAAGGACGATATTTTTCTTTTAAAAAAGCGATCGCGCCATCTCCGCCTTTACCACTTCTAACTTCGATTTTAACTTGATCAATAAACATAATTTAATAATATCACTTTTTATAAAAAGACCACATTATTTAATGTGGCTTATTTAACTTCGATTACGTTAACGCGGGTTTTGTTTTTTCCCCATCTTTCATATTTAACAATACCAGACTTGGTAGCAAAGATTGTATCATCACCACCACGTTTAGTATTTATACCAGGATATATTTTAGTACCACGTTGACGATAAATAATATTGCCTGCTAAAGCGTATTGGCCATCAGCTTTTTTAGCGCCTAGACGTTTAGATTCACTATCACGTCCATTTTTAGTTGAACCAACACCTTTTTTAGAAGCAAAGAGTTGTAAATTTAATTTAAATAACATCATCTTTTATCTCCTCTCATTTAATTTTAATTTTTACATATGATGGATATGATTCACTTATGGTTTGAAGAGAAGTTAGTATTGTTTCAATGACTACTTGATCATGCTTACTTACTTCTTGACCTTCTTTTTTAATAAGTTGAGCATTTCCATCTTCTAATATCATTTCAAATGAATGCTTGTCATTTATGGCATTAAAGCCTCCAGTTAGGATAGCGCTTACAGCCGCACATATTAGATCTTTTCCATATTCATCGCTGTTAGCGTGTCCTTTAACGATTAGACTTATAAAGTTTTCTTTAATGCCTTTTAATTCTACTGTAATCATAATTAGCCATTAATGCTTTCGATGACTAAGCAGGTGTATGGTTGGCGATGACCTTGAGTTTTGCGTTCATTGTGTTTAGCTTTGTATTTATAAATACGAATTTTTTTGCCTAAACCATGCTTTTCAACTTTAGCAGTCACACTAGCGCCCTTAATATAAGGTTTTCCAAATTTGCTAGTTTTATTTGACACTACTAAGACTTTATCAAATGTGTATGTTTCACCAGCTGCAACATCTAGTTTTTCAACATAGATTTTGCTTCCGACTTCACAACGCACTTGCTTACCGCCAGTTTCAATAATTGCATACATAATGTCGACCTCCTTTTTAACTAATTACTCGCTTGTAAGGTAACAATCTATGATTGTTTTTATATAGACCTTTTTAAGGCGGTTGTAGCCATCTAAGGCGACAACGTGATTAATATAACAAAGTTATATAAACTTGTCAAAGATATTTATTCATTAAATGAAAAATAGGAGTTTTTATTTATAATGATATGGTCCAGTAAAATAAGATTATTTTTATTAGATTCTTCTTTTAAGGTGTTAGTAAATTTTATATCTTCATCACTAGGTTTTAAGTCTAGACTTAAATGATTATGGATAATAATAAATTTTGATGCTCCATTTTCTTTTACTTTATTTATGATTTCATATGGTGAACACACTAACTTGTTTTTAACACCTTGATAAAGCAGTTCTTCTTTAATGATCTTATTTAAATTATTTAAATAAATGATATAAAGATTTTCTCTTGTCTTATTTTTAAAAATGACCTGATATTTAGAGATTAGATGTTGTTTTAAATTAAGTTTTTGTTTTTCGATATTATCTAAATTAATTCTTTTATTAATTTCAAAAATACTAAGTATAAGCAAAGCTTTATGTTTAGATATTCCTTTGATTTTAATTAAAGATTGATAAGTAATATTATTTAAATTAGCTAAGCCAAAAAAACTATTAATAATATCACTTGCTAACTCTAGTACTGATTTATCTTTATAGCCAGTATTAATAATTAGGGCTAAAAGTTCAATATCAGATAAAGAATCAATACCATAATGAAGAGCTTTTTCTTTAGGTTTTAAATGAGCGGGATAATTTTTAAAACTACTCATTTTAACTCCAAGTAAATTGCCAGCCACCTGGAATGGTAATATCAACATCGCTAGAAACAAATATACGATAAACAATAACCGCGGCAAGGGCCACTGCTACAACTGCCATAACCGCTGTGATAGTTAAAGCTTCTCCAACGATATGATTTTCTAATTCATAACGTTTCATAATTTCAACTTCTTGCATATTTTCACCTCCTTAATTACTTAAAGGCAAAAATATTAAAAAGTTTTAAAAATTATTTATAAATTTTTTAATTGAGATTTTAGTTTTTCTAAATTTTGTTGGTGTTTTGCAAGCTTTTCTTTTTCTAATGCCACCTTTTCTTTTGGTGCTTTATTTATAAAGTTAGGATTATTTAACATCTTAGAAGCTCTTAAAATTTCACTTTCTTCAATAGCGATATTTTTTAAGATTGTTTCTCTGATATTATTTTTATCTTCTTCCACTTCAATTAGGATATCTCCTAATCTATGAACAAATATCGCTCCTTCTTTTGCCACTAATGACTCATTAATAACTTCTATTTCACTAGCAAAGGTAAAACGTTTTAAATAGTTAATAAAGTTTTTAAATGGTTCATCTTTTAAACTAACAACTAACTTACATTTAGTGTTAGGAGCAAGTTTATGAGAAGTTTTATAATTTCTTACATCTTTTATAAAATCAAGCAATAATAAAACTTGTTCATCATAACTATTATTAATAAATTTTCTTTCTATTTTAGGATAAGATTCTAACATGATAGATTCTAAATGCTCGGGCATATTTAAATATATTTCTTCACTTATAAATGGAGTGTAAGGATATATTAATAAAATGACTGTTTTAAGACATTTATATAAGACTTGATAAATAATATCTTTATTATTATCATCTTCAATTTGTAATGATATTTTTGACATTTCTAAAAAATTAGAACACAAATCATCATAAACAAAATTATATAGGTAGTTAGACGCAGCATTAAAGTCATATTTATCCATATTTTTAGTTACGTTTTTAATCGTATCTTCTAACTTATTTAAAATATAAACTTCTAAACCACTTATCTTATTTACATTAATTGGTTTAACTTTAAAATCAGCGGGTAATACATTTAAAATATAACGAGCACTGTTCCAGATTTTATTTAAATAATTATAGCTAGATTCTACTTTTTCTTTACTATAACGCATGTCTTGTCCAGGTGTGGAATTTGTGGTTAAAAAATATCTTAAAGCGTCCGCTCCAAATTCATTTATGACATCATTTGGATCTACACCATTACCTAATGATTTAGACATTTTACGTCCTAAT
>CAYSPV010000036.1:0-3689 GCA_964433025.1 uncultured Staphylococcaceae bacterium
CTTTAATTATGGTACATGGAGATGATAATGGTTTAGTATTACCTCCTTATGTAGCCCCTATTCAAGTAGTAATTATTCCTATTGCTCAACAAAAACCAAATGTTTTACCAAAAGCTAGAGAAATATATGATTTATTAGATAAAAACAATATCAGAGTAAAAATAGATGAATCTGATAAAACACCTGGCTATAAATTTGCGGAATGGGAAGTAAAAGGTGTACCTATTAGATTAGAAATAGGACCTAGGGATATAGAAAATAATACATGTGTTTTAGCTAAAAGAAATGATGGTAGTAAAATATCTGTATCTTTAGATAATTTAGTGGACTCTATTAATAATCTAATGAAAACTATACATCAAGAAATGTATGAAAAAGCTTATCAATATCTTTTAGATCACATAACTGAAGTCTATTCTTATGAAGAATTAAAAGCAGTCGTTGATAGAGGCGGTTATGCAAAGATGATGTGGTGTGGAGATGAAGAATGTGAAAACAAAATTAAAGAATTAACCACTGCGACCGCGAGATGTTTACCGTTTAATCAACAACCTTTTGATGATACATGTCCTATATGTAAAAAGAAAGCTAAAAAGGTTGTCTTATTTGCTAAATCTTATTAACAATTAATTATTGAAATGAAATGCCTATTTTGCTACTATAAATAGGCTAGCTGGAGCAATACCCAAGTTGGTGAAGGGGCGTCCCTGCTAAGGACGTAGGTCGGGTGACTGGCGCGAGAGTTCGAGTCTCTCTTGCTCCGCCAGAAATAATTTATATAAGTTCGAGTTATCGAACTTTTTTATTTTCTTAGAACTATTGTATAGTTTATAATTATCCAGGGATTAAATTATGAAAAAGATTAAATTATTTTCTTATATCAGTTTTGCTTTATTAAATGTATACGCAATTTTACTTATTAGTGTCATTGTTTTAGCATGTATTGGAGTGGAGACTAATGAAGAATTTACAGTTCCTATACAATCTCAACTTTTAGCGTGTCTATGCATAATCGTGGTCTTATTAATTTTAGGATTTATTAATTTACTTTTATGTATTAAAAATCGTTCTTTAATGCAAGAAAAACCTCCTTTAAAGATGACACTTATAATTAAATTAGGTCTTATTCCATTTTTTATTGTTAATTTCATCTTTTGGGCAATTATGTGGATAGGAACATTTAATATCTTTTTAATTGCGTTTGCTCCCACAGTATGGGCTATTTCTTTAATTTCTACATATTTATTTTTACTTGTAGAAGGTGGTCCAAATATTGTTTATTTAATAGATAGTTTCTTTAAAAAGAAAAAGATTATTTATTTAATATGTGTAATAGCTCATTTTATTTATTTAGCGGATATTGTTGGAGCACTTGTAATTTATCAATACGAAAAGAATAATAAGTTAGAGCAAGTTTTAGAATAAAGTAGCGTAGTGCTTTTTTTGTTTATATCAATTTTCTTACTGCAAAAAAACTCCGAAAGCGGAGTAAATTTGCAGTTTATTATTGAATTGCATATGAAATGTAATAAAATAATAGTAGGAAAATTTAAAAATGGAAATTAAAAGAGACTATTATTTAAAACAATTAATTGCCGCTAAAAGTGATGGACTAATTAAAGTTATTACTGGCATTAGAAGATGTGGTAAATCATATTTATTAAATATATTATTTTATAATTATTTAATAGAAAATAATGTTTCAGATGATCATATCATTAAAATAGCGTTAGATGATATGAAAAACAATTCACTTTTAGATGCTAATAATTTGGATGAATATGTTAGAAGTAAAATTATAGATAATGACATATATTATTTGTTATTAGATGAAATACAATTAGTAAATAATTTTGAATATGTTTTAAATGGTTTTTTATATATTAAAAATTTAGATATTTATGTGACTGGAAGTAATTCTAGATTCTTATCTAGTGATTTAATTACTGAATTTAGAGGTCGAGGAGAAGAAATTAGAGTTTATCCGTTAAGTTTTCTAGAATTTATGTCTGTTTATGATGGTAATGAATTAAAAGGTTGGAGTGAATATATTACTTATGGAGGCCTTCCTTTAATCATGTCTATGAACAGTGATGAAAGAAAGATGAAATATTTAAATCAGCAAGCTAAAAATGCTTATATAAATGATGTTATTGAAAGAAATAAATTAAGAAATAATAATGCTTTAGAAAGTTTAGTTAATATTGTATCTTCAAGTATTGGATCTTTAACAAATCCTAAAAAATTAGCGGATACTTTTAATAGCAAACAAAATTTAAATATATCTCAACACACTATAGTGTCATATTTAAAATATTTAGAAGAGGCCTTTATAATTGAAAAATCTAACCGTTATGATATTAAAGGAAAAAAATATATCGACACGCCTTTAAAATACTATTTTAGCGATATAGGAATTAGGAATTCATTTATTAATTTTAGACAAGATGAAGAATCACATATTATGGAAAATGTTATTTTTAATGAATTAAAAAGAAGAGGTTTTAGTGTTGATATCGGATCAATTGAATACAAAAGTAAAGAAAACGGTAAAGATTTCTATAAACAATTAGAGATCGATTTTGTCGCTAATAAGGGAAGTAATAGAATTTATATTCAATCAACCTTATCTATGCCAGTAGGTGAAAAAAAGCAGCAAGAACAAAGACCATTATTAAAAGTCCCTGATTCATTTAAAAAGATTGTTATAGTCAAAGACTATATAAGTAGAAAAAGAGATGAAAATGGTATTATATATATGAATCTATTTGAATTTTTATTAAATGAAGATAGTTTACTAGATTAGTTATTAAAAATTTAAAAGAAAATCTACGATATTTAATTGATTAATTCCTTCGCTAGAAAGATCTATTTTATCCATGCTTATTATGTATTTAGGGTAGTTATCATTTATCTTTTTTAAAGGACTAATAGCGTTATTATAATCAGTTTCTGACATAACAGATGGTTTTACTTGGAAATAACATCTTTTATCATCTTTAAAAGCAATAAATGTTATTTCTTCATTATGAATTTTTCCGATGTAGACTTGATATTCATCTTTTAATAATTTTAGGAATACTAGGTTTTCTAATAGACCTTTAATATTATTTTTCTTTTTAGTAAATAAGTTATTAATAAAACCTACATCACAGAAATAAAATTTATTTAAAGATTTTAATAATGTATCGTTTTTAATATCATAACGATCAACCTTATAAATTAATTTACAATCTATAAGCGTTTCAACATATGATTTTATAGTTAAATGGTTGGTTTTTATATTTAATGCATTTAGTTTGTCAGAGATACTTTTATAAGATAGAAGCTCGCAAATATTATCTATAAGAAAATGTGTTAAATTGTTTAACAATGCAGTATCACTTATTTTTTTATGAATTAAAATTTCATCCACTAAGACGCTTCGATACAGGTCATTTAAATATTGTTTAATTATGCTTTTATCATCAATATTTACTAAAACTGGTAATCCACCTTTAATTAGATAATTATTAAAATCTTCAGTTTCATTACGTTGGTTTTCTATATGATATTCTTGGAAAGATAAAGGTAGAATTTCTATAGCAAAATATGAACCTGCAAGAAGAGCGTTTTCATTTAAATTATTTAAATTTTTAATGGTTATATATAGGTCAATATTATCTTTAATAATTAATGATTCTAAGACC
>CAYSPV010000037.1:0-1615 GCA_964433025.1 uncultured Staphylococcaceae bacterium
TTAAACAAGTTAGTTGTTTACATACCGGGCTATAACTCTACGTTATGAAATACTGCTTGAACATCTTCTAAATTATCAAGCATATCTAATAATTCTGTAAATTTTCTTTTATCTTCTGTATCACTTATTTGAATATAGTCATTAGGAACAAATGCAATTTCACTTGTTTCAAATTCTGTGATGTTAATAGAATTTAATACATCTCTTGCTTTAGCAAAATCTGATGGTGTTACTAATACATTAATATATCCATCTTCATAACTTACTTCACTTACATCAACATCTCCTAAGATAAGTGTTTCTTCTATTTCATCTCTATTATCACCTTTAAAGGTGAATACTCCATATTCAGTAAAATTATAAATAACAGAGCCCATATGACCACCTTTTTTAGTGATCGCTGCGCGTACTTCGGAATTAGCTCTATTAGAGTTATCAGATAAAGTTTCTACAATAATATATGAATTACCAGGTCCAAAAGCTTCATATCTACCACTTTCATAGTTAGCTACATCTCCACCTTGAGCTTTTTTAATAGCCCTATCTATTACATCTTTTGGAACTGATTGACCTTTCCATTTATCAATAGCACTTCTTAAGGCAAGGTTAGCATTAGGATCAGGTACACCTGATTTAGCCGCCATATAGATTTCTTTTGATGCTCGCATGTTAACTGCGCTTTTTTTAGCAGCGCTTGCCGCCATTGATTTTGCTCTTACTTCAAAATGTCTTCCCATAATAAAATCCTCTTTAATATATTTTAATATATTACTTCCTCTAAAAACAATCCTTTTGCTTGTGATTTATAAGAGCATATTGCTCTTTCTTTATCACTATCTAAAGCTTGATTAATATAATCAATACTTATCTTTTTCGTGGCTATATTAATACAAGTTCCAATGATATATCTAATCATATATCGCATAAATCCATCACCACTTAAAGTGATATTAATAATATCTTTTTTAATTTCTACATCGATACTAAATATCGTTCTTATAAAATCTTTTTCATCTTCTTCTTTAGAAGTAAAGTTTTTAAAATTATGTTTTCCAATAAATAAATTTAAACTTTCTTTAAATAAGTCTAAATCAAATGGATCATAAACTTCTTCTACATATTCTTTCATAAAGACATTCGCGCTTCCTAGATGAATAAGATATAAATATCTTTTTTCTTTTACATCATATCTAGCATGAAAATTATCATCTACTTTTTTTAGATCTGTAAGTTGAATATCTTTAGGAAGTAAACAATTAATAGAATATTTTAATTTTCCTAACACTACTTTTTTATTTACATCAAAATGAAATGTTTGACCTAAAGCATGCACTTGAGCATCTGTTCTTCCAGATGCATATATTTTTATAGGTTCATTTAAAATTTGAGAAATAACATTTTCAATTATTTCTTGAATACCATATTGGCCTTTTTGTTTTTGCCAACCATAATATTTAGTTCCAATATATTGACAAGTAGCTAGTAAACGCATAATTTAAAATCCTAATTCAGTTTTAAAGATTACATTAATTATATTAATATCATTATGAGCAATAGACAAATACATAATAAATCCTACGACTAAACAAACCCCTAAAGTGGTAAATAAATCTTT
>CAYSPV010000037.1:1715-3282 GCA_964433025.1 uncultured Staphylococcaceae bacterium
GACATCATTAAGACAAGTCTTAAAAAGATATAACAAGCTTGATATACACCATCCCAATATATCGCATAGTTATCACTAAATTGATATAACACTACTGTATTAAGAGTGGTACTTGGAATAAAAATAAACATAATAATTAAAAACAAAAGTAAAAACCACATAGAAAATAAACCTTTAAAAAATGATTTAAAGGAGATATGAGTTAAACCCATTAAGATGAGTAATATAACAAAATAAATTAAAGAAAAAAGAATTGATGTTGACCAGGTAGAAAATGGCATAAATATCATTATCATTAATAAGACCAACATCAAAAACTTACTACGAGCGTCCAACTTATGAATAAATGAATTATAGTTAACATATCTTCCAAAGGAAATTGAATCCATTTTTAATGTTTCATCCTTTCTAATAATTGTTTAACTAAATCATCTACACTATTAATTTTATTAATATCTAAATCCTTACCATTTTCTTTTAAAAGCCTGCAAAACTCATATATTTTTGGAATTTGTAAGTCTCCTTTACCTTCATAAGATAAAAATACTTCTTTAGGTTTTCCTCTTTTTATAAGGTTTCCATCTTCCATAACAAATACTTCATCACAGTATTGATTTACTAAGTCCATATCATGACTTACTAAAATAATAGATTTACCTTGCTTATATAAATCTAATAATAAATTCATAATCGCGGTTTTACCGATGTTATCAAGGCCTGCTGTAGGTTCATCTAAAATTAAAATATCAGGATTAAGAGCAAGTATACCTGCAATAGCGACCCTTCTTTTTTCTCCTCCGCTTAATTCAAATGGAGAACGTTCATAATATGATTCATCTAATCCAACACTTTTTAAGGCATTATGTGCTAACTCTAAAGCATCTTTATCATTAACCTTAAAATTTTTAGGTCCAAATGCGACATCTTTTTCCACTGTTTCTTCAAATAGTTGATATTCAGGAAATTGAAAAACAACACCGACATGTTTTTTTAATTGATGTAATTTTTTATTTTTCTTTTTATTATTAGTGATCAAATATTCATCAACTTTAATTTGTCCACTTTCAGGAGTAAGTAAACCATTTAGATGTTGAATTAAAGTAGATTTACCACTTCCAGTCGCCCCAATAAACGCTATAAAGAAATGATCATCTAAATGAAAAGATACACCCTTAAGTGCGTGATATTCAAAAGGAGTCTTTTTAAAATAATAATAATGAATGTTTTCTACATCAATTGGCATATCTTTTTAGCTAGCTCCCTAATATCTTCTACATCTTTAAAGTTATATCCTTGTTTAGCTAATTTATCCTTTAAAGTAATTAAAAACGGAGTTTGAAATCCTAATTTTTCTAATTCATCTAGATTAGAAAATATTTCTTTATGAGACCCTTGTTTTATTATTTTTCCTTTGTCTAAGATGATTATATAATCACTTAAATAAGCTTCTTCAATATCATGAGTAATAGATAGAAGTGTTAAATTTGGATTATCTTTTTTAAGTTGTTTAATGACTTCTAAAATATCACTTCTACCTTTAGGATCTAACATAGAAGTAGCTTCATCA
>CAYSPV010000038.1:0-2660 GCA_964433025.1 uncultured Staphylococcaceae bacterium
CAGTATTTCATAACGTAGAGTTATAGCCCGGTATGTAAACAACTAACTTGTTTAAACATTAATTAGGGTCAAATAAACGATCCTAATCGTTTTTGATATAAAAATTAGTTTGTAACTTTATTTTTTGAAGTTTAGCAAAATAATTGGTGACAGATCTCTGACAAATCTTTATTAATTATTAATCTAAAATTACCTACGAATTGGTGCCACAATTGGTGCCATAATTGGTGCCAAAAACAAAATAATTGGTGCCATAATTGGTGCCAAAAAATAGAGAATCTAGATCACTAAATATAAATAAAGCAAGAATTTTATTGTTTGCATCTTGATTTTAATAAAATATTTATATTGTTTGTCTATATATTTATTTATCCCTATTTTCTGGGGCTTCCTTTATTAAACTTATACTTGACTTATTACATACGATGTAATAATATTTTAGTCGGCACTAATTGCTAAAACTCGTAGTCCCGGTAAGAATACAAGTATTAGTAAGAAGGGAGATAACGTTATGCAACGTCAAACAACTATTGCAAAACCAAATGAAATTAATCGTAAATGGTATGTCATTGATGCTAGTGATAAACCATTAGGACGTTTAGCTAGCGAAGTCGCTGTAGTATTAATGGGTAAAAATAAACCAATCTATACTCCTAATGTCGACTGCGGTGATTATGTTATTGTTATTAACGCTAGTAAGGTTTCATTATCTGGTAATAATAAATTAACTGAAAAATTTTATTACAATGTCTCAGGCTATAATGGTGGTCTAAGAAAAAGAAGTGCTAAAGAAATGATCACTAACTATCCATGTGAAATGATGGAAAGATGTGTTCATGGCATGTTACCTAAGGGTAAACTTGGAAGAGCAATACAAAAGAAACTATTTGTATACGCTGATGGTAATCATAAACACGAAGCTCAAAAACCAGAAGTACTTGAGCTTAAATATTAAGAAAGGAGATAATTTATGGCTACTAAAAAAGAATCAGTCAAATATTATGGCACTGGCCGTAGAAAATCTTCTATAGCTCGTGTTTATCTTGTAAGTGGAAATGGTAAGATCACTGTTAATGATAGAGATGTCCGTGACTATATGCCTTATGAAACATTAGTAATGGATTTAACTCAACCATTAACCCTAACAAACACTAAAGACAAATATGATGTCATTTGTTATGTTAAAGGTGGTGGCTTTACAGGTCAAAGTGGTGCGATTAGATTAGGTATTGCTCGTGCATTATTAGAAGCAGGAGTAGATCGTAAAACCTTAAAAGTTGCAGGTATGATTACACGTGATGCACGTGTTAAAGAACGTAAAAAATATGGTCTTAAAGCTGCAAGAAGAGCACCTCAATTCTCTAAACGTTAATTATACTATTAAAAGCCTTCCTAAACCAGGAGGGCTTTTTATTATCTATGAGACATTAATGACACATAGTTAACTTATAAATGTTTTTATCACTTATAAGTTATAAAATATATTCGATGGATATAGATAAAAAATATGTTGTTCTTGATTTGGAAACTAATGGAATAAGTAGGATACATGATGATTTGCTTTCAATTAGTATTTTTAAACCAGATGATGGTTTAATGTATAATCGATTTCTTCCATTAGAAATGGCAAAACATGTATACACTACAGAAATCAACGGCATCACTAAGTCAATGTTAATAGGAAAAAAGCCTTTAACTCAAAAAGAATTTAATGATGTTTGTGATAAATTTGAATTAGATAAGAGAATAATTTTAACTTATACCACTTTTGATAAAGATGTATTAAGAAATTATCTAGTAAGGAAAAATATAAACGGATTTGAAAAGTTAACTTTTTACGATATTAAAAGTCACGTTTTCTCATCACGATTTTCGTTTGGAAGCGTTACCAAAGATAATCTATGTAAATTATTTAATATCGATAATGTAACAGAAGTTCACAGTGGTGAAAACGACTGCAGATTAGAATGGGAATTATTTAAAAAGATATACGATAAAAGACTAATAATTATTAATAATTCAGTTTATGAATTTAATTCAGATTATATAATTCCCGCTAGTTTTTTATATTCTCACACAAAATTAAAGAAATATTTGCCTAACATTCCTAAGATTCACGCTCATGTTGATGAAATAAAAAGATTTGAAATCAATAGAGATAATATACATCGATTTGAAAACAATATCAGTGGTATGACTATTGAGCATTTAATCAACAGTATGCTAAATGTTAAGAAAATCGATTCTTTTGAATTTTTATACGAGAACAAAAGAAAACTAAAATATATTGGTAAACTGGAAACAGAAGAACATACAATCCCAGTTTCATTTAACAGAGATGGAACAGTTTCCTTTATGATTAAAGAAGAAAAAGCATTAGTTGGAGATACAGGTGAGCCAATTAAGACCCAAGAAGAAGTAATTGCTGTTAAGAAACTGGAAAAAGAAGTAAATGATTCATTGCTCACACTAAAAGAAGAGATAAGACCAGTAGTCGAATATATTAAAAAATTATTTAATACAGATACAATTTATTCTCAAGAATTAGTGGTTAACAAAGATGCTAATATTTTGGGATTATGTGATTTATCAAACGAAAGTACAATATTAGAAATTAAAACAACTGTTTTGGATGATCCAAGAGATATAACTTATCAACT